>JBFKMV010000032.1:0-34498 GCA_041629655.1 Candidatus Polarisedimenticolaceae bacterium
CGTCGAGGATCTGCTGGCCGATCTGGGCGCCGCGCTGGACGCGATCTGACCGGCGCGGCCGTCGCCCCCGCGTCCCGGAACACCCCTCGATCGTGCTAAGGTAGCGCACCGCCCGGCCCGGCGAGCAGCGCCGAACGTCTGCCGGGAACTGCAGTCGGAGGGGAACCCGCATGGCAGACGAGACGAGCCCGACGGGCCGGCTTCCGGCGACCGCCTACGAGATCCGCGAAGGGCAGAGCTACGTCCCGTACACCCACGGGCGCTCGTTGACCGAGTTCACGGTCAAGGCGGTCGTGTCCGGCGCGATCCTGGGCGTCGTGTTCGGCGCGGCCAACACCTACCTGGGTCTCAAGGCCGGGCTCACGATCAGCACCTCGATTCCCGTCGCGGTGTTGACGGTCGTGGCGTTCCGGATTCTCAGCGCGCTGGGACTGCGGCACAGCATCCTCGAGCTGAACATGTCGCAGACGGTGGGATCGGCCAGCTCGTCCGTCGCTTCGGGCGTGCTGTTCACGATCCCCGCGCTGTTCATGTGGGGCATGGGGCCGGAGTGGCGGCAGCTCACGCTGCTGGCGATGGCCGGTGGGCTGATCGGCGTGCTGGCGATGGTCCCGCTGCGGCGCTACCTGATCAAGCAGGAGCACGGGAACCTTCCGTACCCCGAGGGGCTGGCCTGCGCGGAGGTGCTGGTCGCCGCCGAGGGCGGCGGCAAGCAGGCCGGCAACGTGTTCTGGGGCATCGGCGTCGGGATGCTGTTCAAGCTGATCACCGACGGGTTCAAGTTCGTGGCCTCGAGCTTCAAGATCGCGCTGCCGGCCAAGGCGACGATCGCGGTCAGCGTCTCCCCGGCGCTGATCGGCGTCGGCTACATCCTCGGGCTGCGCATCGCCACGGTGATGGTGGCCGGCGGGGCGCTGTCGGCGCTGGTGATCGTGCCCGTGATCAACTGGTGGGGCAGCGGGCTCGAGTCGCCGTTCTACCCCGAGGTGGACCGGCTGATCCGCGACATGGACCCCGGAGACCTGCGCGACCGCTACGTGCGCTACATCGGCGCGGGCGCCGTGGCGACCGGCGGGATCATCACCCTGATCCGCTCGATCCCGACGATGGTCGAGTCGTTCCGTCTCGGCCTGAGCCAGATCCGCCGCGGCGCGGCCGCCGTGGCCCGCGAGCGCACCGATCACGACCTCTCGTTCCGCACCGTCGGGCTGCTGCTCGGCGCGATCCTGCTCGTGCTGACGCTGGTGCCGGGCATTCTCGGCTACCTGGATTCCGTCGCCGTGCGGCTGGTGGCGTCGCTGATGATCGCGGTCTTCGCCTTCTTCTTCGTGACCGTCAGCTCGCGCATCGTCGGGCTGGTCGGCGTCACCTCCAACCCGACCTCGGGCATGACGATCGCGACGCTGCTCGGCACCAGCACGGTGTTCCTGGCCTTCGGCTGGACCGACCAGCTCGGCAAGGCGACGGCGCTGATGGTCGGCACCGCGGTCTGCATCGCGGCGTCGATCGCCGGCGACACGTCCCAGGACCTCAAGACCGGGTTCCTGCTCGGGGCCACGCCGCGCTTCCAGCAGATCGGGGAGCTGATCGGCGTGGTGACCTCGGCCGGCGTGGTGTGCTACGTGGTCGGCGTGCTGCACCGGACGGCCGAGGGCGGCCTGGGCGGCGAGGACCTGCCGGCGCCGCAGGGCGTGCTGATGAAGCTGATCATCGACGGCGTGCTGGACCAGAAGCTGCCGTGGTCGCTGATCCTGATCGGGGTCGGGATCGGCCTCGGCGCGTGGCTGTTGCGCCTGCCGGTGCTGCCGTTCGCCGTCGGCGTGTACCTGCCGCTGTCCACGATGGCGGCGGTGTTCCTGGGGGGACTGCTGCGCCACCTGCTGACCCGCGGCCAGCCCCGGGCCGAGGCCGACCGACGCCGCGAGCAGGGCGTGTTGTTCGGATCCGGGATGGTCGGCGGCGGCGGTCTGACCGGCGTGCTGCTGGCCGTCTGGGTCTTCGCGACCGGCGAGCGGATCGCCGGCTTCCCGCCGGATTTCTCGGCGCTGTCGCCGTTGACGCAACAACTGCTGGTCCAGGGCCTCGCGCTGGTGACGATCGCCGTGATCCTGCTGATCATGCGCCGCCGCACCCTGCGCGGCGGAGTGGCCTGAAACAGGAGTCGAGTCCGATGAGATCCCCCAAGACGGAACAGGCGAAGAAGGACCGCACCACGGTCAAGGCGATCACCCAGGTCGCCAGCGGCATCCAGGGCAAGGTGGACAAGCTGCGCAAGCCCGAGATCGTGTTTCCGGTGCGCTCGCTGGGCAACGTGCGTTACGACGTCAAGAAGGGCTATTTCGAGATCGGCCGGGACAAGTCCACCCGTACCTTGACCGTCAACACCGCCAAGACCTTTGCCCAGTCGCTGAAGATGATGGCGCTGAGCAAGGAGCTGGTCGAGACGAACGACTTCGCCACCAAGCGGGACGCCTACTACCAGTCGAAGAACTGGGGCGAGGCCAAGTTCGACGAGCAGACCGAATCCGACACCGTGATGGACGACATGGAGGCGATGTTCTCGATCCACGGGGTCAGCCGCGAGCAGCTGCGTTACGTCCCCGACGAGCACGGGGGAGCCGTGGCGGGAGAGCTGATCGTCTACGACACCGACATCGAGAGCGGCAAGACCGAGCGTATCGATTGCACGCGGTTCGGCTCGGGCGCCTACTCGATTCCGTCGCTGGTCGAGCAGCTGACGTTCGAGACCAAGGCCAAGTTCGTGCTGTGCATCGAGACCGGCGGTATGTTCCAGCGCCTGCAGAGCCACAAGTTCTGGAACAAGGCCAAGTGCATCCTGATCTCGATGGCCGGGGTGCCGACCCGCGCCACGCGGCGGTTCGTGCGCCGGCTGTCCGACCAGTGCAAGCTGCCGGTGTATGCCTTCGTCGACTGCGACCCCTACGGTATCTCGAACATCTACCGCACGCTGAAGGTCGGCTCGGGCAACGCCGCCCACATCAACAAGTTCTTCTGCGTGCCGCAGGCGAGCTTCCTCGGCGTCACGCCGCAGGACATCCTGGACTACAAGTTGCCGACGCACCCGCTGAAGGACGTCGACGTCAAGCGCGCGCGCGACGCGCTGAAGAACGACCCGTTCTTCAAACGGCACAAGCCGTGGTCCAACGCTTTGACGCAACTGCTCAAGATGGGTGTTCGGGCGGAGCAGCAGGCGCTCGCGCGCTGGGGGCTGAACTACGTGATCGAGGAGTACCTGCCCCGGAAGCTCAAGCAGACCGCGCGCTTTCTGCCCTGAGCGGACGGCGGGCCGGGCTCAGGCCTCGTGCCCGCCGGCGACGATCGCCGCGGGGTCGATGCCGTTGTCCCGCAGCACACGCTCCCACATCTCGTCGGGCGGGCAGTCCAGCACGACGGCCGGCGTTGCGGGCACCGCGATCCACGAGCCCTCGCCGAGCTCGCGCTCCAGTTGGCCCGGGGCCCAACCGGCATAGCCGGTGTAGCAGTGGAAACGGCCGCGGGGCAGGGTGCACAGCCGGCCCAGGGTGCTGGCCGAGGCGCTGACGTGCAACCCGTCGACGACCGGCCGGCCGTCGGGGTCCCGGTGCTCGTCGGCGTACAAGACCAGTCCCTGCTCGGGCTGCACCGGGCCGCCGGCGCGCACGTGCTTGCCCGGGTCGCCGCGGTAGGTGATCCGCTGGTCGTCGCACAGCTCGCGCAACAACAGCGCGCTCTCGCGGTTGACCACCACGCCCATCGCCCCCTCGTCCCCCTGCTCCAGCATCAGGACCACCGAGTGGCGGAAGTTGGGGTCCAGCAGCTGGGGCACCGCGACCAGGAACCCCGGGGCGATCGAGTGGCTCATGGGGATATGATGCCCCACAACGGCCGACCCGGCAGCCCGGGGGCCGGCCCGCCGGCCCGGAAGCGCCCGAATCCGCAGGATTCTCCCTCGTCTCGCCTCTGCCGGGAGTCTGTCCACTATTTTTGAAGCTTCGCGCCCCGCGTCTCTTATAATTACTGTTGAGCCCGCGAATCAGGGGAGGGGAATCCCGTGGCTCGATCGACCGTGCTCGTCGTGGAGGACGAGCCCGAGGTGGCCGAGGTGATCCTCGAGGCGTTGACCCGCTCGGGCTGCCGGTGCGTTCACGCCAGGGACGCCGAGGAGGCCGACCGCGCGCTCGCCGAGCAGCCGGTCGAGGCCGTGACGTTGGATCTGTGCATGCCGGGGCGCGGCGGACTGGAGTGGCTGGAGGCCACCCTGACAACGCGGCCCGACGTGGGTCGACGCACGGTGGTCGTGACCGGGACGCTGTTGGACGAAGCGGCCCGGAGACGGGTGATGCGCTGCGGCGCGGCGTTGTTGCAGAAGCCGGTCTCGCTCAAGCTGCTGGTCAAGGAGGTCCACGAGCGGCTGCGCGCGACGCGCCCGCCGACCCCCGCCGATTGACCGGTTTTCGGCGCCGCGATATAGTGCGCTGCCTTTCCCGGGCGGCGTAGCCAAGTGGTAAGGCAGAGGTCTGCAAAACCTTCATTCGTCGGTTCGATTCCGACCGCCGCCTCCAGTCGCAGCTCGCGATGGTCTCGTTCGGCGGGAGGGTGATGTCCGCGCGCAAGCCCAGAGCCGGGGATCCTCCTCCGCCGAAGCTGGTCGACCGGATCGTCGACAGTGGATGCCGGCGTGTCGCGCTGCTGGGTCTGCATCCCGGGGCCGGCACCCGCACCGTGCTCGAGTCCTTGGTGCGCGAGCTGCACGAACGCGAACGTCCGTGCGGGGTGACCTCGTTTCCGCGGCTGCCGCTGGAGCATGAACCGCCCGAACCGATCACCCGGCTCGGCTTGCCGCCCGGCACGCACCTGGCCTGTGCGGACGGTGCCCCGCGCGACGGCGCCATATCCTTGCACCGCGTCGAGCCGTCGAGCTTCGACACGCCGCTCGGGCCGATCGGTTTCTACCGCGTCGTGGAGGGCGGCGAGATCGAGCTGCACGGTCCGGCGCAGCCGGAAGCGCTGGCCGCCACGCTCGATCGGCTGGCCGATCTCGCCGGCGGGCCGGCCTTCGTCGACGGCAGCTGGACCCGCAGGGATTTTGCCGCGCCCGACGTGACCGACGGCGTGGTCCTGACGGTCGGGTCGGGGTTCTCGGAGACACCCCGGCGGTCGGCCGCGGCGGCCCGCACCGTGGCGGAGCGGCTCGCGGCCCCGCCCTGCGATGCCGCCGCCCGCCGGGGCTGGCAATCCGCGACCGAGCGCGGCGCCGGCGTGCTGCTGGACCGCGAGGGCCGGGAGGTCGGCGCGCTGCCCCCCGGCGGCGTCGAACCGCTCCCCGCGCTACGCGCGGCGGGCCTCGAACGGGTCGCCGCGATCGCCTTGCCGCACCGGCTGCGCGACGCGCTGCTGGCGCCGCTGGTGCGCAGCGAGCTGCGCTGTACCCTGGTCGTGCGCGACGCGACGTGGATCGATGCCGCACCGGTGTATCTGGCCGCCTGGCACAAGTCGGGCGGCCGGATCCGCGTCGTGCGCGCCACCCGGTTGCTGGCGATGACGGTCAACCCGGTCAACGCCACGGGGCCCGACGCCGATCCGGATCAGCTGCTGCGGCTGGTGTCGGACGAGCTGCCCGGGCTGCCGGTCCACGACGTGGTGCGGGAGGCCGCACCGACCCGCCGCGCGTGGCGGTTCTGGCGCCGATCCGACTAGGGCGAGCGGTGGGCCACCGCGGCCCGCTCCAGGATCGCGGCGCGCCGCTCGAGCAACGAGGCGACCTGCCCGGCATCCAGCAGCGTGCCGACCGTTTCCCGCACCCGCTCCTCGCCGAGCGCCTCGAGCCGGCGCACCAGCTCCGGATCGATCGCCTCGGCCGGCCCGTTCTGGTCCGACGGCAGCGCCGCCACGGGGAACGCCCGCGAGTGGTCGATCAGCAGCACGCGGGCCTCGGTGGGGAGCCACAGCACGTCGGAGGTGCTGCGGTCGCGGTTGCCGATCAGCGCGTCGAAGACCCGGGTCATGCCGAGCTGCCGCGCCAGCACGTCCTCGCGCTCGACCTTGAGCCCGTAGGTGTGGAGCGATTGCTGGTCCACGGCGCCCTCGATCCACTTCTGCAGCGAGCCGCGCCGGCCTTCCACGCTGCGCACCACGGTGACCGGCACCATCCCCAGGCCCAGCTCCCGGTCGAGCAGGTACGCGGCGACCTCGTGCTGGTAGCGGTTGACCGCACCGCCCGGCGCGGCGGCGGAGTCCTCCTCGACGGTCTTGAAGATCGCGCGGGCGCTCTGCCCGTCCTCCTCGAGCTCCAGGAGCTGGGGGCGGGTGCTGCCGCGACCCAGATCGCGGATGCTGACCACGCGGGCCCGCGAGAGGAACTGCTCCATCTTGGCGTCGGACAGCTCGATCCGGTTGCCGACCCACGTCTCGCCCTGGGGCATCGGGTCGTCCGGGGGGCGACTGAGCTGGCGCGTCGAGGGGTCGAGCACCGCCGTCTGGCCCTCGTCCAAGACCAGCGCGAGCGGCTGGTGGCCCTCGTAGATCCCGTGGTCGACACGGAACAGCAGCCCGCCGAACCGCTTGGTGATGCGGTGGTTCGGGGTCGGGCTGTGGGCCACCACCATCGCTTTGGCGTCCAGCAGCTCCAGCGATTGCTCGAGCCGCAGCCGCTCGATCCGCTCGTCCTCGATGGAATTGCCGCGATACCACAGCGGGCCCTGCTCGCCGACGATGCGGGAGTTGGCCAGTTTGAGGATGTCGTGGGCCGCCTCGCGGATCTCGGGCTGCGAGCTGCGGCGGGACCGTCGCTGCAGCACGCGCTCCGCCGCGTCCTGGATCTCGGAGAACTCCATCAGCGGACCGACGATGCCCTGGCGCTCGAGCAGCGTGCGGGCCGACAGATGTCGCTGCAGCTCGGCCGCCAGCTCGTCGTTGATCCCGGACAGTCCCAGGCTGGCGATCCGCTCGATCAGACCGCCGTGGACGAACACGTAGCCGTTGACCTTGACCACGACCGGCAGCCCGAGCAGCCACCGCCCGTACTCGCCGTCGGGATCGACCATCCGCTGCCGCGCGAAGTAGCCGGGCGGAAACCGCTCGTCAAAAGCGCGCCTGAGCTCGGCCGGCCGCAGCCTGCGGCGGTTCTCGGAATAGAAGCTCTTGCGCGCCGCCGACCGTTCCTGTTCGCTCTCCTCGTCGGCGAAGTCCGCGTACGAATCGGGATTCACGTAGCGCAGGTCGCGCACGAGGTTCATCACCTCGTGGTTGCCGAGCAGCACGTGCACGCGTCCGCCCGCCGCGATGCTCTCCCGCTCGAGCCGCCGCAGCAGGTCCATGATCGGGCGGTCGGCCACGTTGCGGTCGACGAAATCACCGACCACGACCAGGTGGTCGCCGTTGCCGCTCCAGCGCAGCTCGCCGTCGATGATGCCCGAGCCCTGCAGCAGTTCGATCAACCCGTCCCAGGTGCCGTGCACGTCGCCGACCGCGACGACGCGCGGGGCTCCGTTCCACTCCCATGCGCCCTGCTGTTCGGCCGTCACCGCGGCCACGGGAGCGAACAACCCGAGGACGGCCAGGGCGGCCGTCGCGATCAGCGGTCGGTGCTTCATGCGGACTTGCCTCGCAGCGGAAGCCGCAGCGTGAACACGGTGCGGCCCGGAGCGCTCTCCAGTGTGATCTCGCCGCCGTGGTCGCGCATCGTGCCGAAGGCGATCGCCAGGCCGAGTCCCGTGCCGACGCCGCGCGGCTTGGTGGTGAAGCCCGGCTCGAAGATCTTGGCCTGGTTCTCCGCGGGGATGCCCTTGCCGCTGTCCTCGAACTCGAGCAGCGCGTCGTCGCCCTCGACCCAGGTGCGGATGCCGATCCGCCCCTGCTGTTCGATGGCGTGCGTCGCGTTCTGGAGCAGATTCATGAATACCTGGTTGACCGCGTCCGGCTTGCAGACCACCGGCGGCAGCTTGCCGTACTGCCGCACGACCTCGATCCGGCCCTTCATCTCGTGGTTCAGCAGCGCCAGCGCCGCGTCGATCCCCTCGTGAACATCGTACGGCTCCTCGACGGCCCGGTCGAGGTGGGCGAAATTCCGCAGCGAGTGCACGATCTTGTGGATGCGCTCGGCGGCGAGCCGCTGCAGCTCCAGCAGCTCGCGGCACATCCGCACCACCTTTTCCAGCTCGGCCAGCTTCTCGCCGGCCGGAGCGCTCGCGGAGGCCAGCTGTTCGTCCGCCCGCAGCTGGCAGCGCTGCAGCATGTCCAGGTTGGACATCAACGCGCCGAGCGGGGTGTGGATCTCGTGGGTCAGCCCGGCGGCCAGCCGCCCGACCGAGGCCATCTTCTCGGTCTGGACCAGCGCCGCCTGGTCCTTGCGCAACGCCTCCAGCTCGCCGCGCAGCTCGCGGGTGCGGCTGGTCAGCCCGGCCAGCTCCTCGGCGCGCCGCTCGACCTCGGCCTCGAGCTGCTCCGAGTTCTTGATCAGGTGCTGCTCGAGGGCCAGCGTCATCGTCGCGTCGCGGATCACCTCGACCAGCTCGACGACCTTGCCCTCGCCGTCCAGCACCGGCGCGACCGTGATCTCGTAGTAGCTGGTCTTGTCGTCGCGCTCGTCGGTCAAGAACCAGTGCCCGCCGCGCCCGCGCTCCAGCACCTCGTCGACCATGCAGCCCGGGCAGGGCGAGTCGCGTCCGAAGTGGGCCGTGTAGCACGGCATGTCGGTGTGGCTGCCGAACTTCTCCACCGACATCCGGTTCTGCCCGCGGACCGTGAGGTCCGTCCTCAGGCAGCTGATCACCTCGGGGATGCTTTCGAAGACGCCCTCGGACACGCTTACACCAGCATCTTCCAGATCTGTTCGCGCATCTCGTTCAACGAGCTCGTCTTGTCGCCGAGCCGGCGCAGCAGCTGGCTGCGCTCGGTCGCGTTGCGCAGCACCATCAGCACGAACTCGTTCTCCCAGGGCTTCTCCAGGTACTGGAACAACCCCACCTCGTTGATCGCGCGGATCGCACTGTCCTTGTCGGCGTAGCCGGTCAGCAGCACGCGTGAGGCGGTCGGTTGCAGCTCCTTGATCCGGGCCAACAGATCGAGGCCGTTCATCTCGGGCATGATGAAATCGGCCAGCACGACGTCGACCTGCTCGCCCTTCGCGTAGGCCAGCGCCTCCTGCGGCACATTGAACGTGACCGGGGTCAGCGACGTCTCCATGCGCAGCAACATCTCGAGGTTGCGCGTGACCATGTCCTCGTCGTCGACCATCAAGACCGTACCCTGAATACCTTCCGCCATCGTTTCCTCGCCGCTACTGCGCCAGCTTGCGCAGCTGCTTGATCAACTGCTGGATCAGTGCCCGGGACATCTCGGGGTGTTCCTCGAGCACTTCCTCGAAGCCCCAGCGGTCGATGCGCAGCGCGGGAGTCTCCTCCGCCGCGGTCGCGGTGACCTGCAAGGGCTCGTCCTCGAACAGCGCCCACGTTCCGAGCGCGTCTCCCTGCGCCAGCACGCCGACCGGCCGGCCGTCGCGCTCGATCGCGACGCGGCCGCCCAGCAACACGTACAGGTCGCCCGGAGGGTCGTCCTGGCGCCCCAGCACGTGGCTCGCGGGGAAGGTCTCTTCGCGGGCGATGGCCGCCACCAGCGCCAGTTGGGCCGGCGGGATCTCCCGGAACAGCTCCACCGAGCGGAGCGCCATCACCTTCTCGACCACCGTCATCGCTTTCAACGTCGTGGCCCCTCCATCCAGACGCGCCAGGGCGCGTTCCGCCGCCTCCCGCACGTGCGGATCGGCGTGTGAGCGCGCCTGCTGCGTCGCCTCGCGCGCGTTGGTGAGCCGCAGCTCGCCGATCAGGTTCAGTGCGCAGGCCCGGGTCCAGTTCTCCGCTTCGCCGTTGACCAGCTGCAGCAACGTCGGCTCCAGCTCGTCTTCCGGCCTGTCCTTCGCTCCGGCGCCGAACTCCTCGGGGTACAGGATCGGCAGCAGCTGCTGCCACAACCGCCGCGGCACCAGGTTGTCCAGCAGCTCCGCGGCGTTGGCCCGCAGCTCGAGATTCTGGTCGAGCAGGCTGCGCCGGCAGGTCATGATGTGCCGCGGCGAGTAGCACAGGCAGAGCAACCGGAAGATCGCCGCGTGATGGTGCTGGTACGACGCGCGCAGCGAGGCCAGCAGCAGGTCCCAGGCCGGGCCGCGAACCTCGGGCGCCCGGGCTTCGAGCGCCGTCAGCTGGTCCAGCAGCAGCGCGCAGTCGGTGGCCTGGCTCAGGATCATCCCCTTGGCGTCCCGCTCGGGCAGCAACGCCAGGTCGGGCTTCTTCATCCGGATCTTGTACAGCGCTTCGCTGGCCGCCTGGGCCATGCCGGGATCCTCGCTGACCAGCAGGTGCGTCAGCGCGGTCAGGCAATCGGCGGACTGGATCCCGGCCAGCACCGACGGGATCTTCAGCCGCGAGCGGCGCTCCAGGGACGCGTCGGCCGACGAGTCGAGCAGCACGGTGACCGCCTCGTCGCCACGGGCCTGCAGCGCGCTGCGCGCGGCCTTGCGGGTGGAGACATGACCCAGCATCGGCACCAGCGAGCGCAGCAACGGCTCGCCTCCGATCGCCGCCGCGGAGCGCA
Organism: Candidatus Polarisedimenticolaceae bacterium; assembly: GCA_041629655.1. Lineage (GTDB taxonomy): Bacteria > Acidobacteriota > Polarisedimenticolia > Polarisedimenticolales > Polarisedimenticolaceae > JBFKMV01. The sequence continues at coordinate 10,588 of JBFKMV010000032.1, forward strand.
CCGCGGCGCTGGCGACCTCGGCGTCGGAGTCCTGGAGCAGCGGCGGGAGCAGGTCGGCCATCCCCGTTTCGGCCGGGATCAGGCCGATCGCGGTCGCCGCGACCTCGCGCGTGGCCGCCGTCGATTCCGCCGACACCAGCTGCTTGAGCAGCCCGCGCGCCACGGGGCGGAACTCCGGGCCCAGCCGGCGCACCATCAACGCGACCCAGGCGCCGCGCGCCGGGCCGCCGGCCCGGGCCAGGATCGCGTCGGCGCGCTGCTGCCGTTCCTCGGGCGTCGCGGCCAGCCGCAGGTCGATGCACTCGGCCAGCAGGTCCTGGTCCTCCTGCTGGAACGCCTCGGTGACCCCCTGCGGCAGCTCGGGGTTCTCCGGGTCGAGCAGGATCGCCAGCGCGCGCGCGCGCACCTCGGGCGTACCGCCCTTGGCCAGGTCGCACAGCACCTCGGTCAGCTCCCACTGCGGGTTGTCGGCGACCAGGTCGAGCGCCGCCAGCACCGTCGGCTCGTGGCCGCTGCGCAGCGACTGTTCGATCGTGGCCAGCGTGTCGGCGCCGGCGATCGCCTCGTGCCAGGTGCCGACCTCGATCCGGCCCTCGGCGATCGAGCGGTTCAGCTCGGCGACGTACGACCGGCGCAGCCGCATCGCCAGGACCAGGCAGATCACCAGGAACGCCAGGTTGATCGCCGCCACGTGCAGAACGCCCAGCGAGGCGAACGTTACCAGCACCAGCAGGATCACCCCGGCGATGCCGTCCCCCAGCCGGTCGAACACCATGTCGATCGCGGACTTGACGTGGATCTTGATCGAGCGGCTGACCGGCAGGTAGACCAGCTCGCGGCTCGAGCGGTCGATCGAGTGCTTGAGCGTCTGGTCGCTGCCCTTCAGCACCACCGCGGCCCACAGCGTCATCGTCGACATCAGCAGCACCGTGCCACCGCTGAGGAACAGCGGCAGCATCAGGATCGTGCCGCCGAGACCGAAGAACCGCAGCAGCCGGCTGGTCAGCAGGATCTGCAGCAGGAACCCCAGCACGTTGACCCGCGAGTAGAACTTGCCGAAGAACGAGGACAGCGCATCGCCGCTCAGCGAGTCCGCCGCGACGGCCTTGAACTGGAAGTCGATCATCGTGGTCGCCAACGCGGTCATGAACACCAGGCTGGCCACCAGCCTGAGGTGCGGCGCCTGGGCGATCAGCTGCAGGCTGTCGCGCAGGCTGCGCGGGGGTGGCGCCTCGTCCTTGCGCGAGGCCGTCGGCAGCCGGTAGCGCCACAACAGCTGCACCACCACGCAGGCCAGCAGCAGCGCGAAGGCGGCCGCGAACAGGATGTTGATCGTGCCGATCCGCGGCGCGAGGAACGACACCAGCTCGCCGCCGCAGATGCTGCCCAGGATCCCGCCGCCCCCCAGCACGCCGAACACGCGCTTGGCCTCGCGCGTGGTGAACAGGTCGTTGGCCAGCGTCCACACCTGGGCCGGCGCGATCGAGCCGAACATCCCGACCCAGATGTACAGCACCGGGTACAGCCACCCGATCTGCCGGTCGGCCAGCCAGCGGAACACCAGCACGTTGCTGACGAAGAACAACAGCGTCCCGGTGACCAGCATCACCGGCCGGATGCGGCGGGCCAGCCGGGTGTAGAAAGCCACGAAGATGCCGACGCCGAGGGCGTAGCCGATGGTCACGTAGGGCAGCTTGACCGCCCCGAAGGTGTCCAGGAACAGGCTGTCGCGGACCGGCTTGAGCAGGAAGTAGGTGGCGATGATCAGGAACAGGTACAGGCTGGCCAGGGCGGTCCGGACACCCTGCCCGGGCTGGAGCGAGAACAGCGCGAGCAGCCTTCTCTGGAATCCCCGGTGCGCCATCCGGCGTATTATGACCGCAACCCCCGGGGCTGGAAACCGCAAAAAATTCGCACGTGCCGGCACCGGCCCGGCGACGGCGGTGTAGAATCGGCGGCATTGGGGTGGGAGGAGTGCCATGAAGACGATATCCAGGTTCCTGCTGTTGACCGGTCTGTTGGCCCTGGCGTTGCCCGTCGCCGCGCAGTTTCTCGACGAGGAGGTGGCCCGGGACGCCGCCACGGAGCAGTTCCTGGCCGAGGCCGAGATCACGGCCAGCGTGCAGATGTCGCAGTCCGAGGGCGTGACCGAGCCGTGGAAGCTGACCCTCTCCGACGGCAACGACGAGCGCTTCGCGATCTGGAAGAACGTCGAGGGCCGCAAGGGCGGCTTCTGGGAGGGCTGGCAGTACGAGATCGCCGCGTACCGGCTCGACCGCTATCTCGGCCTGAACATGGTCCCGCCGACGGTCGAGCGCCGCTTCGAGGGCAGCCGCGGGTCGATCCAGTCCTGGGTCGATTTCTGGATCAACATGCGCGAGTACTCCGAGAAGAAGATGGCGCCGCCGGGCGACAAGTCCGGCCACTGGAACAACGTCGTCTACCTGCAGCGCGCGTTCGACAACCTGATCGCCAACGAGGATCGCCATCTCGGCAACATCCTGCTCACCGAGGACTGGCGGATGATCCTGATCGATCACTCGCGCTCGTTCCGTTCGAACAAGAAGAACATGACGCGGCTGATCTTCACCGAGAAGCACCCGGAAGGTCCCAAGGTGATGAAGCGCCTGCCGCGGAGCTTCGTCGACAAGATCAAGACGCTCGACACGGCGAAGCTGACCGAGATCGCCGGCGAGTACCTGAACGAGAAGGAGGTCGAGGCCGTGCTGGCGCGCCGCGACCTGATCCTGGAGACGATCGACAAGCTGATCGCCAAGAACGGCGAGAGCAGCGTGATCTACTGAGCCGAGTCCGGCGCCGGCTGCGAGCCGGCGGCGGCCCGGTCGTCGCCGGCGTCGCGGACCTCCCGCGGGAAGTAGAAGCGCTCCGCGTACTCGCGCACCATCCGTGAGGCGCTGAAACGGGGCAGCAGCGTGGCGATCGAGGCCTTCATCCGCCCGATCCACTCCCGCGGCACGCCGTCCTCGTCGCGCCGGTAGTAAGACGGCACGATCTGGTCGGCGAGCACCGCGTACAGCGAGCCGGCGTCGCGGTCATCCTGGTCCGGAGCGTCGCCGGCGTCGTGGTCCGCGCCGATCGCCCAACCGTGCGCCGGGTCGTGCCCCTCGGCCCACCAGCCGTCGAGGATGCTGAAGTTCAGCGCGCCGTTGGCCGCGGCCTTCATGCCGCTCGTTCCGCTGGCCTCCTGCGGACGGCGCGGGGTGTTCAGCCACAGGTCCACGCCCTGGACCAGCGTACGCGCGATCCGCATCCCGTAGTTCTCCAGGTACAGCACGCGTCCCAGAAACTCCGGGCGGTGCGAGATCTCCCAGATGCGCCGGATCAGGTCCTGCCCCGGCCGGTCGGCCGGGTGGGCCTTGCCGGCGAACAGCAGCTGCACCGGGCGGTCCTCGGAGCAGACGATGCTGCGCAGACGCTCGGGGTCCCGGAACGGCAGGTCGGCCCGCTTGTAGGTCGCGAAGCGGCGGGCGAATCCGATCGTCAGCGCGTCGGGTCGCAACAGTGTCTCCACCGCGCGCAGCTCGCCGGGCGCCCGGCCGTGGCGCGCGACCTGATCCAGCATCCGCTCGCGGGCGAACACGAGCAGCCGGCGCTTCTGCTGCAGGTGCGACTCCCACAGCTCGTGGTCCGGGATCCCGCGGACCGCCTGCTCGAACCCCGGGTCGGCCAGGTTCAGCATGAACTCGCGTCCCAGGTGCCGGGCCAGCAGCTCCGCGATCTCCGGTCCCAGCCAGGTGGCGATGTGCACCCCGTTGGTGACGTGGGTCACGTAGCGCCGCTCGGCGTCCTGCTCGCCCGGCGCCCACATGTGGCGCCACAGGCCGTCGGCCACCCGGCCGTGCAGCTCGCTGACCCCGTTGGTCCCGGCGCTGGTCCGGATCGCGAACGCGGTCATGTTGAACTGTCCGCCGTCGTCGGGATGGGCGCGCCCGAGCTCCAGCAGCCGCTCCACCTCGACCCCCGCCTGCGCGGCGTACGGCTCGAGGTACCGCTGCACCAGGCCGGTGTCGAACGACTCGTTGCCGGCCGGAACGGGGGTGTGGGTGGTGAAGATCGCGTTGGCGGCCACCGCCTTGCGGGCCCCCTCGAGGTCCGTGCCGTCGCGCTCGATGCGCCGCCGCATCCGCTCCACCGCGAGCAACGCGGAATGCCCCTCGTTGATGTGCCACAGCGCCGGCTCGATCCCCAGCGCGTCGAGCGTCCGCACGCCGCCGATCCCCAGCAGCAGCTCCTGGCACAGCCGCATCTCGCGGCCGCTGACGTACAGCATCGAGGTGATCTGGCGGTCGGCCTCGTCGTTCTCGTCGGTGTCGGCGTCCAGCAGCAGCACCGGAACGCGGCCGACCGTCGCCTTCCAGACCCGCAGCATCACCGGGTGGTCGGGGAAGTCGGCCGACACGCGCAGCTCCTCGCCGTCCCGGCCGAGTACCGGGCGCAGCGGCAGCCGGTCGGGGTCGAGACGCGGGTAGAAATGCTGCTGGTCCCCGTCGACGTCGATCGTCTGCTGGAAATAGCCCCGGCGGTACAGCAGGCCGACGCCCACGAACGGCAGCGCCAGGTCGCTGGCCGCCTTGGAGTGATCCCCGGACAGGATCCCCAGGCCGCCGGAGTAGCTGCGCAGGCACTCGTGCCAGCCGAACTCCGTGGAGAAGTAGACCACCGGCCCGCCCTGGTAGTCGGGCCGCAGGTGCCGGAACCAGCCGTGGTCGACGCCGGACTGGTACAGCCGGAACTCCTCGATCACTTCCCGGTACGCCGCGGCGAACGGCTCGTCGTGCCGCAGCTGCTCCCAGCGTCGCGGCGTGACGTTGATCAGCAGCTCGACCGGGTTGCGGTAGTGCAGCCAGTGCCGGGCGTCGATGGCGTGGAACAGCCGGTGCGACCGCGCGGACCAGGTCCACCACAGGTTGTAGGCCAGCTCGCGCAGGGCCGCGTACTCGGCCGGAAGCTCGAACTCGGCGCCGTCGCGAGCGCGGATATCGATCGCCTGCATCCCCGGCCTGACCTCCTCCCGTTCGAGCCCGCATGCTAGCAGAATGCGGGTTGCCGGTTGCCACCCGCGCCGCCGCCCGCTAGCCTGGGGCCGTGAAAAGCCTGCGCCAGACCCGCGCGCTGGCGGTCTTCGACCTGGAGAGCACGGGGACCGACCCGCAGTCCGACCGGATCGTGGAGATCTCGGTGCTGCGCATCGAGCCCGACGGCACGCGCGAGTCCCGGACCCGCCGCATCAACCCGGAGCGGCCGATCCCGCCCGAGGCCACGGCGGTGCACGGGATCCGCGACGAGGACGTCCGGGAGTGCCCGGTGTTCCGCCGCGTAGCCCGCGGCCTGCTGGACTTCCTGGGGGATGCCGACCTGGCCGGCTTCAACGTCCGCCGGTTCGACGTCCCGCTGCTGGAGCGCGAGCTGCGCGAATGCGGGCTCGAGCTGGGGCTGGACCGCCGCCGCATCGTCGACATGATGACGATCTTCCATCGCCAGGAGCCGCGCGACCTGAGCGCCGCGGTGCGGTTCTACCTCGGGCGCGAGCACGAGGGCGCCCACTCCGCCGAGGCCGACGTCGCCGTGGCGGCCGAGATCCTGGACGCGCAGCTCGCCCGTTACGCGGACCTCCCGGACACGGTGGACGAGCTGGCCGCGTGGTGCTTCCCGGTCCCGGAGGACGCCGTCGACCGCGAGGGCAAGTTCGTCTGGCGCGACGGCGAGGCGGTGTTCTCGTTCGGCCGCTACGCCGGACAGCCGTTGCGGCAGGTCGTGCTGGACGCGCCGGACTACCTGCAGTGGATCCTGCGCTCCGATTTTCCGGCCGACGCGCGCGAGCTGGTCGAGCGGGCGTTGCGCGACGAGCTTCCCCGGCCGCCGGCCGGCTGAGACGGCGCGCCGGCCGCCGCGGCTCAGTCGACGTAACCCAGCGATCGCAGCGCGGCGACGCTGTCCTCGTCCAGCGGCTCGACCGGTTGCTCGTCCTGCGCGGCCAGACCGTCGAAGACCTGCCGCATGTGGCTCAACAGCGTGTCCGAAGGATCCGAGGTCGCCGGCGCCAGCGCGTTCAGCTCCTGGGGGTCCCGCACCAGGTCGAACACCAGGCGGCGGTCCTTCTTGACGCTGAAGATCTCCTTCTTGCCGTTCTCGATCATCGCGATCTCGAGCAGCCCCGACCGCCGCGCCAGATCCGACTCGTGCTTGGAGATCACGGCGCCCTTGTGGGCCTCGTAGCGCGTCACGCGCCCGTCCGGCGCCGGCGCGCCGTCGAGCACCGCCGTCCAGTCGTAGCCCTCGAACTCCTGCGGCACCGGCAGCCCGAGCAGGCTCAGCACCGTGGGCGCGAGGTCCAGAGTGACCGCCGGCGCCGTGACCCGGGCCGCCGCCAGCCGGCCTTTCCAGAACAGCGCCATCGGGATGCGCAACGTCGGCTCGTAGAGGTGCCGGCCGTGTCCCCAGTAGTTGTGCTCGCCGAGGCTCTCGCCGTGGTCCGAGGCGAACACGATCAAGGTGTTCGCCGGGTCGGAGACCTGCGCGACGCCGTCCAGCAGCTCGGCGATCGAGGCGTCCACGAAGGCGATCTCGGTATCGTAGCGGTCCGAGGCCGAGTAGTTGCCCCTGCGCTCGTCGCCGAAGATCGACAGGAAGTCCTTGTGCAGACGGTACGGCGCGTGCGGCTCGACGTAGTGCACCCAGGCCATGAACGGGCCGGCGCCGTCGCGCGAAACGTGCTCGCGGACCCAGTCCACGGTCTCGCCGGTGAGGTCCTCGGCGGTCGCCTCCTTGCGCAGCAGACCGAACCAGCGCGGCCGCGTCAGTACCTCCTCGTAGACCTGGAAGTGTTCGCCCAGCCCGGAGAGCTTGTCGCGCAGCGTCCAGTTGCCGACGAACGCGGCCGTCGTGTAGCCGTGCTCGGCCAGCACCTTGGGCAACGAGGGCAGCCCCGGGCGGATCCGCAGCCCGTTGCGCGACGCGCCGTGCCGGTGGGGCGGAAGCGCGGTGAACATCGAGCAGATCGAGGGGTTCGTCAGCGGCTCGACGGTGCGGGCCTGGGCGAAGTCGATCCCACCCTCGAACAGGCGATCGATGTTCGGCGAGGTGGGCCGGTGGTAACCCGCCGCGGACAGCCGGTCGGCGCGCAGCGTGTCGACCGTGATGACGAGGATGTTCGGCCGCTCCGCGACACGCCCGGTGGGCGCCTCCGGAACCTCGCCGGCCAGGGCGACGACGCCGGGCAGCAGCAACGCGGTGACCGCCGCGCCGAGCGCGAGGGCGCGCCGGGGCGGGACGTCGCGGGACGGAATCGGGGGACGTGACACGGAAGGCTCTCCTACACGGACGTGGCCGCTCATTCTACAACGCGGCGGCCCGCCGTTCTAGGAACGCGAGAATCCGCCGCGCCTGCTCGCGCCGTTGCCTCAGCCGGCCGCGCGGTCCGGGGGCGCTCGCGGCGTGGAGCGCCCGCTCGATCGTGGCCAGGCGTTCGCTCCACACGCGTCGCAGCAGCGGGTCGGCGGACTCCAGCAGCCGGGGACCGGCCGCCAGCAGGTCGGCCGGATGCAGCGCGGGGTCCGGCGGCAGCGTCCGCGGGGCGCCGCGCTCCGCGCCGATGATCTCGTAGTACCGGCCGCGCTCCTCGACGATCCGCTCCTCGACGATCCGCCAGTCGTGGTCCCAGAGCCAGCGTCGCAGCAGCGCGGGCTCGCTCTGCGGCTGCAGCACCAGACGGCGCACACCGAGGTCCCGCGGGTCGCGGCGCCCCAGCACGGCCCGGATCGTGCGGGCGCCCAGGCCCGCCAGCACCAGCACCTCGATCCGGTCGGCGCGCTGCAGCGGCTCGAGGCCGTCACCGGCCCGCAGCGTCACCCGCTCGGCGAGCGCCGCGCGCTCCAGGCGGCCACGCGCCCGGGCCAGCAGCCGCTCGGTGCGCTCGGTGCCGATGCACTCCGCAACGCGACCGGAGCGCAGCAGCAGCTCCGGCAGGCGTCCGTGATCGGTGCCGATCTCGGCGACGCGCGCGCCCGGCGGCACCAGCGAGGCCACCGCCTCGAGCCGGCCGTGTCCCGTACCGCGGTTCACGGCGTCATCCTACCCGGACCCGGCTCCGCGGCGCGCGCGTCCGCACTATTGCGCCGCTGGGGGCAGGTTCTATAATCGGCAGACGCCGGCTCGGCGGGTCCACGAAGCCGCTCGACGGTCCGGCCTCGCGCCGGGGGGGGAGGTCGGCATGATCGTTCCGGCAACCGAACGCTTCACGGTCCAGAATGCCGTCGAGCTGTACGGCCTGGACGGCTGGGGCAACGGGTACTTCACGATCGGCGCGGACGGCCACCTCAAGGTCACGCCGATCGGCGAGAGCGAGGGCTCGATCGACGTCCTCGAGGCCGTGCGGCAGCTCCGCGCCCGAGGGTTGGCGACCCCGCTGCTGCTGCGGTTTCCGCAGCTGCTGGCGGCCCAGACCGACCGGCTGGCCGGCTCGTTCCAGCGCGCGATCCGCGAGTTCGAGTACGAGGGCCGGTTCCTGCCGGTGTTCCCGATCAAGGTCAACCAGACCCGCGCGGTGATCGAAGGTCTGGTCGACGCCGGGCAACGGCACGGGCTGGGCCTGGAGGTCGGCAGCCGTCCCGAGCTGCTGACCGCGATGGCGATGCCGACCCCGCCCGAATCGCTGCTGATCTGCAACGGATTCAAGGACCCCGAGTACCTGGCGTCGGCGGCGATGGCGGCGCGGCTCGGCCGGCGTGTCGTGGTCGTGATCGAGAAGCCGTTCGAGATCCGCGAGCTGCTGGAGCTGGCCAAGCAAGCACACACCTTGCCGATGATCGGTTTCCGGATCCGGCTCCAGGCGCGCGGCTCGGGCCTGTGGGAGAAGTCGGGCGGCTTCGCCTCCAAGTTCGGGCTGACCACGCGACAGCTGCTCAAGGCGCTGGAGCGTCTCGAGGCGGCGGGGCTCAAACAGCAGGTGGCGTTGCTGCATTTCCACATCGGCAGCCAGATCACCGAGATCCGCAAGGTCAAGAACGCCGTGCTCGAGGCCAGCCGGGTCTACGCCAAGGTGCGCAAGCTGGGCTGGTCGATCCGTTACCTCGACGTGGGCGGCGGGCTGGGCATCGACTACGACGGCTCGCGGACCTCGTCGGACGCCTCGGTCAACTACAGCGTGCAGGAGTACGCCAACGACGTGGTGTTCGGCATCGACGAGGTCTGCGACCAGGAGGGCGTCCCCGCGCCCACGATCGTCTGCGAGTCGGGACGGATGCTGGTCGGCTACCACGCGCTGCTGATCGCCGACGTGCGGGCGCGGGTGTCGACCGTCGAGTCCGAGCCGCTCCCGATGACGGGTGAGGAGCCGCAGGTCGTCCAGGACCTGGCCGAGGTCGCGCGCAACATCTCGGTCAAGAACTACCGCGAGTTCTATCACGACGCGCTCGAGTATCGCGACCAGATGTACTCGCTGTTCAATCTGGGCATGCTCGACCTCCCGGACCGGGCCAAGGCCGAGAACCTGTTCTGGGACATTGCGCGCAAGGCCGTGCGGTATTCCAAGACGGCGAAGTTCGTCGCCGACGAGTTCGTCGAGCTGGAGTCGAAGCTGCACGAGAAGTACGTCTGCAACTTCTCGGTGTTCCAGTCGCTGCCGGATCACTGGGCGCTCGACCAGCTGTTTCCGGTGATCCCGATCCACCGCTTGAACGAGGAGCCGCGCCGCCGCGCGACGCTGGCCGACATCACGTGCGACTCCGACGGCGAGATCGAGAAGTTCGTCGACCTCAAGGACATCAAGAGCGCGCTCGAGGTGCACGAGCTGCTGCCGGACCAGCCGTACTACATCGGCGTGGCGCTGATCGGCGCCTACCAGGACACGATGGGCGACATGCACAACCTGTTCGGCCGCGTGCACGAGGCCGACGTCGTGCTCGAGGCCGGAGGCGCGACGGCGATCGGCGGCGTCTGGCGGGGGGAGACCGCCAGCGACACGATCCGTTCCTTCGGCTACGAACCCGAACAGCTCGTCGAGACGATGCGGGACGCGTTGAAACGCCGGGTGGCGGCCGGCGGGCTGACCGCGGACGAGGCCGACGGCCTGCTCGAGGACTACCGCCGCCGGCTGTCGGGTTACACGTACCTCGATTGAGCTCCGGGACGCCGCCCCGGGTTAGACTGGCGCGAGTGCCGCCGAGCGGCGAACCCAGGGGGACCCCGTGAAGCTGACTCCCGAGGCCCAGGACCGGTACCACAAGCAGGACTACGCCCGGCGCGGGCGGATCGAGGGCGTCGAGCTGGTCGAGCGGCGTCGGTTCAACGACGACGGCGGCTCGATGACCGAGCTGGCCCGGCTCGGCGCAGGCCGGATCGAGGGCCTGGACGGCTTCGAGGTCGCGCAGATCAACTACAGCACCGTCGAACCCGGGGTGATCAAGGCCTTCCACCTGCACCTGCGGCAGACCGACATCTGGTACGTGCCGCCGGAGGACCGCGTGCTGCTGGTGCTGGTGGACCAGCGGCAGGACTCCGCGACGCGCGGGCAGCGCATGCGGCTGGTGCTGGGAGACGGCAACTCGCGCCTGGTGCGGGTGCCGCCCGGCGTCGCTCACGGCTGCCGCAACATCTCCGGCCGGACCGCCCGGATCCTGTACCTCACCGACGTGCACTTCTCGAGCGATCCCGAGCAGTGCGACGAGGGCCGGCTGCCCTGGGACATGTTCGGGGCCGAGCTGTGGGACGTCGCGCGCGAATGAGCGGCCGGACCGCGGCGGGCTAGCCGGGGTCCGCGAGCGCCACCTGCCGCACCGGCTCGAAGTCGCGTTGCGCCTGCTCGTGCAGGCGGCGCGCCAGCTCCTTGCGGTCGTGCGCGACGATCGGCGTCTCGGAGTAGCGCACGCTGGCCTCGATCCGCGGCAATCGCAGCAGCCGGAAAAAATGCGGGAAGAAGTCCTGGGGGCCCCACCAGCAGATCGTGTCGCTGGGCGGCGCCGGGTCCGGGGTGCCATAGGTCAGGGTTGCCGTGTAGCAGGGGACGCCCAGCCGCGCCGCCGGCTCGAACAGCGAGGGCATGAACGGGTAGATCCTGTCCCCGCACGTGGCGCGGCCCTCCGCGAACAGGATCAACGGCAGGCCGCGCCTGAGGTGCTGCTCCATCGCGCGCGAGGTGCGCACCAGGCTGCGCGAGTTCTCGCGGTCGACGAACAACGTGCCGGCGACCACCGCGATCGCCCCGAACACCGGCCACGACGAGACCTCGCGCTTGGCGATGAACGCCGACGGCGCCAGCGCGGCCAGCACCCAGATGTCCAGATAGGACAGGTGATTGGCGGCGACCACGTAACGGCGCCCCCGCGGGCGTCCCTCGACCCGCGGTCGAATCCCGAGCACCCGCAGGATCGCGCGGGACCACACCACCGAGCAGCGCGAGCCGACGATGCTCGAGGGACCGCGGGCGCCCAGGGTGACCAGCCACACCACGAACGGCGGCACCGCGGCGGTCAGCGTCAGCACGACCACCAGCAGCAGCTTCCAGCCCACGACGATCCTGCGCATGCCCGGCATCGGCCCCCACGTTTCGGGGTGGTATTCTAATGACCCCGCCGGCCCGCCGTGGCCGCCGACGGGAAAAGGGGGCCCGAGGGCGTCGATGAGTCAGGATCCCAACACGCTGGAGCTGCTGGTCAAGGCGCCGGACAACACGACCAAGACCCTGCGCCTGCGCGGTCCCGCGGTCTCGCTCGGGCGCGCGCGCAAGAACGCGCTGTGCTACCCCGAGGACGCCAGCCTGTCGCGGGAGCACTGCGTGTTCGAGCTCGAGGAACAGACGTGGTGGATCCGGGACCTCAAGAGCAAGAACCACACCTTCGTCAACGGCAACCGGATCGACAAGGTCAAGCTGCAGGACGGCGACCAGATCACGGCCGGCCGGCTGACGATGGTCTACGGCGATGCGACCCAGCAGCCCTCCGGCAGCGTCGAGTTCTACCCCGATTCCCATTCCGAGACGCCCCCGCTGGCCACCGTGATGACCAACCTCGGCGGCGTGCTGTCGGGCGAGATCAGCCAGCCCACGCCGAGCCAGCCGATGCGCCGGGCCGATTCCGGCGATTCCAGCGGGACCTTCCGCTCGCCGGTGGTCACCGCGCTGATCCGCGCGGGCAAGGAGCTGATGAGCAACCGGCCGCTGGACGAGCTGTTCGACATGATCCTGAAGCTGTCGATCGAGACCGTGGGGGCCGAGCGGGGGCTGTTGCTGACGCTCGAGGGGGACGAGCTGCTCCCGCGCGCGCAGCGGGGCGAGGGGTTCCGGATCAGCTCCGGCGTCCGGGACAAGGTGCTGCAGGAACGGGCCTCGCTGCTGGTTCACGACGCCCAGCAGGACCAGGCGTTCAAGGACCGCATGAGCATCATCGACCAGCAGATCCGGACGATGATGGCGGTGCCGCTGCAGACCGACGAGCGGGTGATCGGACTGATCTACGTCGACTCCCGGTTCGTGGTGCGCGACTTCACGGCCGATGATCTGAGCCTGCTGACGGTGCTGGCGAACGTCGCGGCGATCCGCATCGAGCACCAGCGGCTGGCCGAGGTCGAGCGCGCCGAGCGGCTGCTCAAGATCGAGCTGGACCAGGCCGCGGCCGTGCAGCAGCAGTTGCTGCCGGCGTCCGCGCCGCAGGTGCCGGGGCTGGACATCGCCGGGCACAACGCGGCCTGCCGCACGGTCGGCGGGGACTACTACGATTTCCTGGAGTACCCCGACCAGAGCGTCGGGATCGTTCTCGGTGACGTGGCCGGCAAGGGCATGCCGGCATCGCTGTTGATGGTCAGCCTGCAGGCGCAGGTGCAGGTGCTGGCGTGGGCCCGGGAGAGCATCTCCGACCTCGTCTCGCGGCTCGACCGCGGCATCTCGGCCAACTGCCCGCGCAACCGCTTCATCACGCTGTTCTTCGGTGTGCTGGATGCCAGCGGCGAGCTGAGGTACTGCAACGCCGGCCACAACCCGCCGCTGGTGATCCGCGCCGACGGGACGACCGAGGAGCTCCCGGTCGGCGGCACGGTGCTCGGCATCCTGCCGGACCTGGGCTACGAGGAGCGGAGCTGCCGGCTGGGGCCGGGGGACCTGATCGCGGTGTTCAGCGACGGGATCACCGAGGCCGCGGACCCGGCGGACGAGGAGTTCGGCGAGGAGCGGCTGGCCAAGCTGCTCCACAAGCATCGCGACGAGCCGGCCGAGCAGATCATCGAGATCATCAACGATGCGGTGCGGGAGTGGTCGCAGGGCGCGCCGGCGGCCGACGACATGACGCTGGTGGTGGCCCGCCGCACCGCCTGACCCGCCGCGGGCCCTCCGCGCGCCCCCAAACCGGCCGAAATCCACCCCGACGGCCCGATCCGCGGCCCCGACCCGGCCCGACGTGACAATCGGCGTCAGGGACCTATATTCCACCGGCAAGGAGGGTTACCGTTGGGCAAGGTGCTCTTGCTCGCCTCGGAGCGGGCGCGCGCGGCCGATCTGCGATCGCTGATTCGCCAGGACGGCCACCAGGTCGCGCCGTTGTTCGGCGTGGACGACTGGCGCGAGACGGAGCGCCGCATCCGGCCCGACCTGATCATCGCCGCGGTGGCGTCCTCCAAGGGCGTGCTGGAGGTTCCCGGCCGCCTGGCCCGCGGGTTCCCGGCGCCGCTGCTGTTCGTCCAGCACGAGACGGACTTCTTCCGCGAGGGGCATCTCGACGAGCGGCTGGTGGACCGGATCGAGAGCCCGTTCATGAGCAACGAGCTGCTCGGCCGGATCGACGCGCTGTTGCGCGCGCGCCGGGTGATCCTGCGCACCCACACGCCCCAGGACCACGACTCCGGCGAGCCGCGTGACGAGACGGTCGGCCTGCTGCGCGAGCTGGGCCGCAGGATCGGCGCGGTCCTCGGCACCCGCGTGCCGCGCTGGGAGAAACCGCTCGGGCCGTATCTCGAGGTCGCGGCGCGCATCGCCGACTGGGCCGACCATCGCGACGTGTTCGAGCCCGGGCACGCCGAGCGCGTCACCTCGCTGGCGGCGCTGATCGCCGAGGCGCTGGGGCTGCCCGACGAGGAATACTCCGTGCTGATGCGGGCCGCGATGCTGCACGACATCGGCAAGGTGGCGTTGCCGGTGGATCTGCTGCGCCAGCGCGCCCCGCTCGACGACGACCAGCGGCGGTTGATCCGCACGCATCCCGAGCGCGGCGCGCGACTGCTGCGGGCGTTGGATTCCGACGAGCGCGTGGCCGAGACGATCCTGTACCACCATGAGCAGCCGGACGGCGAGGGCTACTACGGGAAGCCGCCGGAGGAGATTCCGCGCGCCGCGGCGGTGCTGAGCGTCGCCGAGGCCTACGACGCGATGACCAGCTCGACGCTGATGCCGCCGCTGCCCTCGGATCGGGCGCTGGACCTGCTCGCCGAGCGCGCCGGCAAGAAGTACGACGCCGCTTCGGTCGAGGCGCTCTCGAACGCGCTGCGCCCCAGGCAGCGCGCGATCCCGCTCTCGCGCACGGTCTAGCGCTCGGCTTCCGGGCGCTCGGCCTCGTCGAGCAGCCGGGCCAGCCGCTCCGGGTCGCTCGTCGGCTCCCGGCAGGCGTAGTCGCGGCAGACGTAGGCCGCCGGCCGTCCGTCCAGCGGTTCCTTGCCGCGCAGCAACGGCAGCGGCTCGCCGGCCTCGCCCGGTTTCGCCAGGGCCACGACGCGGGCCGGCAGGTAGCGCCCGCGCACCACGCGCAGCAGCGCGTCCAGCTCCGCGGTCCCGGCGTTGCCGACCAGCGCGATCTCGTGCACCGGGCCGTGCAGCAGGTCGGCCGCCGCCAGCGACGACGCATACGCACCCGGCGCCTGCTGGACGGCGGGACCGGCGCATTCCAGCGCGCGCCCGGCCGCCTCGCGGAAGCGCGTCTCCCCGGTCAGCAAGGCCAGCCGCAGCAGGGTCTCGGTCCCCACGCCCAGCCCGCTGGGCAGCGCGCCGTCGTGCGTGCTGCGGTTCCGGCTGAGCAGCGGCTCGTGATCGTCGGCGGTGAAGAAGAAGCCGCCGTGCTCGCGGTCCTCGAAGTGCTCGAGCAACGTCCGGGCCAGCCCGGCGGCCCGGTCGAGCCAGGCCCGCTCGAAGCACGCCTCGTAGAGGTCCACGAGACCGCGGGCCAGGAACGCATGGTCGTCGAGGTACGCCCCGAGCCGGGCCTGTCCGGCGCGCCACGAGACGAGCAGCCGGCCGTCCCGCTCCAGGTTGTCCAGCACGAATCCCGCCGCGCGCCGCGACGAGTCCAGGTCCTCCGGGCGCCCCAGCGCCTGCCAGGCCCGGGCGAACGCCGTGATCATCAGACCGTTCCAGGCCGTCAGCACCTTGTCGTCGGTGCCGGGCCGCACCCGCCGCCCGCGCGCCGCGAGCAGCTTGCGCCGTAGCGGGTCGAGCTGCCGCCACAGCGCCGGTTCGGTCGTGCCGCGGCGCTCGGCCTGCTCGGCCAGCGAGCCGCCGAGCAGGTTGGGGATGCTCGCTCCCTCGAAGTTTCCGCCGGCGGTGATGCCGTAGACCTCGCAGAACAGCGAGCCGTCCGCGTCGCCCAGCTCCGCCCGTACCTCGTCGGGCGTCCAGACGTAGAACCGCCCCTCTTCGCCCTCGCTGTCGGCGTCCAGCGACGACCAGCACCCGCCCTCGGGCCCGGTCAGCTCGCGCCGCACGAAATCGAGCGTCTGCTCGACGACCCTGCGGTACAGCGGCTTGCCCGTGAGCAGCCAGGCGTCGACGTAGTTCGGCACCAGCAGCGCCTGGTTGTAGAGCATCTTCTCGAAGTGCGGGACGAGCCAGCGCTCGTCGACGCTGTAGCGGGCGAAGCCGCCCCCGACGTGGTCGTACAGCCCGCCCAGCGCCATCCGATCGAGCGTCAGCTCCGTCATCCGCAACGGCATCCGCTCGCCCGAGCGGTGGTGTTCGCGCAGCAACAGCGCCAGCGCGCTGTCGGGCGGGAACTTCGGCGCGCCGCCGAACCCGCCCCACGTCGAATCGAAGCGACCGGCCAGCTCCGCCGCGGCGCGCGCCATGTCGCCGCGGCCCGGAATCCGGCGGGCCCGTTCGTCGATCAGCCCGCGACCGATCCGGCGGATCTGCTCGGTCAGCTCGCCGGCGGCCCGGTCGATCTCCGCGCGGCGGCTGCCCCAGGCCTCGATGATCCGCCCCAGCACCTGCTTGAAGCCCATCCGGCCGTAGCGGTCGTCGGGTGGAAAGTACGTCCCGCCGACGAACGGCCGCAGGTCCGGTGTCAGGAACACGTTCAGCGGCCAGCCCCCCTGACCCGTCATCAGCTGCACCGCGCTCATGTAGATCTCGTCGAGGTCCGGGCGTTCCTCGCGGTCGATCTTGATCGACACGAAGTGGCGGTTGAGCAGCTCGGCGACCTCGTCGTCCTCGAACGACTCGCGTTCCATCACGTGGCACCAGTGACAGGCGGCGTAGCCGATCGAAACGAAGACCGGGCGGTCCTCGCGGCGCGCCCGGTCCAGCGCCGCGGGCCCCCAGGGGTGCCAGTCGACCGGGTTGTGCACGTGCTGGAGCAGGTACGGGCTGGTCTGTCCGGCCAGCTGGTTGGCCGGTCGGTCGGGGTCTCCGGGTCGGTGGGAGGTCACGGCGCTACCGCGGCAGCGGCGCGTCGGCGCCGGCTGCGTTGCGTGCGGCGGCGGGCCCGTCCGCGGCGAAGCGCCGGGTGGCCCGCGCCACGACCTCGTCCCTGACGTAGACCGTGATCTCGTAGTCGAACAGGCCCGGCGTCATCGTGCCCGCGGGGACGACGTCGCGCACCGACGCGCAGCGCTGGTCGTCCGGCTCGATGCGCAGCGGCTCGAAGGCGGCGGCCGAGTCGCCGCTCAGCGAGCGCTCCACGCGCAACGCGCGCTTCTGCAGGCCGTCCCAGCAGACCAGACCGACGAACGCCGTCGGGGCGTCGGTGCGGGCGAAGTCGTTCTCGTCCAGCACCAGCGGGCCCGAGTTCCGGATCTCGCCGTCGCGGTAGAACACCCCGGCCCGCGGCTGGACGACGGTCATGGCGGCGATGCTCACCGGCTGCTCCCGGGGGTTGGGCCAGCTGCCGCGGACCTCGCGGGAGGCGGTCTGGTCGGTGGTCTGCTCGTGGGCCACGGCGACGACCGCGTAGGGCCCGGGCCGGAACGAGGCCTGCGCCTCGAGCACCACCGGCACGCCGGGGCCGCTGAGCTGGACGCGCCCCGACTCCTCGAGGGCGATCTTGTCGTCGGAGATCACGGTCGCGCCGAGGTCCCAGGCGGTCGGCGCGATCTGGACGCCCGGCACCAGCACCTGCACCAGTGCGTCGTAACGGCCCCCGCTGAACCCGATCGGCAGCACGGAGCCGCGGATCGGCGCCTGGTTCTCGATCGCGCTGGGGGCGCCGAAGGCCGCCAGCAGGCGCGAGGTCAGCCGGGCCGACTCGCTCTGCACCACGATCTGGCCGCGCACCTGGACCTTGACCCCGGGGCGATCGACCTCCAACCGCACCGGCAGCGCCGTGTCCTCGGCGAACAGCGTGGGGTCGAAGCTGATCAGGTACAGGCATTCCAGGTCGCGCTCGATCGTCGCCACGACGTTCTTGTACTTGTAGCCGCCGACGAAGGCGCGCCCGCCGGTCTCCAGCGCCAGCGTGTGCAGGCTGTCCTCGGCGTCGGTGATGCGGCGCTCCCGCGACACGAGTCCCGGCTGGAACGAGGCCCGGAGTCCCTGGGCGTGGATCGGGTAGACCCGGATCCCGTGGGCGGCGGCCTCCGCGATCACCTTGTCCAGCACCAGCGTGCCGGTGAACGCGTCCTGCTGCATCACGCTCCGCAGGTCGCTCGGATCCTCGGATTCCGGAAAGAAGCTGACGTAGTGCTCGCCGGCGTTGCGGCGCATCGTGTCGGAGAAGTACAGCACGACCTTCGGCGGGTCGAGGTCGGCGAGCCGCCCCAGCACCATCGCGAAACGGCGCAACGCCTTGGCGGTCTTCCGCCGCTCCTCCTTCTGGTGCTGCCGGGCGACCGCCTTGGCGGCGTCGACGCTGCTGATACGCATCGTGCGGATCACGTCCGCGACGCGGCTGTCCTCCTCCTGGGCGAAGAACTCCCACTGTGCCCGGTCGTCCTCCAGCCGCTCGACCGCCGCGAGCAGCCGGTCGACGTCGGAAGTCAGGTCGGCGGCCGTCTCCAGGGCGTCCGCGTTGGAGACGATCATGCCACGCGCGCCGTCCTTGACCAGCGTCGGGATGAACTCCTTCGCCATCTGCATCGCGCGGTGCCGGCCGGCCATCGTCAGGTGCACCTGGTCGAAGTAGAACAGGAACGTCGGCGCCGGCGGCGCGGGAGCGACCGGCTCCGCCGGACCGGCCTGCTCGACGGCGACCGTCGTGCTTTCGCGCCCGGCACCGGCGGCCGGCGCGCGGCAGACGCGATCGACGATGAAGTCGTCGAGGTATTCGCCGCTGACCACCAGCGTGAAGTCCTCGCGCCCGAGGTCGGCGATCCGGTCGGCGGGTCCGGTGACCGTGACGTCGAGCTGGGCCAGCCGTCGCCCGGTGCGCTCGACGAGCCCCGAGCGCCGGGGGTCGGTTTCGGCGCTGGACGCGGCGGGCCACGCGCCGGGCAGCAGCAGCGCCAGGATCCCCGCTACGACGGGCCACCGCGGCAAGACTCGCATCGTACGGGTTTAACCCGGCCGGTCCGGGCTGTCAACACGCGCGGCGTGTCGAGGGTTGCGGATCCACCGCGCCCGCGTCCGGGCTCACGAGGGGTCGACGGCGAAGAACTCCCGCCCGCCGCTGGCCAGCTCGTAATCGCCGTCGAGCACGCGGACCTCGTAGGAATAGCTGCCGGGGCCGAGCGCGCCCGCCGGTACCACGTCGCGGACCTGCGCGCAGCGGTCGCCGCCGGCGCCGAGCTCGATCGGCTCGAACTCGACCCGCGAGGCGCCGCGCAGCCAGCGCTCGACGCGCAGCGCGCCGCCGCGTCCGCCGCGTCCGCGACAGACCAGGCCGACGAACGCGGTCGGCTCGTCGGTCAGCACCGGCTGTTCCGCCGGCACGCCGAGCGGCCCGGACATCCGGACCTGCCCGTCGCGCGTGAACGCCGCCAGCTCGGGCTGCAACAGCGCGAACGGACCGACGCAGGCCGGGCCGCGGTTCGGATCGGGCCAGCTGACCTCCGTGTTGGCCGAGGCGACCAGGTCGGTCGAGGTCTCGTGGGCCACCGAGCGCACCTCGTACGGACCGGGCGGGAAGCGGATCTCGCGCTCCAGCACCACCGGCAGGCCCGGGCCGCTGACCGTCAGCCGGCCCTGCGCCTCGGCCTGGACCCGGTTGCGGCTGACCAGCGACGCGCCGAGGTCCCAGGTGCTGCCCTGGAGCGCGATCCCGGGCACCGCGATCTGGACCAGCGCCGAGTAGCGGCCGTCGTCGAACCCGATCGGCACCAGCTCGCCGTGGACCACCAGCGGACCGTCGGCGACCTCCGGAGCGCCGAAGGCGCCCAGCAGGCGGTTTTCGAGCCGGGCCGACTCGCTCTCGACGATCAACCTGCCGCGACTCTTGACCCGGACGCCGGGGCGCTTGACCGAGACGCGCAGCGCGTGGGGCGCGTCCTCGCTGATCCCCGCGGGATCGAAGCTCACCAGGTACAGGCACTCGAAATCCGAGCGCATCCGATCGACGATCGCCGGCGCCGTGGCGCCGTTGATGAACGCGTAACCGCCCGTTTCCCGCGACAGGCTGCCCAGCGTGCCCTGGGCGTCGCGGATCCGGGTCCGCGAGGTCGGCGAGCGCCGCGCGCCCAGCGCCTGGGCCGCGAGACCCAGCGGCGTCTGGAAGTGCGAGACCAGCCCTTCGGCCTGGATCGAGTAGAACCGCACGCCCTGGGCGGCGGCCAGGTTGACCACGCGGTCGAACGGCAGCCAGGCGGTCGTGGCGTCGGACTGGATTCCGGCCAGCACCGAGTCGCTCTCGATCATCCGGTCGCTGAAGAAGCTCAGGTAGTGCTCGCCGGCGTTGGCGCGCGTGGTGTCGGCGAAGTAGATCACGGCCTTGGGCGCCTCCACCGAGGCCAGCCGCGCGACGACGGACTCCAGGCGGTGCAGGCTCTGCTCGGTGCGCCAGCGTTCCTCGCGCTGGTAGATCCGCGCCAGCGAGACCGCCCGGTCGACCGTCCCGTCGCGATTGAAGGCATCGATCACGTCCTCGACGCGGCTCGACTCCTGGTTGGCGTAGAAGTCCCACTGGGTGCGGTCGCGCTCCAGCCGCTCGATCGCGTCCAGCAGCGCGGCGGGATCGTCGGTGAACTGCGAGAACGTGTCGAGCCGCCGGGCGTTGGAGACGACCATGGCGCGATTGCCGTTTCGGATCAGCTCCGGCAGCAGGTCCTTGGCCAGCCGCATCGCGCGGTGGCGCCCCGTCAGCGTGAGCTGTTGCTGGTCGAAGTACAGCACGTAGCTGGCGGGGCGGCGGCGCGGATCGCCGGCGGCCAGCAGCGCTGCCGTCGAGCCGGGCTCCGGCGCGGTGGGCGGCTCGTCGCAGAACCCGTCGACCCGAAACTCGCGGATCCACTTGAGGTCCACGCGGACCTTGAAATCCTCGGCGGTCAACGCCCGGATCAGCTCGGCCGGTCCGCTGACCGTGACGTCGATCTGGGTCAGGCGTGTCGAGGTGCGCTCGACCAGGCCGCTCCGCCCGGGCTCGTCCGGCGCGGTCTGCTGCGCGGCGCCGCCGGCCAGCGCCAGCAGCCCGAGCGCGACCGTGAGCCTGTCGAGCCTCATGCGCCGTCCTTCGTCAGCGCGACTCGCGCCGCCGGTGGACCACGCTCGCCGCGGCCTGGTCCGTGGGCAGCACCAGCACCTCGGCGATGTCCACGTGCGCCGGTCGCGTGGCCGCGAACACCACGACCTCGGCCACGTCGCGTGCCGTCAGCGGGGTCATACCCGCGTAGACCGCGCGGGCGCGCTGCTCGTCGCCGCGAAACCGCACCACCCCGAACTCGGTCTCGACGAGCCCGGGGTCGATCGACGTGACCCGCACGCCGGTACCGTTGAGGTCGAGGCGCAACGCGTCGGTCAACCCGCGCACCGCGTGCTTGGTCGCGCAGTAGACGTTGCCGCCGGGATAGACCTGGCGGCCGGCGATCGACCCGATGTGGACCACCGTACCGCGCCCGCGCTCGACCATCAGCGGGATCACCGCCCGGTCGACGTGCAACAACCCCTTGACGTTGGTGTCGATCATCTCGTTCCAGTCCTCGAGGCTGCCCTGGTGCAACGGATCGAGTCCGCGACTCAACCCGGCGTTGTTCACCAGCACCTCGACCGCCCTCCAGTCCCCGGGCAGCTCCGCGACGGCGCGCGCCACCGCGCCGGCGTCGCGCACGTCGAGCTGCAACGTCCGGACCTCCGCCGCGCCCAGTTCGCCCAGCCGGGGCGCCGCGCGGGTCAGCCGGTCGGCGCGCCGCGCCGCCAGCAGCAGCCGCGCGCCCAGCGGGGCGAAGGCCTCCGCGCAGGCGGCGCCGATCCCGGCGCTGGCGCCGGTGATCAGGACCACGTGGCCCGAAAGGTCGACCAAATCGATTCTCCTGCGTCGGTGGGCCGGGCGGGGTCGGACGAAGTATACGCCGGAAGGGCCGGGCCGACCGGCCCGCCGGGGGGCGGTTTGCACCCCGGGCTCGCGTCCCCTAGATTTGGACCGGTGCGTCACCTCCCACGCAAGCTCGCGACCGTGCTGATCGCGGCGGCCCTGTTCCCGGCCGTGACCGCGGCGGCCGCCACCGCGGACGATGCGACGGCGATCGAGCTGCGCGAACGGGTCCGGCGCGCGGCGCTGACCACGTGGTTCCACGGCATGACCGCGGAGATCGCGCTCGCCGAGGTCGGCTACGCGGGCGCGCCGCTGCTCGTCGAGCTGCTGCGTGACCCCGACTTCCCGCGCCGGGACAACGTGGTGGCGCTGCTGGCGTTTCTGGGTGACGAGCAGTCCGGCGGCGCGTTACGCGAGTACCTCGTCAGACCGCCGGCCGCGCTCGACAAGCCGGACGAGCAGCGGGCGTTGTTGCTGGCACCGCAGGCGCTCGGACACCTCGCCCGGCGCGGCGTGCCCGGCGCCCTGGAGCTGCTGCTGGAGATCACCGAGCCGGCGGGAGAGGGCGGTCCGCTGGCCGTCGCCACCGCCGCCGGCTGGTACCCGGCCACGCTGCGCGACGACCTCGTCGAGATGGCGGTGCGCGGGCTGGGGCTGTCGCGGCAGCCGCCGGCCGCGGCGCGCCTCGACCGGCTGGAGGACCCGGCCGCGCTGCCGGTGCTGCCCGGGCGCGAGCTTCGCGAGCCGGCACGGCGCGCGCGCGAGCTGCTCGAGGGCGTCACGCGCGAGAGCCGGCCGCGCCGCGGCGGGGTCCGCCGCCCGCTGACGTCGGGTTCGCGGGAGCTGGAGCTGCGGCCGCCGTCCGCCGAGGACGAGACGATCACCGGTCAGGCGATCGACCCCGGCCCCGACAGTCACGAGATCTTCCTCAGCTACGCCAACCACGTCGACCACGCCAATCCGATGACCGACGCGCGGCTGGACGACGTGCTGGAAGACGGGTCGTATCGCGCGGCGCGGGACGACGGCAACGACGACGTCGGGTGCTGCGTGCGCTTCACGCGGCAGGGCAGCGCCGGCTCGTTCAACGGGCCGCTCGACATCAACACCTCGGAGGACCTCACCGCGGTGCTGAACGTCGGCGCCGGGCGGGTCAAGGTCGTGCGGTCGATCAACTTCTGCGGCGGTCCGGGGATGAACATCGTCGGCTGCGCGTTCACGCCCGGCGACAGCATCGCGCTGGTGCGCAGCAACACGCTCGCGGTGGAGGGTCTGGTGTGGGTCCACGAGTACGGCCACAACGCCGGGCTGACCCACACCGCCAACCCGCGCAACATCATGGCGGCCAGCAACGACGGCCGGAACAACCGGCTCGAGCCGCAGGAGTGCGACGGCTACCACGACCCGCATCCCGCCGCCAACCCGGTGCAGGTCGACATCGGAGTCTGCCAGGACAACGACTCCGACAGCATCGCCAGCAGCATGGACAACTGCCCCGACAGCTTCAATCCCGGACAGGAGGACGCCGACGACGACGGCGTCGGCGACGTCTGCGAGGCGGGCTCGTCGACGGCGCTGGCCAATATCTCGACGCGCGGGCTCGTGCAGGCCGGCGACAACGTGCTGATCGGCGGCTTCATCGTCGGCGGGGTCGGCTCCAAGACGGTGCTGATCCGGGCGCTCGGCCCGAGCCTGGCCTCGATGGGCGTGGCCGCGCCGCTCGCCGACCCGCGGCTGACCCTGTACACCGGGCAGTCGGCGCTGGGCAGCAACGACAACTGGAACACCAGCCCGGACTTCGCGGCGATCGTCGCGACCGGTCTCCAGCCGCCGAGCTTCCAGGAGTCGGCGATCCTGGTCACGCTGGGGCCGGGCGAGTACACCGCGGTGATGCAGGGCAACGCGGGCGGCACCGGCGTGGGGCTGATCGAGGTCTACGACGTCGGCGGCGCCAACACGGCGCGCCTGGTCAACCTCTCGACGCGGGGCCGTGTCGGCACCGGCGAGGACGTGCTGATCGGCGGCTTCATCATCTCCGGACCGACGCCGAAGACCGTGCTGGTCCGGGGACTGGGCCCGGGGCTGTCCGGTTTCCAGGTCCAGGACCCGCTGGCGGACCCGACGCTGTCGCTGCAGTCGGGCGGCGCCGAGATCGCCCAGAACGACGACTGGCAGGCCGCCGCGAACGCCGCGGCGATCGCGGCCACCGGGTTCGCGCCTCCCGACGCCGCCGAGTCGGCGATCCTGATCACGCTGGCCCCGGGACAGTACACCGCGATCGTCAGCGGCGTGGGCGGCACCACGGGCAC
>JBFKMV010000033.1:0-34171 GCA_041629655.1 Candidatus Polarisedimenticolaceae bacterium
CGTGCAGGACGATTCACCGCTGGGCAACGACGACGGGATCGTCGATCCGGGCGAGACGGCGACGCTGCCGCTGACGCTGGGCAACAACGGTTCGCTCGCCGTCAGCGCGATCAGCGCCGCGCTGTCCAGCAACCAGGGCGAGCTGGTCAAGCTGACCGAGGACGTGGCGAGCTTCCCGGACATCGCACCGGACACCGCAGCGCAGTCCCTGCCGCCGCACTACCGCTTCACCGTGTCCCCCGACGCGACCTGCGGGACCCAGATCCGCTTCACCGCGCTCACCGCGTCCAGCGAGGGTGAGGGCCAGACGACGTTCACGGTGGACATCGGCAACAACCGGCTCGACGGCGGGGCCGGGGGACTCCCGTTGACGATCCCCAAGCGCGCCACGAGCGGCGTCGCGTCGACGCTCGAGATCACGAGCGCGTTCACCATCCAGGACGTGCAGTGCGCGGTCGACATCACGCACGGCGACGTCGGCGAGCTGCGTGTGGTGTTGACCTCGCCCTCGGGGACCGAGGTCACCCTGCACAACCTGAGCGGCGCCGGGACGGCCGACATCGCCACGGTCTTCGACCGCGACCGCCAGCCCGACGGCCCGGGCTCGATGGGCGATTTCGACGGCGAGCCCGCGCAGGGCACCTGGACGTTGACCGTGTTCGACGAGTCCAGCGGGCCGACGCCGCCCGGCTCGCTCGACGCCTGGTCGCTGGAGCTTCGATCCACGACGCCGCTGAGCTGCACGCCGCTGGCCTGCGTCGGGGATCCGGTGCCGAGCGAGGTGTCGGACGGGGTGACGGTGGACAAGGAGAACGGCAGCGACCTGCGGCTGAGCTGGGATCCGCTGGCCGGCGCGGCGGGCTACCGGATCTGGAAATCCGCGAGCCCGGCGTTCGAGACCGAGCAGCTCGTCGGCTCCACCGCCGACACGACGTTCGTGGAGCTCGGGGGGCTGCTCGACGGCGAGGCCTGGAATTACCAGGTCCGCGCGGTCAATTCCTGCGAGTGGGAGGGCCCGTAGCGCGCGGGGTTGACGCGGGCGTCGCGGTCGCGGTACGTATCCCCCAGAGCCTGGAGCTCAGGGGGGTACCATGGCCGGGCACCCGGCCCCGCGGGCCGTCATCCTGCTCGTCGTCGTTGCCGGCTTCCTGCCGGCAACCGGCCAGTCGCTGCGCAACGTCACCGACAACGCGGACGAGCGCGTGCAGGCTGCTGCCCTCGACGACGCGGGCAACTTCGTCTACGCGCTGACCGACACCGACGATCACGGGCTCAACCCGCGGCGTGCGTTCCAGGTCGAGCGCTTCGACGCGGTGAGCGGCACCGCCGCCGGGATCACCGGCTTCCGCGACGGGGTGCTGGACGTGCAGGTCAGCGACGACGGCCAGTGGCTTTCGCTGCGCTCCTCCGGCAACCTCACCGGCTCGAACCACGACGAGAGTGTCGAGCTGTTCGTGATCAACACCGACGGCACGATGCTGCAGCAGCTGACCGACGACGACGACGTGCTGGCGCCCGACATCACGGCCGCGGCGTTCTCCGGCTCCGGAAACCGGATCGCGTTCTGGAGCCGCAACGACCCGCTGGGTGTCGATCCGGGAGGCGACGGCCGGATGTACGTGATCGAGCGCGACGGGTCCGGCCTGGCCGAGGTGCCCGGGGCGCTGGCCGAGCCGATCGCGATCAGTGACGACGGGACGCGGATCCTGTTCCTCGCGCCGGCCGACCCGCTGGGGACGAATGCCGACGGGACGGTCGAGCTGTTCCTGATCCGGCACGACGGCGGCGGTCTGACGCAGCTCACGAACCTCGACCGCGACGTGACCGACGCCGCGCTGAGCGGGGACGGGTCGCGGGCGGTGCTCCTCTCCAGCGCCGACCCGCAGGGCACGAATCCGAACAACCGCTTGGCCGTATTCACCGTGCTGTGGGACGCCTCGGGGCTGGCGCAGCTCTCGCCGGGCTCGGGGTCGGCTTCCGGCGCGAGCGTCGTCGACGACGGCTCGCTGGTGTTCTTCGCCGCCGCGTTCGACGAGGCTCAGAACCCGGAGGCGAACTCCGAGATCTGGAGGGTCGCGAGCGACGGCAGCGGGCTGATCGCGCTGACCCAGACCGGCGCGGGCATGCAGAACTTCGCCCCGATCGTCGCCGGCGGCGGCGGGCGCGTGGCCTTCCGGAGCCGCGGCGGCCAGTTCGCCGGCGGCAACAACCCCGACGGCAACACCGAGCTGATGGCGATGGATGCGGGCGGCGGGTCGATCGTGCAGCTGACCGACCTCGCGGTCGACCCCGAGTCGACGTCCGGCACCGGCATCGAGCTGACGCCGGACGCCGGCCGGATCGTCTACTTCACCGACCGGCGGCCGATCTCCTTGATCGCCAGCGACGGAAGCGGCGCCGCGGACATCACCCCGCCGGTCGACTACGTGACCTCGGTGTCCGCCAGCGACACGACGGTCGTGTTCAACTCGATGAGCGACCTGACCGGGCTGAACCCGTCCAACAACCTCGAGGTGTTCGCGGTCGACCTCGACGGAGACGACCTGCGCCAGCTCTACGTCTCGGCCTTCGGCGTCAACGAGCATCCCGTCATCGCGGCCAACGACAGCTGGGTCGTGTTCCAGAGCTCGGACGTGTTCCCCGGCGGGCTGATGCGGATCCGCCCGGACGGGTCGGACGCCGGGACCGTGGTCAACGATCTCGATTCGCTCTACAAGTGGCCCGACATCTCCGCCGACGGCAACTGGGTCGTCTACCAGTCCGAGGCCTCGGGGACGATCGAGGTCTACCGGATCCGCATCGACGGCGCGCAGAAGCTCCAGGTCTCCACGGCCGGCGGGGACGATCCGCACGTCTCCGGCGACGGCTCGCTGGTCGTGTACGACAACGGCGACTGCTTCCTGTGGAGCGCCGGCGACCTGTCGACCACCGCGCTGACCGGCTCCGGGAACTGCCGCCAGCCGCGGATCAGCGACGACGGCTCGGCGGTGTGGTTCCTCGACCGGCCGGAGCTGTTCGACGGCGTCGACGAGGCCCGGGAACGGCCCTACCGCTACGACGTGGCGTCGGGCGTCGTCGAGCGCGTAGGCGGCGTGGCCCGATTGGGCGCCGACTCCGGCGGGATCGCGGGGTACCGCAACCGCGCCGCCGGTCTCGCGGCCGCCGGCAGCGGCGACGTGCTGGTGTTCCAGGGAAGCGGGGACTGGGACGGCCGCAACCCGACCGGCAAGACCGACACCTACCTGGTCGACCGCGCCCGGCCCGCCACGATCGAGGTCGGCAAGGCCGCCCCGACCGTCGTGGCCTGGACCGCCGACGCGCGCTACCGGCGCTACGACGTGGTCCGCGGCGACGTGGCGCAGCTTCAGGAAAGCGGCGGCGCCGTCGACCTGGGGACGCTGGTCTGCGTCGAGGACGACTCGCCCGACGTGGATACGGCGGGCGACGAGGACCCGGACGTTCCCGCGCCGGGCCAGGCGTTCTTCTACCTGTTCCGGGGGACCCAGGGGGTCGCCGCCGGACCGGACGGCTACGGGTTCGGCTCCTCCGGGCTGGAGCGCGTGGCGGGGGGCGGGGACTGCGGGACCTGAGCTCGGCACGTCGTTCCAACCCTGAACAACCTCCGGCCGTACCAATGGGTGGAGGAGCGAGTCCTGCCCGATGTGTTTCTGCATCCGCAGCACGCCCGGGCTTGCGCCACGGGCATCCCGCGGCCGCCGCTCGCGCGGTCTCGGCGCCGCGGCGTGGGCGGCGCTGACGGCGGCGACCGCCGTCTCGCTGGTTGCGGCGGGGTCGCAACCGGCACAGGATCAGCCCGCGCCGCAACCTGGCGCCGAGGCGCTCGTCACGCCCACCTCCGGGCACGCCGACCACGTGCGCCTGGCCCCCCGGGTCCGCGCCGTGCGCCTGAACAGCGAGATCACCCTCGACGGGCGCCTGGACGAGCCGATCTGGTCCGCCGCCCCCGCCGCGACCGGTTTCATCCAGCGCGAGCCGAACGAGGGCCGGCCGGCGACGCAACGGACCGAGGTGCGCTTCGTCTTCGACGAACAGACGCTCTACATCGGCGCGCGCATGCACGACGAGGCGGGGGCCCGGGGGGTCGTCTCGCGCCTGGTGCGGCGCGACAACGACACCCAGAGCGACGAGCTGACGATCACGTTCGACACGTTCCACGACCACGTGGGGCAGACGGTGTTCACGATCAACCCCGCGGGCGTGCGTGGCGACGCGTACGGGCCCGGCGGCTCGAATCCCAACTCGTCGTGGGACCCGGTGTGGCGCGTGAAGACGGAGATCGACGACGGCGGGTGGACCGCCGAGGCGGCGATCCCGTTCTCGCAGCTCCGGTTTCCCTCGGCGTCCGAGCAACAGTGGGGTCTGCAGATCCGGCGCTGGGTCAAGCGGCTCAACGAGGGCTCGGTGTGGTCGTTCTGGCGGCTCAACGACTCCGGCGGCCCGTCGCGTTACGGGCACCTCGACGGGATCGAGGACGTCGAGGCCCGCACGAACCGGATCGAGCTGCTGCCCTACGTCGTCGGCCAGCTCGACGTCAACGGCACCGCCGACCCCGACGATCCGTTTCGAAGCGACACCGAGAACATCTACCGCATCGGGGCCGACATGAAGTACCTGTTGAGCTCGAACGTGACGCTCAACGCCACGGTCAACCCCGACTTCGGCCAGGCCGAGGTCGATCCCGCGGTGGTCAACCTGAGCGCGTTCGAGACCTTCTTCCCCGAGAAGCGCGAGTTCTTCATCGAGGGCAGCGGGCTGTTCAGCTTCGGCGGCCTGTGGTGTTTCTTCTGCAGCAACACCTCGTCGCTGAGCATGCTGTTCACGCGCCGCATCGGCCGGCCGCCGCAGGCCGGCTTCCTGGCCAGGGGCGCCGGCGAGTTCGCCGACGTACCCGTCAACACCACGATCCTCGGCGCGGGCAAGATCACCGGGCGTACCCGGGGCGGCACCTCGCTGGGCATCCTCGGCGCGCTGACGCAGCGCGAGCGGGCGCGGGTGCGCCTGTTCGACGGCACGACGGCCAACCAGGAGGTCGAGCCGCAGAGCGGGTACTTCGTCGGCCGGGTCAAGCAGGATTTCAAGGACGGCGACCTCCAGGTCGGCGGCATCGTCACCTCGGTCTACCGCGACTTCGACGACCCCGCGCTGGAACCGTTCCTGACCCGCCACTCGGAGGGCTTCGGCATCGACGCCGAGTACTGGTGGAAGGACCGCACCTACCACTGGCTGTTCAGCTCGGCGGTGACCAGCGTCTCCGGGACGCCGGAGGCGATCCTGCGCGCGCAGAACGCCAGCGCACGGTACTTCCAGCGCCCCGACCGCGACAACGACGGCAACGGGTTCTTCACCGACACGTTCGACCCGGAGCTGCGGCGGATGCGCGGCTTCGGCTTCTACAGCCGGGTGGCCAAGGACGCCGGGGACTGGCAGTGGGAGACCTCGCTGAACGTGCGCAGTCCGGGCTTCGAGAACAACGACATCGCGTTTCTGACCTCGACCGACTTCGTCTACATGAACGCCAACGTCGTACGGACGTGGACCGTTCCCGGCTCGTGGTACCGCGAGATCTGGACCACGCTGGGCGCCCAGCAGAAGTACAACTTCGACGGCGACCTGATCGATCGCCAGCTCCACGGCTCGTACTTCGTCCAGGCCCCGTTCTACTGGAACTTCAACACCTTCGCGATCTACCGGCCCTCGACCTACGACGACCGGTTGACCCGGGGCGGGCCCGTGGTCAGGAAGCCCGACTTCGCGTTCGTGGCCGGATCGGTCAGCACCGACAGCCGCAAGCCCGTGATCGTCTCGTTGGACACGGACTACTTCTGGGACGACGACGGGGGCGCGGGGGTCGACCTGGGTGTGAGTCTGAGCTTCAAGCCGCGCTCCAACGTCAACCTGTCGCTGAACCCGTTTTACGCGCGGTCGACCAACCCCGACCAGTACGTGACGGCGGTGGATGACCCGACGGCCACGGAGTTCTTCGGCCGGCGCTACGTGTTCGCCGAGCTGGACCAACGCACGGTCTCGATAGAGACCCGGTTGGACTGGACGTTCACACCGCGGATGACGCTGGAGCTGTTCCTGCAGCCGCTGATCGTTTCCAGCGCCTTCACCGAGTTCAAGGAGTTCGACCGCCCGCGGGCGCTGGACAAGAACACCTACGGGCGGGACGTGGGCACGATCCGCTCCGAGGGCGACGGGTTCGCCAAGACGTACTTCGTCGACCCCGACGACCTGGGGCCGGCCGCAGAGTTCTCGTTCGCCAACCCCGACTTCAACTTCCGCTCGCTGCGCGGCAACCTGGTGTTCCGCTGGGAGTACACTCCCGGCTCGACGCTGTTCTTCGTCTGGAGCCAGGACCAGCGATCGCTCGACCCGTTCGGCAACCTCGACCTTTCCCGCGACTGGGACGCGCTGTTCGAGGCCGAGACCGACAGCATCTTCCTGGTCAAGTTCACCTACTGGCTGGGGTTCTGAGCGGGCCGTGCCGCGGTGCCTACCCGCGCAGCCGCTTGACCAGGATCGAGTGGTAGGAGCGGATGCGCCGGACGTAGTGCACCGGCTCCGAGCCCCGCGCGAAGCCGTTGTCCAGCTCGCGGTAGTACTCGGGACGCGAGAGGTAGGGCAGGAACTGCTGGACGTCGTTCCAGCGGTCGGGATCGCGACGCTGGCGCCGGGTCAACACGCGGGCGTCCTCGACGTGGCCCAGACCGACGTTGTACGCGGCCAGCGCGAACCACACCCGGTCCTCGGGCTCGATCTCGGCCGGGATGGCCTCGAGGATCTTGGCCAGGTAGCGCGCGCCGCCGGTGATGCTCTGGGCCGGGTCGAGCCGGTCGGTCACCCCGACCTCCTTGGCCGTGGGCTGCGTGAGCATCATGATCCCGCGCACGCCGGTGGGGCTCTTGGCGCGGTAGTTCCAGTGCGACTCCTGGTACGCCTGGGCGGCGAGCAGCATCCAGTCGATGCCGGACGCCTCGCCGGCTTCGATGAACACGTCGCGGTAGCGCGGCAGCCGCGTGTCGATGCGCGCCCGGAACACCTTGATGTCGACGTAGTCGAACGGCGGGTTGCCGCCGAAGTAGCGGTCGCGCAGCGACGGCAGGCGGCGGTCGCGCTCCAGGTCCGAGAACCAGTCGTGGAGGTAGGCCAGCAGGTCGAGATCGCCGGGCCGCAGGATCCAGGCCAGCCGCTGCTGTCCGGGCAGCCGGAAGGCGACGCGCAGCTCGGGGTAGTGCGGCCGCAGCAGCGCGACCACGTTGGAATCGGCGACCGTGCAATCCACGGTGCCGTCCCAGACCTTCTCCAGGATCTGGTCGTGCGAGAGGTCCCGGGTGACGAACCAGTTCAGCTCGGGGTGGTCGGCCTTCAGGCGGTTCAGCGAGTCCTCGGCGCTGCCGCCGTCGAGGACCAGGATCGAGCGCGTCGTCAGCGCGGCCACGTCACGCGGCATCGGTTGCCCGCGCCGGCACACCACCTCCTGCCGCACCAGCAGGTAGTCCGGCCCGTGGATGAACCGCGCTTCCTCGCCCTTCCTGCGGCTGAGCCCCGGGATCACGATGTCGCCCTCGCCGCGCTCGGCCGCGGCGAGCAGCTCGGGGACCGAGTCGAACAGCTCGTAGCGCACCGGAACGCCCACCTCGCGGGCCAGCTCCTGCGTCAGCGCGTACTCGAAGCCGTCGGGCGGCCCGTTCTCCGACTCGTAGAAGTAGGTGTTCGGCGCCAGCCGCGTCAGCACCGTCAGCTCGCCGCTCTCGCGCAGCCGCTGCTCGGCGCGCTGCTTGTCGGGAACGCAGCCGGCGAGCAGGGACGCCAGCAGCCCGGCCAGGATCAGTTTCCGCATTGCCGGTCAAACTTAGTCCGACCGCGCCGGTCCATCAAGACCTCCGGGTTCGGGGCGATTTCGATTCCGTAAACGGGCGCTGCCCGCGGGGTGAGCGGGCGCGGCGGCACGGCCGGCCCGTCACGGCTCCAGCGACCCGAACAACGCCGCCGGCCGACGATGTATCCTTCTCCCGGATCATTCGTGAGGCCCCCGAGAGGTAATCCGCCGATGCCGTCTCTCGCCGCTCTCATGACCGGGATCATCGTTCTCGCCGCTTCGGCCGGGGCGGCGCCCACGGCGGAAGCCGACCCTGCGACGCACGATCGGATCCGTCGCGTCGAGACCGGGATGCCCTCCGTCGCGAAACAGGGAGGAACCGTCGAGCTCTCGCTGCAGGAATGGATGGAGGCGCTGCGCGTGCCGGGAGTGAGCGTGGCGGTCATCGACGACTACAAGATCGTCTGGGCGAAAGGCTACGGGCTGAAGAGGGCGGGGCAAGACGATGGCCCCGTGACTGCGGACACGCTGTTTCAAGCGGCTTCGATCAGCAAACCCGTCGCTGCGCTCGCGCTGATGCACCACGTCGAACGGGAGACATTCGAGCTCGACGCCGACGTCAACACGTACCTCCGAGCGTGGAAGCTGCCCGACGGCGATCGTCCCGGCGAAGGGCAGGTGTCGTTGCGTCATCTGCTCGCGCACACCGCGGGGATCACGCCGGGAGGTTTCGCCGGGTACGAGCGCGGCGCGACGCTGCCCTCGATCACGGAGATTCTCGACGGGACGCCTCCCGCCACCAACGAGCCGGCGCGCCGTGTCGCCGAAGCCGGCGCGTCGGTGAGCTACAGCGGACTCGGGTACACCATCATTCAGCTCACGCTCCAGGATCGGCTGGGCAAGCCGTTCGAGACCATCGTCGAGGAGACGGTGTTCGACCCGTTGGGCATGCGCGACAGCACGTTTGCGCGCGTGCTGCCCGAGGCGCTGGCGAAGCGGGCGGCCCACGGCCATCGCGCGACCGGTGCGGCGATCGAGGGAGGTTGGTACGTCTATCCCGAGCTGGCGGCGGCGGGGCTGTGGACGACGCCGTCGGATCTGGCCCGGCTGGTGATCGAGGTCGCGAGATCGAAGGCCGGGACGTCGAGCCGCATCCTCTCGACCCGGACGGCGCGCGCCATGCTGACGCAACAGATGGACGAGATGGCGCTCGGATTCGTGATCCGGCCCGAGGGCGACCCGGGATACTTTGCGCATTCGGGCGGCAATCAGGGGTACCGCTGTCGCTTCGAGATGTTCGCCGACACCGGGCAGGGAGTCGTGGTGATGACGAACTCCGACGCCGGAGGGCTGCTCACGGCGCTGCTCGCCCGGAGCGTGGCCGCGGCGTACGACTGGCCGGCGGAGGCCCGGCGCACGATTTCCCCCTCGTTGACCGATGCCATCCTGAGGCAGCTCGAACAGTCGGCGGTGACGAGGACGAAGGTCGCCGTCGCCCCGGCGACCCTCGCGCGCTACGCCGGTCGATACGAGCTTGCACCGGATCTGGTGTTCGACGTGTCCGTCGCGGAGGGGCACCTGGACGTGCAGCTGGGAGATCAGCCCCGTTTTCCGGTCTATCCCGAATCCGAGGTGAAGTTCTTCTACGAGGTCGTGGATGCGCAGCTCACGTTCGTCGAGGATCGGGACGGGAGGATCGTCTCGCTGATCCTCCATCAGGGGGGAGCGGACCGGGAGGCGCGCCGGATCGACTGACCGTCGAGCTGGGGGGAGACGGCCGGTCGGAGAACCCTGACGGGTCAGGGAGTCGCCGACCCATCCCGCGTCGCCTCGCCGCTCCGCGCGTCGGACGGGCCGCCGGCGACGCGACGCACCGACACCTCCAGCCGCAGCTCGCCCGTTCCGACCTGCTCGACCGAGGCCGCACCGAGCCACACCCTGCCTCCCGCGTCGGTGAAGCGCCAGCGGTCGCTCGCCGCGGGCGGGGTCTCC
Source organism: Candidatus Polarisedimenticolaceae bacterium (assembly GCA_041629655.1). Taxonomy (GTDB): domain Bacteria; phylum Acidobacteriota; class Polarisedimenticolia; order Polarisedimenticolales; family Polarisedimenticolaceae; genus JBFKMV01. Next base: position 9,836 of record JBFKMV010000033.1, read on the forward strand.
TCCAGCGACGTCCAGCCCGCCATCCGCGCCCCCATCCTGAGCTGTTCGATCATCTCGGCCGGCGAGCCCGGCCACTTGATGCGCCACTTCAGCGTCCAGCGGTCCTCGTCGCCCTCGTAGACCTCGCTGATGCGGCGCGGCGCGGGCGGGTTGAAGTCGAGGAGCGCCTGCGCGTGGGTGTCGGCCAGCTTGGCGCGCACGTAGCCGCCGTCGGGACGCCAGTCGTACTCCATGTTGTTGGCCACCTCGCGCGCCCGCGGCTCGCCGAGGTAGCGGGCGACCAGGTGCAACGCGCCGTCGATGCCCGCAGACAGGCCGCCCGCGGTCAGGATCTTTCCGTTGTCCACGACCCGCTCGTCGCGCACCACGGTCACGCCCTCGGCGAAGTGGGGCAGGTGGTCGAGCATCAACGCGTAGGTCGTGGCGCGCTGGCCGCGCAACAGGCCCGCCGAGGCCAGGAAAAACGCGCCGTTACAGACCGACAGCACGGCGTCCGATTCGCCGGCCACCTTGCGGATCCAGGGCAGGCGCGGGTCTTCCGGATTCAGCCGGTGCGGCACGGACCCTCCCGGCAGCACCACGATGTCCGCGCGCGGCGCGCTCTCGAGGCTGTGCGTGGGGTCGATCCGCAGGCCCATCGCCGCCGTCAGCGGAGCTCCGTCGACCGAGACGGTGAAGACCTCGAAGCCGGCCTGGCCGAACACCTCGTACGGGCCGGTGAAGTCGATGATCTGGACGCCCTCGAACACCAGCACGGCGACCTTGCGGCGCGGGTCGTTCCAGCGCGGGTCGGTCTCGGCGGCGGAAGCAGCGGCGGCAGCGGCGGCCGCCAGCAACGCGAGCAACACGATCCACGGGGCCGTCGGGTAACGGTGCGTCATCGGGCATCCCTCCAACGAGTGCGGAGTGACGGGCTACCCTGGAAGTGTCCCCGGGTCCTGCGGGATTGGCAAGTCGGGCGGGGGGCAGCTCGCGCCGAAGACTAGGCGAACAGGTTCAGTCGACCGGTTTCGGAGCCGAATCCGTACAGAGCCGCCTCGGCGCCTTCGACGCTGCCGGGCCGCCTCTCCGCACGGCGCCCGCGGCGCTGTTGCGTGCCGTCGTCGCGCGAGGCGGACCCGCTCTCGGCCCTGGCGTCGCGGGTGTCGCCGGGGTCGAGCAGCAGGTTGACGTCGGGGTCCTTGAAGCCCGCCTCGTGAAGCTGGCTGACCAGCCGGGCGATCCCGCCGTGCAGCGTATCGACCGCCGCGTGCGTCGCGGCCGCGATCTCGATCCGCAGGTGTTCGCCCGCCGACTCGATCCGAACGCGCACCTGGCCGAGGTCCTGGGGCTCCAGCGCGAAGCGCAGCTTAACGCTGCCGTTGCGCGGGACGGTGCGCGCGCGGGCCAGGATCGCCTGGGCCAGCAGCTCGTGCCGCACGGGCACCAGCTCGGGACTGCGGGCGCTGCCGCCGGCGTGGTTCGTGCCGGAGGTCGCGCCCGTGCCGGAGGTCGTGCCGGAAGTGCCGCCGTCGCTCGTGGCGCCGTCCCCGCCGGCGTTGCCCGGACCCGGACCGGTTCCGCGTGCCCCGGCCGCGGGTGTCGGTGTGACCGGTCCGCTCTCCTCGGCTCCGTCGAGGGCCGGCCCTGCACGATGGGTATCGGCCGGTGCGGCGGGCGGCTCGAGGCGGGGCGCGCGCTCCGGAACGTCGAGGTCGAGCCCGGCACTCGCCGGCGTACCGCCCAGGCGAGGATCGATCCGGGTCAGGCTGTCCGCCGCGTGCCGACGGAACGCCTCGAGCCGCGTGAGCGCGGAGCGTTCCCGGGCGCGGGGCGCCGCGGTCTCGGGCAACGTGACCCCGGGAACGTGGCCCCGTCGACGCACGGCACGCACCTCGTCCGCAACCTCCTGCAGCTCGGCCTCGACCGGGGCGGCCTGCGCGAATCGCAGCTCGCCACCACGTCCGCGGCGCGCCTCCGGCTCCTCGGTCGACATCCAGCGCACGCCGCGGGCGCGCCGGAAGCTCGGAGGAGCCGGCTCACGCGGCTCGGGGGCATCGATGGGTCGCTCGGGTGCCGCGGGCGCGGCGGGCGCGAAGACGCTACCGTCCCCGTCGGCGACGGGATCCGCGGCGGGCGCGGGCTGCGGCGCGTCGGCGCTGCGGTTGACCTCGACCTCGAGGTCTTCCGCGGGCTCGGCGGGCTCACGCGGAGCGGGCCGGGCGGCATCGGCGGCGGGCGGCCGGGCCGTCACGGTCTCGTCGTCGGCCGCTTCGTTTCCCGTCAACTCGGTCTGCGGCGCATCGTCCTCCCCGGCACCCGTCACGGGCGGGTCCTCCACGCCGCTCTCGACCGCCTCGGTCTCCTCGGCCGATTCATGCGGCATCGCGTCCCGCGCAGGAGCGTCGTCGGCTTCGGTCACCGGCCGGTCCGGCCCGTCGAGACCGGCTTCCGGATCGCCGTCGGCCGTGATCGCGGCGTCGACCTCGATCGGTTCCAGGGAAGCCGGGGGGTCTTCGCCGATGCTGACGCCATCGGCACGCTCCGCCGGACCCGCGGCCGCGGAGCCGGATGCTCGGACATCGCCGGTACCGGGAGACGGGCTACCCGCTGCGGGGCGAGGGGAATCCACATCCAATGCGCTCTCGAAGCTGACCACGTCGTCCGCCGCCGGCGCGACGTCGCCGGACGGGGCGGTCCGCACCAAGCGGGTCCCGTCCCCGGTCTCGGGGAGCGGCAGCATGTCCGACGCTCCACCTCCGGTTCTTACGGTGACGCCGATCTCGCGGTGTGCCTCGAGCCCGCTCGTGCTCGCGATCGGGGCCTCGCCGTCGGCGAGCGTGACCGCCACGGCGACCTCGCCGGTCGTCGGCGATGGGAACCCCTGCGTCCGGGGCACCGGCCCGGCGGCTTCCGAGCCCGGTTGCGCTTGGGGTAGCGGCGATTCCGGAGCCGCTCCGTGTTCCGGCACCGGCCCGTTCCACGGCCCGCTCGCGACCTCGTCGTGTTCGGCGTCGTCGACTTCGGCGCCGTCGACCCCATCGCCAAAAGGCGCCGGCCCAGGGCGCGGCCGGTCAAGCCCGGCGGCGGAGGCCAGCGCGCGCAGCCAGTCTTCCCGGTGCTCGAGGCGCACGCCGGGATGCCGGGCCGGAGTCGCGCCCGAACGCACACCGGTCACGCCGAACAGTCCGGCCAGGGCCTGGAGGTCGAGTTTCATGACGCGACGACGAAGTGCACGCGGGATGCCAACCGCCGCGCCGCGCCGCTCGCCGGAATCCGGGGCCGGGACCGGCCGCGAGCGGCACGATCTTGCCGCCGGCGACCCGGTCTTGCCGCCCGGAGGGGTTCATCGCGCGCCGCCGCTGCGTTTCCAGATCTCGTACGAGAGGTCCGCGGCGATCGCCGGGTCGGTCTGGGTCAGCGCATCGAGGATCGCGCCGGAGGTGCGCGGCGGCCAACCCAGCAGCAGCTCCACGACCACCTCCGAGTCGCGCCCCGCGAGAGCCGCGATCGCCGTTGCCGCCGATTCCGGCTCCATGTTCTCGTAGGCCTTCTGGAGCCGCTTGAACGAATCGCTGGCCGCGGCGCCGCCCGGCGGATCCTCGACCGCTTGCGGCTCCGTCGCGGGCTCGGCGGTCACGGGGGTGATCCCGGCGAGTCGCAGCACCTCCCCACCGCGCAGGGCCTCGGCCAGCTCCAGCTCGCGGCGCTCCAGCTCGCGGCGCCGCTCGGCCAGCTCCTCGCCGAGCGTGCGCAACGTGTCGACGGTCCGTGGCGGAGTCGTCGCGTCGTCGCCGGTCTCGTTCGCGCGCGCCACGTCGCCGGTCAGCAGGCCGCCCAGCACCGCGGCGACGAACAGCGTGTCCGCGACCAGCACCGCCGCGAGCACGACGCGCAGCGAAGGCCGTCTGAACCGCCGCGGGCGCCAGGGAATCGAGATCGTCAGTTTCATGAATCGCTCCGCTCATCGTCGCTCACCCGCTTGCGGCCGACCCGCAGCAGGTGGGTCTCGTCCAGGAACTTCTGCTCCTCGGCGTCGGCCTCCTGGCGCCAGCGCCGGTACTTCCGCTCGCGCAGCCGCTCCAGCACGCGGTGGGCCCGCGCAGCCTCGGTGTGCGCCTGCTCGGCGCGCCGCACGGCTTCACTGGCCTGCGATTCGCGCTCGGTCGCGGCGATCAGCGCGAGTCGGTGACGCTGGCGCCATTCGGCGAGCTGCTGCCACGCTCGCGGATCGGCGGCCAGCTCTTCCGGCAGCTCCGTGTGGAGCGCCTCGGCGAGCTCGCGACGCTCGCGGTCACGCTCGCGCCGCCGCTCCTCGACCTCGCCGAGCGCCCGCGTCAACGCGGCGCGCGCCGCATTGCGCTCCAGCGTGCGCAACCGCTCCAGCCGCGCCAGGCGGAACTCGAATCGCTTCATCACTCGCCCTCCTGGTTCCCTGCCGCGATCGTTGCGGTCAGGTTGTCGATGGTGGCGTCCAGCTCCGAGCCCTCGTCACGGTCCTGACGCAGGAACGCCTCGATCTGCTCTCGGGAGCGCAGCGCCGCATCGACTTCGGGGTTGCTGCCCTCGCGGTAGGCGCCGAGCATGATCAGGTCCTCGGCGTCCTTCCATGCCGCCAGGCGGGTCGCCAACGCCCGGGCCGCCGCGACATGCGCGCGCTCGGTCACCTGGGGCATCAACCGGCTGACGCTGTCCAGCACGTCGATCGCCGGGTAGCGGCCCCGTGCCGCAAGCTCGCGGCTGAGCACGATGTGCCCGTCGAGCAGGCTGCGCGAGAGGTCCGCGATCGGCTCGTTCAGGTCGTCGCCCTCGACGTACACCGCGTAGAGGCCCGTGATGCTTCCGCCGTGCTCGAGCGCACCGGCGCGTTCGAGCAGCTGCGGCAGCAGCGAGTACACGGACGGCGGGTAGCCCTTGGTCGAGGGCGGCTCGCCCATCGACAACCCGACCTCGCGCTGGGCCATCGCGACCCGCGCGATCGAGTCCATCAGCAACACCACGTGACGGCCCTGGTCGCGGAAGTACTCCGCGGCGGCCGTCGCGGCCAGGGCGGCGCGGATGCGGCGCATCGGCGGCTCGTCCGAGGTCGCGACGAACACCACCGCGTGCTCGAGCCCTTGGCGGCCGAGGTCCTCCTCGATGAAGTCCCGGACCTCGCGACCGCGTTCGCCGATCAGCCCGATCACGGCCACGTCGGCTCTCGCGTGGCGCGCGATCATGCCGAGCAAGGTGCTCTTGCCCACGCCGCTGCCGGCCAAGATGCCCACGCGCTGCCCGCGGCCCAGCGTCAGCAGGCCGTCGATCGAGCGCACGCCGGTCGCGAACGGCCGGCGGATCCGCTCGCGGTCCATCGCCGCGGGCGAGTCGCTCTCCAGCGGGTAGCTCGTGACCGCCGGGGCCAGGGGCTTGCCGTCCAGCGGTCGTCCGTCGGCATCCAGCACGCGTCCCAGCAGCTGCGGGCCGACGCCGACCTGCGGACGCCGCCCCAGCGCGACGATCCGCGAGCCGACGGCCAGCCCGTGCGGGCGGTCGACGGGCATCGAGATCACCCGGTTGCCGGAGAAGCCGACGACCTGGGAGCGTGACAGCGTCGCGCCGTGCGCGTCGACCAGCAGGCACTCCTCGCCCAGCGAGCACGGGGGGCCGTCCGACTCGACGGCCAGGCCGATCACCCGGCGCACGGTGCCGCGGGCCCGGCACAGCCTGGCGGCGCGGATGCGCTCGACGGCGCCGGCGAGCATCACCGCGCCTCCGCCTCGCCTTCGACCGCGTCGCGCACCGCATCGAGCGCGGTCTCGATCGAGGCGTCGATCGTGCCGACGTCGCTTTCGACCACGCAGCCGCCGCGCGACACCGCCGGGTCCGGAACCAGCTCCAGCCGTTCGCGGCCGGTCTCCTGCGCGACCCGGCCGGCGACGGCGTCCGCGTCCTCGGGGTGGATTCGCGCGCGCAGCTTCAGTGCCGGCGGCAGGGCCGCGATCGCCTCCTCCAGCGCACGGGCCGCCAGCGGATCGCCCGCCGCGATCCGCTCCCGCACGATCCGTGCCGCAGCCGCGAGCGCGATCTCCACGACGAGCTTCTCGTTTTCCCGCCGGCGCTCGGTCTCGAACGAGGAGAGCTGCTCCAGCGCGGCGGACAGCTCGCGGCGCACCTCCTCGGCGAGCTGGGCGAGCTCCTCGCCGGCCTGCCGGGCGCCTTCGTCGAAGCCCTGCTTGCGGCCGCGCGCGAACGCCTCGCGCTCGATCGCGGCCTCTCGGTCCGGCTCGCCGTCGGGACGACCGGTGAACGGACGCACCCCTTCGCCGAGCTGTGCCAGGACGCGTCCGGTTCGTCTTCCCTCGCCCAACTTGGTTCTCCGATCGTTGCTCCCGGGCGGACTAGCCGGCCGAGAACGACAACGTGCCTTCGGCCTCGAGCTTGATCGCGAGGTCGATGATCTCCTTGCGCACCGCCTCCTGCTCGTTCGGGGCGACCTGGGTCAGGAACTCCATCTCCTCGCGCAGCATCGACGCGGCGCGTTCCGAAAGGTTGCCCAGGAAGCGCTCGGACAGCTCCGCGCTGGCGTCCTTCAGGGCCAGCGCGAGCTTCTGGGTGTCGACCTGGCGCAGCAGCGACTGCATGCCGACGTCGTCGACCAGGATCAGGCTGTCGAAGGTGAAGATTCGCGACCGCAGCTGCTCGACCTCCTCGGGGTGGTCGGGCTCCAGCGCGTCGAGCAGCCGCTTCATGTCCGCGCGGGCAAGCTTGAGCAGCAGCGAGGCGGTGCGCTCCATGCCGTCCGTCTCCTCGCGGTCGCTGCCCGCCGCGTCCAGCCGCTCGTGGAGCGAGCTGGCGACCTCGCCCAGCACCTCGCCGCGCACGGTCTTCAGCGTGGCCATGCGCAGGATCGTCTCGGACTGCGCGTCCTCCGGCATCGCCGCCAGCACCTCTCCCGCGCGCTCAACGGGCAGGTGCAGCAGCACCAGCGCGGCGGTCTGCGGGTGCTCTTCCTGCAGCGCCCGGGCCAGCAGCTCCGGCTTGGTCTCCAGCAGCGGACCCAGCGCCTCCTCGCCCGGCCGCAGCTCCGGCCCCAGCAACTGGTCCATCAGGCTGACCGGGATCTCGGCCTGCGCCAGCAGCTTGCGGGCCAGGTCGGCCCCGCCGCGCTCCGCGGGCGACTTGAGCGCGGTCAGGTAGTAGTCCTGCAGCACGGCCTCAGCCAGCTGCGGGTCGATCGTGCCCAGCTCGGCGATCTCCTTGGCGATGCGGGCGACCTCGCGCTTGGACAGGTGTTGCAGCAGCCGGCTGGCGACGTCCTCGCCGAGCAGCACGAACAGGATCGCGGTCTTGCGCGCGCCGCTCAGCTCGTCCAGCGCGGGCGCGGAGGTAGAGGCCATCGGTTACTTGCCCCCCTTGTCGCTCATCCAGTCGCGCACGATCAGCGCGGCGGTCTTGGGGTCCTCGCGCGCCGCTTCGATCAGCTTGCTGCGGAAGGACGACGTTTCGCCCGCCGCGGGCAGCGCTCCCTGAGCGAGCTGCGCCTGCAGCTCACCCACGGTGACCGGTCCGCCGCCGAGCTGTCCCTGGTCGGGCTGCAACGAGCGGAGCGCCCTGATTCCCGGGCGCACCACCAGCAGCACGATCAGCAGCACCGCCAACGGGAGCGACGCGACGCGCGCGATGGTCAGCAGCGTGTACCAGATGTCGGTCCCCGAGGGGAGCTCGGCGACCTCGCGGGCCGTCTGGTCGAACGGAACGTTCTGCACGATCAGCGTGTCGCCGCGCGCCTCGTCGTAACCGATCGCCGCGCGCACGATCTCGGTGATCTTCTGCATGTCCTCGTCAGTGCGGGGTTGCTCGGTGCTGGCGGGCTGGCCGTCCTCGCCGGTGCTCTCCACGGAGGCGTGATCGACGACCACCGCCACCGACTGCCGCAGCAGCGAGCCGACCGGCTCCTCGATCGTGGCCACGGTCTTGTTCAGCTCGAAGTTGGTCACGGCGCTCTGGGACTTCTCACGGCTGCCGGTGCCGGCTGCCGCGGCCGGGTTGCCGTCGGGCAGGTTGGCCGACGTGCCCGGAGTTCCGCCGCCACCCCCGGCGAGCTGCTCGGACTTGGTCTTCTGCTCGCTGCGCACCACCGCCACGTTGGGGTCGAAGGTCTCCTCGACGCGGCTGACCCGTTTCATGTTCAGCGCCACCGTGGCCCGGGCCCGCACGCGGTTCTTGCCCACCAGCGGCTCGAGGATCGAGACCAGCCGGGACTCGATCTGCCGCTCCATCGCTTGGCGTGCCTCGACCTGCGAGGCGCTGACCGCGTGGCCGCCCTCGTCCTCGCCCGACAGCAACATGCCGTGGCTGTCGATCACGCTGACCCGCGCGGGGTCGAGACCCTCGACGCCGCTGGCGACCATGTGCGTGATCGCCCGCATCTGCTGCGAGGAGACCTGGCCGCCGGAACGCAGCTTGACCACCACCGAGGCGGAGGGATCGCGCCGCTCGTCGGCGAACACGCTCTCCGGAGGCAACGCCAGGTGCACGCGGGCCGACTCGACGGAGTCGAGGCTGGTGATCGTGCGCCCCAGCTCGCGTTCCAGCGCCCGACGGTAGTTCACGTTCTGCACGAAATCGGACAGGCCGAACGCCGGCTTGTCGAAGATCTCGAAGCCCACGCCGCTGCCGGGCAGCACGCCGTCGCCGGCCAGCTCCAGTCGCAGCTGGTTCACGCGCGTCAGCGGCACCTCGATCACCGAGCCGCCGGCCGTGACGCGGAACGGGACCTGCCGCTCCTTGAGCGCCGCCAGCACCGGCCCGGCCTCCTCGGCGCGCACGTTGCTGAACAGCACGCCGTAGCGCACGCGGGTGGCGTAGGCGCTGACGCCCCACAGCAGTCCGACGATCGCCAGCACCGCCGCGGCGAGCTGGATCTTCTGGCGCGTGCTCAGCCGCGCCAGGCCGTTCTTCAGGCTCTCGAAGGTGTCTGCCATGCGCTGTCACCGTCCTCGTTCGGTCTCGAACCCGTCAGCCGCCGAGACGCATTACCTCGTGGTACGCATCGACCAGCTTGTTGCGTACCTCCATCATCGTCTTGAACGCCAGCTCCGCTTCCTCGATCCGGATCAGCACGTCGTGCAGGTCGATCTCGCCGCCCGCGGCAAACGTGGCCTGGGCCGTTTCGCTGTCGCGTTGCAGATCGTCGACCTGCCGGATCGCCTCTTGCAGCGAGTCGGCGAACTTGCCTGCACCGTCGGGGGCGGCGGGCCGTCGCCCGGGCGCCAGCTCCTCGAGCCCGCCGACCTTGCCGATCTTCGGAATTCCGTCCATGCTCATCGTTCGTCTCCTGGCGCGCCGCCGCCCGGATCAGGCGGCTCGCGTCAACCGCGCGAGATCTCCAGCGCCGAGCGGACCATCGAGCGGATCCCGCTGATCAACGTCACGTTGGCCTCGTAGGAGCGCGTCGCCGACATCATGTCGACCATCTCCCGCACCGGGTCGACGTTGGGATAGGCCACGAAGCCCTGCTCGTCCGCGTCGGGATGGCCCGGCTCGTGGCGCAACACCGGGTCCGAGGGATCGGAGGCGATCCGTTCCACGCGCACCGCGCGCAGCGCGCGCCCCAGCATCTCGCCGAACGACGTCTTGACCGGCTCCGCCGTGAAGACGGGTTCGCGCCGCCGGTAGGGTCCGCCCTCGGCGGTGCGCGTGGTCCGTGCGTTGGCCAGGTTCGAGGCGACGGTTTCCATGCGGGTGCGCTGGGCGGTCAGGCCCGAGGCCCCGATCGCGAATGCCCGCTGCAGGCTCATCGTCAGCGTCCTCCACCGGTGGTGACGGCGTATTCCAGCAGCCCGAAGCGCTTCTTGAGCATCTCCGCCGTCGCGTTGTAGCGACCCTGGAGCGTCGCGAAGCGCGTCATCTCGCCGTCCACGTCGACCGTGTTGCCGTCCATGCGGATTCGCGTCACCGGGGCCTCGACCAGCTTGCCCTTGCCGTTGGGGTGCGCGGCGCCGAGGTGCGCCGGGTCGGTGCGCAGCGGCCCGAGCCCGCCCTGCGCATCGCGCAGCACGTCCCGGAACACGACCTGCATCGCGCGGTAGCCCGGCGTGTCGACGTTGGCCAGGTTCGACGCGACGATCGAGGTCTCGCTGGCGACCCGCCCCAGGGTGCGTCCCAGCAGCGCGATCGTGGCGTCCTGCACGGGTTGGCTCATCGGGTTCTCCTTCTTCTTCCCCCGGACCGGCGATGCTCCGAAAGGCGCAAGAAGCGTGCCCGGGAGCCGCTGTCGCGCGACCCGCCCGCGGTTCCTGCCGCGGCAAGGAATGGCCGCCCGGCGGCCGGAAGTTGCCGCTCCCGGCCCGTCATCCGACGCCCTCCAGCGGCCGGCCTTCGTCGCGATAGCGCTTGAGCTTGTGCCGCAGCGTGCGCGGCGAGATGCCCAGCGCCTGCGCCGCGCGGGTCCGGTTGCCGCGAGTCGTGATCAGGATGCGGCGGATCGCCTCGCGCTCCGCCTCCTCCAGCGTCGAGCCGGAGGCGCAGTCCGCGCGGTCCGTGACGGGCCGCAGCGCAGGCTCCAGATCGAGGTGCCGGCTCTCGATCGGTCCGTCACCGGCGAGGATCGCGGCGCGCTGCATCGCGTTCTGCAGCTCGCGCACGTTGCCCGGCCAGGCATGGGCGCGCAGCAGCTCGAGGGCGCCCCGGGTCAGCTCGGCGCGGGCCCCGCCGAATCGCCGCGCGAAGCGCAGCGCCAACGGCTCGATGTCGCCGGGACGCTCGCGGAGCGGCGGGATGCGGATCGGCATCACCCGCAGGCGGTAGTACAGGTCTTCGCGAAACCGCCCCGCCGCGACCTGTTCGCGCAGGTTGCGGTTGGTCGCGCCGATCACCCGCACGTCGATCCGGACCCGTGACTCCGACCCGACGGGTTGCACCCCGCGGTCCTGGAGCACCCGCAGCAGCCGGCCCTGCAGGTCGGGACTCATCTCGCCGATCTCGTCCAGCAGCAGCGTGCCGCCGTCGGCCATCTGGAAATGACCCTTGCGGTCCCGGTGCGCGCCGGTAAAGGCGCCCTTGACGTGGCCGAACAGCTCGGCCTCCAGCAGCTCGCGCGGCAGGGCCGCGCAGTTGACGGCCACGAACGGCCCTGCGGCGCGCGGGCTCTCGCGGTGGATCAGCCGGGCGAACACCTCCTTGCCGGCGCCCGACTCGGCCTCCAGCAGCACCGTCGCCTCGGAGTGCGCCGCCCCGACGGCCAGCCCGACCGCATGCAGCGTCGCGGGGTCCTCGGCGACGAGGTCCGGTTCGTCCGACTCGGAGACGGTGCGCCGGCCCTCGCGCAGCGCCCGCTCGGCGGCGCGGGTGAGGGCTTCCGGAGAAAACGGCTTCTGCAGGTAGTCCACGGCCCCGTCACGAACGCACGACACGGCCGAGTCGACGGTGCCGAACGCCGTCACCACGACCACGCGCATCGACGGACTGAGCGTCCGGATGCGCTTCAGCAACTCGTACCCGTCCACACCCGGCATCCGCAGGTCGGTGAACACGATTTCGTAGTCCTGGCGTGCCAGACGGGCCATCGCTTCCCGGCCGTCGCCGGCGACGTCCACGCGGTAGCCCGAGCGCCGCAGCGTGCGCTCCATCGCCAGCGCCATGCTCGGCTCGTCGTCGACGACCAGAATCCGCTCACTCATCGGCAGGCTCCTCGCAAGCGGGCAGCTCGACCGTGGCGCAGGTGCCGTGGCCGGGCCGGCTGTCCAGCGTGATCCGGCCGCGGTGGCGCTCGACGATGCCGTGCACGATCGAGAGCCCGAGACCGGTGCCGCCCTCGGTGCGGGAGAAAAACGGGTCGAACACGCGCGGCAGATCCTCGGGAGGAATGCCGCGACCGTCGTCGGTCACCGACAGCACGACCCGGCCGCGACGACGCCGGACGTCCAGCGCGATCCGGCCCCCCGGCTCGCACGCGGCCAGCGCGTTGCCGAGCAGGTTGAGCAGCACCTGCCGCAGCCCCTCGGGGTCGGCCAGCACGTCGCAACCGCCGGGCTCCGCCGGTCCCGTCAGCTCGACGCCACGCAGCGAGCAGGCCGGCGAGAGCAGCGCGCTCACGTCGGCGGCCACCTCGCCGAGGCTGACCCGGCGGCGTTCGCCCTTCGACGGCGCGGCGAAGGCGAGCAGGTTGGTCACGGTCGATTCGAGTCCCGCCGTTGCGGCCAGGATCTGCTCGGTCATCTCGCGCTGCGACTCGTGCTCCCGGACGTCGTCGCGCAGCATCGACGCGAACAGCCGGATCCCGCCCAGCGGGTTGCGCACCTCGTGCGCCAGCTCGGCCGCCATGCGGCCCAGCGCCTCCAGGCGCTGTCGCCGTCCGCCCTCTTCCTCCTCGCGACGGATCTCGGTGATGTCCTGGATCGTCAGCACGCGCGTCTCGAGCTCGTCGCCGACCGGGAGCAGCGTCGCGGCCAGGTCGCGCGGGCCGTCTTCGGCATCCCAGCGCAATCGCGCCGTGCGCGCCTGGCGCGGATCGGAATCGAGCAGCGCGGCCAGGATCGGCGAGCGGACGATCGACCCCTCCTCGCCCAGCCGCAGCCGGTCGAAGGCGTCGTTGGTGCGCAGCAGTGTCCCTTCGGGAGACACGACCGCGACGCCGGTGTCGAGCGCGTCGAGCACGGCCTCGAGGCTGCGGTGGGCGTCCAGCAATTGCCGCTCGAGCTGTTCCACACGGGTCTTGAGGCTGCCGTGACGGCGCTCCAGCGTGTGAGCCGCTTGCTCGAAGCGCTGGAAGGCCTCGGTCAACAAGGTTTCGGATCCGGTGTTCATCAGGATCTCTCCGAGTCCACGCCCGCTTGCGGCCCGGCGCAGCGTTCGAGCTGTCCGTCGACCCACGGCGTGGCGAAGATGCCCGCGGCCGCGCGGTAGTCGCCGCAGGCCTGCTCGCGCTCACCGGCGGCGAAACGGATGTCGCCCCGCAGCACTTGCAGCGCGCGCGACCGCTCGGCCGGAAGCTCTCCGGCGGTTGCCAGGGCGTGGTCGATGCGTGTCAGTGCTTCGGCGCTCCGGCCGGTCCGCCACAGCGCCTCGCCCAGTACGAGTGTCGCCTCGACGAGCACCTCCGGGTGCGGTGCAGGCTCCAGCAGCAGCGCGTCCTCGATCAAGGCCGCGACCCGGGCCCAGTCGCCGGAGTCGATCCCCGGGCGCGCGTCCTCGAGCGCCAGCCCGACCAGCGAGCGGATCCGGGTTTCGAGGCCCAGGGCACGCCGCGCTCGCCGCACCGCGTCGAGCTGCCCGGCCGGGATCGGGATCTCCAGCGAGCGCGCCTCGGCGGCGGTTGCCGCGACGCCCAGCATGTCGTCTCGCGAGATCAACAGCTCGAGCACGGCCTCCAGCCCGCGGCGGATCGTGGTGCGTGCCGCGAGCGGCGCCAGGCTGTCCCCGGCGTCCCGGTCCCGGGCCAGCAGCGCCAGGGCCGCGATGGCCTCGGCGGGATGACCTGCGGCGATGTAGCGCTCCAGCACGTGATCGCAGATCCGCTGTGCGCCCGTACCGTCCCGCTCCTCGCGGGCCGCCGCGATGTACCGCGGCAGGTATCGCGGAGACGCGTCCTCGACTGCGAGCTCCACCAGCTGGACCCGCGCCTCCGCGGCCTGCGTCGATTCCGCGTGCTCGTCGATCAGGCGACGCAGCACGCGCTCCGCGCGCACCGGCGCCTCGGTTCGCACGTAGAGGCGCGCCAGCGCCAGCAGCGCCACCGGCCGCGGGACGGCGTCGCGGTGCACGTTGACGTAGGTCTCGTAGCGCGAGATCGCCCGGTCGAGATCGCCGGTGCCCTCGGAAGCGCCCGCCGCCGCGAGCAGCGCGTCCGCCTCGACGTGCAAACGTTCTGCGCTCCGCCGCTCGACCTCCGCGGCGGCCTCGACCGCGAGGTCGTCCCGGCCCACGCCGTGGCACGACTCCACGCGCGCCAGCAGTACCCGGAGCTGCTGCTCCGGGCGCAGCGCGTCCAGATCGATCGATTGGACCCAGCGGAACGCGGCTGCGTGGTCGTCGACGGCCGCCGCGTTCACCGCGGCCTGGGCCAGCAGCTGCGGGGCGGCATCCTCGAGCGCGGTGCCCAGCAGTAACCGGAAGGACACGTGGGCACCGGTGTAGTCGCCGGCCCGGTGCTGCGCGGGCGCGAGCACCTGGAGCAGCTCGTCCGTCCGCGCGTCGTCCGGGTACTGGGTCGTGGCCAGCGACATCACCTGGCGGGTGTCCGGGTCGTCCGGCCCCTGCCGGTACTGGAGGTAGCGGGCGAGGAAGAACAGCGCCTCCCGGGTTTCGGGGTCCTGCGGCTCGCCGGACGTCAGCAGCCGCAGCTCGCGCAGCGCGGCGGTGCGCTCGGCCTCCGGCGTCGCGGCCGAGTCGATTCGATCGATCAGGGCGGCGGCGCGTGAGCCGGCCTCGCCCTCGGCGGGCAGCGTCCCCGTGGCCAGGAGCAGGGCGGCGAGCCCGACCGCGGCCCGGGCCCGTCGTCGTGCGAGGTTGCGTTCTCCCATGCCCGCCGGGAAAGCAACATGCGTTCCCCGGTCCCGGCATCCGTGCTAAGCGCATTTCTATCAATCACTTGGAAACACGTACCCCGGTTCGCGCCCGGCCGTTCCGTCGGCAAACCGACTCCGGGAGGGGCCCGGGGCGACGGAATCGCGGCGGTGGTCGTGCGAGGAGGTCGACGCGCAACCCGCTCAAACTATTTCAGTTTCCGAAATTAAAGTTACATATGACAATTGCGTTATTGTCATTGACCTAGTTCGAATTATTAATATATTTGCCCCAGGAAGCTAAAAAAGTGCCGTCCTGAGAAAGAATTTCCGTTTTCGGGGAGCCTCAACATGCCAACCGCGCTGGTGCTGGACGGTGACACGAGGGCCCGCCGCAAGACCAAGGACGTCCTGGGCGAGCTGGGCTACCGGGTCACGACCCCGGATTCGCTGGACGCTGCCTGGCGCGAGTGCGCGACCCGCGCTCCCGAGCTGGTGATCCTGGACGACGGCGACCGCAGCGACGGCGACCCGCTGGAGCTGATCGACCGGCTGCGTGCCACCGGAAGCTCGACCGCCTGCACGGTGCTCACCGGCAACCCGACCACGGCGGGATCCGTGGAGGCACACCGCCGGGGAGCCGACGGCTACCTGGCCAAGCCGCTCACCGCCCACGGTCTCGAGCAGGTGCTGGCGTCGCCCGCACCGCGTCCCGCGTCGCCCGAGCCGGTCCGGCCCGCGGCCGCGCCGCGCCACGGCGACATGGTCGTCGGCAGCGGCCCGATGCTCCAGGTCGTCGAGCGGTTGCGCAAGGTGGCGTCGCTCGACACGACCGTGCTGTTGATGGGGGAGAGCGGCACCGGCAAGGAGGTCGCCGCCCGCTTCCTGCACGACAACCACCCGACCCGCAAGGACGGTCCCCTGGTCTGCCTGCACTGCGGGGCGATCCCGCACACGCTGCTGGAGAGCGAGCTGTTCGGGCACGTCAAGGGCGCCTTCACGGGCGCGGAACGCGACCGCGTCGGCAAGTTCGAGCAGGCGAACGGCGGCACGCTGTTCCTCGACGAGATCTCGACGATGAGCGCGGAGGCGCAGGTGCGGTTGTTGCGCGTGCTGCAGGAGCGCCGCGTGACCCGGATCGGATCGACCGAGGCCCGTCCGATCGACGTCCGTGTGGTGGTCGCCAGCAACCAGGACCTGTCGGCGCTGGTCGAGCGGGGGATCTTCCGCCTCGACCTGCTGTACCGCGTCAACACGTTTCCCGTGACCATCCCGCCGCTGCGCGAGCGCCCGGGAGACATCGCGCCGCTGGTGGACTTCCTCGCCGAGCGGGTCGCGCGCAAGCTGGGCCTCGGCGAGCCGCGCGAGTTCACGGCCGACGCGCTACGCGCCCTGTCGGCGCACGACTGGCCGGGCAACGTGCGGGAGCTGGAGAACGCCGTCGAGCACGGGGTGATCCTGAGCAACGGCCGCGAGACGGTCCAGGTCGAGGACCTGCCGCCCGAGATCGCCGGGCTCGCCGCAGACGGCTGCCCGCCGCCGAACGTGCTGGTCACCGACGAGGGGCTCAACTTCCGCAGCGCCGTGACCAGCCTGGAGCGGGAGCTGATCCTGCAGTCGCTGCGGCTGGCCGAGGGCAACAAGGCGCGCGCCGCCGAGCTGCTGGAGCTGAAGCGCACCACGTTCCTGGAAAAGCTGCGGCGGCTGGAGCAGGACGGGCTGGTGCCGGCCTGACCGCGCTACGGTCGGTACGCCGTGTGGTGCAGCGTGTACTCGCCGACCAGCCTGTCCCCCGTGGGTTCCACCGCGAGCAGCCGGACGTAGCTGATCCCGGTCGGCAGCTTCCGCAGCACGTCGCCGGACTCGGCCCACACCACCCCGCGGCCCCGGATCACGGGCACCTGCCTGGCCCGCTCGAGCAGCGTTCCGTCCTCGGCGCAGTAGAGCAGGTCGACTCGCTCGACGCCGGCCAGGTCCGCCGACAGCTCGAGCGCGACGAGATCGTCGTCGGCGCGCGCGGTGCAATGGATGTGACCGCCGGCGCGCGCCCGGTAGCGGCGGATCACCCGCCGGTCCCGCTCCATGCGACCGAGGATCGCCGGTCCCAGCCCGCCGCGGAACGGGGCCTTGCGGCCGAGCCGCCGGATCGCATCCGCGAAGGCGGCGACCGCTTCGAGAGCGGCGGAGCACTCCTCGCAGGCGAACAGGTGTTCCTCCAGCTCCTCCGGGTCCGCGGATGGAGGGTCGTCGAGCCAGTAGTCCACGAGGGTCCCGAACGGGACCGCCCGGGTGCAGCGCGCGCGGCTCACGCCGCCTCCATGCACAGCCGCAAGCGCGACAGTGCGCGGTGTCGCACGACGCGCACGTTGGCCGGGGACAGGGTCAGCTCTCCTGCGATCTGCCCGGTGTCCTGCTCCGCATAGAACGTCATCACGACGACGGCCCGATCGCGCTCGGTCAGGCTCGCCAGGCAGTCGGCCAACCGTTCGAGGTCCAGCGGCTCGCGCGCGGTCGTGACCGCGGAGAGGGAGGGACCATAGCGCTCGATCAGCTCCCGCCGCCGCCGCTCGCCGCGGACCAGGTCGCGGGCCATCGTGCGGCTGGTCCCGAGGACGAACGACGTGATCCGCTCGGGCTCGCGGACGCCGCCGTTGCGCAACCGCTCGATCGTCGTCCACAACACCTGCTGCACGAGATCGTCGGCCCGCTGGGCGTCCCGGAGGTGCTTGAGCCCGTAGAGCCGGACACGCGGGGCCAGCGCGCGGTACAGGCGCGCCTCCTCCTCGGCGGCGGCGCCGGGCGCGGCCGCCGCGATCCGCCGCGCCAGCGATGCCAACTCGTCGCCGGCCGGCGCCGCGGACCCCGGAGGGACGGTGTCGGTCATTCGGGCCGAGAGTAACACGTTCCGGCTTCCTCGCCCCGGACGTGTAACGGCGTGGCGGATCGTTGCACCTCCCTGTCGAAAGGAGATCCACCATGAGCGCCAGAATCGACGAGATCGCCCCCGCCGTTCACCGGATATCGATCTACGCACCGGACTTCGACCTGGAGTTCAACCACTTCCTCGTCCGCGACGAGGAGCCGCTGCTGTACCACGCGGGGATGCGACGGATGTTCCCGGAGCTCAGGCAGGCGGTGGCCCGGCTGATCGATCCCCGGGACCTGCGCTGGATCGGCTACAGCCACTTCGAGGTCGACGAGAGCGGTGCGCTGAACGACTGGCTCGACGTGGCGCCGCGGGCGCAGGCGGTGGCGGGCCAGATCGGCGCGGCGGTCAACCTGGCGGACTTCGCCAGCCGTCCGGCCCGCGGGCTCGAGAAGGGCGAGGTCCTCGAAACGGGACGCTTCCGCTTCCGTTACCATCCGACGCCCCATCTGCCCCACGGCTGGGACGCCGGGATGCTGTTCGAAGAGACGGAAGGCACGCTTTTCGTCTCCGACCTGTTTCACCACGACGGGCGGCGCGAGCCGCTGACCTCGGAGGACGTCGTCGAACGCTCGCGAACGGCCGCCACGAAGCTGCAGGCCAGCCCGTTGATGGACTACGTGCCGTACACCCCGAAGACCGAACGGCTGCTCGGGGAACTGGCCGCCTTCGAGCCTCGCACGCTCGCGATCATGCACGGTTCGTCGTTCACCGGAAACGGCGCCGACGCCCTGCGCAGGCTCGCCGGGGTGTACGCGGATATCTTCGGAGCGGCCGAGACGGTCGGCAGCTGAAGCCGCCGTCTACGGCGCCGTGCCGGCCACCGCCGCGACGCTGGCCGGCGTCCCGGCGAGCTGCGTCACCAGGTTCCGGGCGGCGGCCTGCCAGACCGCAGGGGCGTCGGGCAGGTCGTCGCGCCGCATCCCGGTGCGCAGCAGCTCGACGTCCTCCTCGCTGATCAGCTTCTGGGCCCGCAGCACGGAGGCCTTGAACGGCGTCCGCACGGCCAGCAGCCCCTCGGCCCCGCTCCGCAGGACCTTCCCCTCGGCGTCCACGACCGCCCCCGTGAGCTGGAGCACGTAGACCGGGGTGTCCAGCGAGGTCAGCCACGGCAGGCGTTGCGCGTAACCCGTGCCGAGGCGCACTTCCTTGGTGCCCTTGAGATTCTTCTGGTGGATCCAGTGGGGCGCCACGTCGAGCCGCAGCACCAGCACCCGGTCGACCCCGGCGCCGCCGACCGCGCCGCCGAGCGCGTTGCGCCACTCACGGTTCGCGCTCGTCGAGATCAGCACGTTCTGGCGCGGCTCCTCGCTGCACTCGCCGGGGATCATCTCGTCGGGCTCGCACCCGAGGTAGACCGCGGGCGGGAACGCCTTGGCGGAGCCGGCCGGGTCGGGCAACACGCGGACCAGGCCGGTCTCGCCCAGCCAGCGCTCGATGTCCTCGGCGAGGCGGTTCATCGCGGTCAGGGGCACCCAGTCGTCGGGAAGCTCGCCCGGCGCCGGGGCGATCCGCACCGGCAACAACGCCGGAGTCGTCGGGGTCGAGACCGGCTTGCCCAGGTAGAACGGCGGTTGCTTGACCGGCTTGGCCGTGGTGACGGTGCCGGAAGCCGCGCTTGCGGCGGCGGGCCAGGTCAGGCCCCCGATCGAGAGAGCGACGAACAACGACAGCGGAGCGCGCATGGGAGGCTCCCCGGGCGGCCCCGGGAGGTCCCGGGGCCGCTCGTTTTCAAGAACGGAGCAAAGACGTGTCAGGCCTTGCGACCGAGCTTCCAGGTCAGACCGGCCATCACGTTGGTGTAGTAGGAGCTGGCGTCGAAGGTGCGCTCGCGGAGCCGCGAGGCTTCGACGCGCGCGGACATCCGGCTGTCCTGGCCGAACGCGAACTTGCTGCCCGCCGCGACCTGGAAGGCGTCACCGTTGTCGTCCACGCTCGTCGGGCCGAGATCGAACTCCAGGTTGGCCCGGCCGGCCCCGACCAGCACGTAGGGCCGGATCGTCGGACGCGCCTTGAAGTTGAACACGCCGTTCACGAACAGCGTGTTCAGCGTCGCGTCGGCGCCCTGCTCGTCGGCCGTGGAGGAGGCGAGCTGGCCCTCGAGCTGGAACCAGTTGTTGAAGTGGTACCCGCCGCGCACGCCGAAGGCGGCGGCGGACTTGTCGGCAACGTTGGACGCGAAGTTGGTCCGGCCGACGTCGAAACCGACCTCGCCGGCCCGCTCGGCGCTCGCGGCCTGAAGCGGAGTCACGAAGGCCAGCGCGACGATCGCCGCGCCGGAAAGCAACGCGACGGCGAACCGATTACGAGCTCTCATGGCTTGTCTTACCCGCAGCGGTCCCGGTGCGGGACCGCAAACCCGGACCGCGGCCGGGCGACATCGCCCGGACCGCGAATCCGATACCTGGCGAATCCATAATGCAAAGCGACTGCCACGATGCCGGCCGCTCCCGCGCGGGCGCGGTGCGGCAACGGCAAAAGCAGCGCCGGATCGAGCCAATCGAGGACGGGTGAACGACGTTACGGATCGCGCGGTGGCGCACGGCGCGGCGGTCACGCGTCGAGAGCTCGGCGCGTCAATTCGACGCGGGGTGCCGGTGCGGCGGGGCGACACGAAAAGGCCCGGCGGCTCACGGGGCGAGTCGCCGGGCGGCAGTCGTCATCAGCTTCGTCCGGAGCGGGGAGAGCGGGCTCAGTGCTGCACGAAGCTGACCACCTTGTAGGGCGGGATCGGGATCGCGGGCACGATGTCGTCGGTGCAGAAAACCGTGTCGCCGTTGCCGCCGCCCTTCTCGTCGAACGCCGCGGTGTCGAAGCCCTCGACGCCGCCGGAGCAGTCGTCCGCGGTACCGTAGATGTCGTCCGGTCCGGCGATGTCGGCCACCACCAGGCTGCCCGAGATCACGCCGTTGCCGGCGCCGAAGCGGTCGAACTTGCCCTCGCCGATCACCAGGATCAGCCCGCGCCAGCTCGCGCGGCCGTGCATCTCGAGCGTCCCCGTGACCAGCAGCAGCCCCTGGCCGCTCTCGTCGCCGCCGACCGTGTAGTCGCCGTCGACCATCATCACGCGGCTCGGCGACGGCGGCGGGGGCGTGCAGGGGGCCGGCGGCTCGCAGACCACGTCGGCCACCTCGCGGATGCTCTCGACCATCTGCTGCAAGAACGCGCAGTCGGTCCAGGACGGGTCCAGCGGCCCGAGGCCGGCACCCATCGCATCCAGCGCATCCGCGTCGGTGACGTCCGCGACGGTGTCGTAGCCTTCGAGCCCGCCCGTCATGAAGTTCTTCGGGCGCTCGATCCCCTCGTCGACCACGGTGTCCACGGTGCCGACGACGGGAACGTAGAGCCCGGGCATGCCGCCCAGACCGTTGCAGTCGTCGCCGACGTACTCCTTCGGGTTGCTCGAGCCGCTCTGGAACGCGGGGTCGGGGCCGAGCAGCAGGATCGTCGCCGGAGGAATCTGGGGCAGGATCTCGTCCTTCTCCACGATCGCCTGGACGACCTCGAACGAGCTGTCGGGGCCGGCGCCCACGCCGGTCATCATCACGCGGTGGTTCTGATCCAGCGTCGGGGTGGCCTGCTCCAGCGGGTCGTTGGCCAGCAGCACCATGTACCAGCCCTCGCCGAACGCGGTGGTGTTGGTCAGCGGGACGTCGTCGCCGTAGCCGGTGAATCCGGTCAGGTTGCCGGCGGCGTCGTAGACCGGCCGGATCGCCGACGGGTCCACCATGTGGTTGCCGTCGGGGCCCGCGGAGGTCGTCAGATCGTCGGAGAAGTCCTCGCCCTTGTTGATGTCGTAGAGCGACCCGCGGCCGTCCTCGACGCCGGCTTCGGCCAGGAAGAAGGACTTCTTCTCCTGCAGGCCGGTCTTGCTCATCCGGACCTCGAGCTGGCCCAGGAACAACAGCGCCATGCCCATGCTGGCCACCAGCGCCAGGACGAACACGGCCATGATCAGGGCCGAACCCCGCTCGTTACGTCTCGATTCGGTCATCACAGGGCACTCCTCAACACGACGTCGGTGGTCACGGTGTAACGGTCGGGCCGCCCGGAGGTCGGGTTCGGGATCGGCGACTCGGCGGTGATGCGAACGGTGATCCGGCTCGGGTCGGGGAGCCGGTCGGGGGTGAACAGCGGCTCGGCGACCCCGTCACCATCGGCATCGTTGGTGATCCCGGCCGCGAGCACGATGTAGGGCTCGGCGGGCGAGCGGCGCCAGACCAGCCGGTCGCCGCTGCGCACGATCCGCACCTGCTCGTTCGGATCGTCGACGTCGCCGTCGCCGGTCAGGTCGGCCAGGATCTCGATGTCGTCCACGCCGTCGGCGTCATCGGCGTCCAGGTCGTCGGGGTCGAGCACGACCGTGCCGAGCCCGGTGTTCAGCGGGTCCCACCCGGCGCTGCGGAGCTTCTGCACCACCATCGCCAGACTGTTCCGCGCGCTCGACTGGAGCTCCATGTTGATCCGTTGCGTCTTGTTGATGCGGGCGTTGTGGACCAACAGCGACAGCAATCCGGCCATGGCGAGCAGCAGCACGGTGGCGCTCACCATCAGCTCGATCAGCGTGAAACCTCGCTCGCCACTCCTGGTACGGTTCATCATCTGCTCCTCAGGGTCGTCAGCACCACGTCCTTCGCCCGGCCGACGACGCGCCGCTCGGCGACCGCCCGCACGGAGATGCCCTTGCTGTTCAGCGGATTCGGCTTGTCCTCGATCCGCCAGCGCACGATGAAGCCGGAGTGCGAGTCGTCGAAGTAGCCCGGCAGGTCGGCGGTCAGGCTGCCGCCCGGGACGAGGTCGCGCCAGCGCTCCGCGCGCAACAGCTCCAGGCGCTCGTTGGCCACCGCGCCCGCGGAGCCGAGGTCCGCGCCCACCGCGCTCTCCTCGATCGCCGCCATGAACATCGGGGCGGCCGCAAGCACGCCGATCGCGATCAGGAACATCGCCACCAGCAGCTCGACCAGCGTCAGGCCACGCGCCCCGGCGCGACCCGGCATCGCTTCATGCTCGATCATGGTTCGCTCTCCCGTCGCGGAATGCATCTTCAAGACCCCGCCAGCCAGTCGCGCCCGTTCCAGCGCTGCACGCTCACTCCGCCGGCACCGGCGACCTGGACGCGGCCGTAACGCTCGCCGGCGAAGATCACCACGTCGCCCCAGCCGTTCGCGACCGAGCCGTCCGCGGAGAACACCACCTGGTAGCGCGTCGAGTCGCCGATCCGCTGCAACGTCACCGGCTCTCCCGGATCGGGGCGGCTGAACGCCACGACCTCGGAGAGACGGGTCTCGTGCAGCAGCACGTCATCGTCGAGGGACGGCGTGCGCTGTCCGTCGAGGACCTGGAGCGTGCGGGTGGAGGTGTCGAGCACGAGCCGGCAGTCGTTGTTGCGCTTGATCGCCTCGACCCGGGTGAGCTGGACGTACGTCTGCACGTCGTACAGCGCGTCGCGCATCCGCTCGCCCGCCAGCCAGAAGATCGACCAGGCAGCCGTCGACAGCAGGATCAGCCCCGCGATGCCGATGGCGACCATCAGGCCGACCAGGCTCGTGCCTCGCTCGTTTCGCATGACATTGAGGTAGCGGGTCCGGCGCTATCTTCAACGGTTGTTTTCGTAAGAAAGTGCTTTCGGGGGCCGAAAGAGCGGACGGATTAGCGTTCTTGAAGGGGTCCGGGAGGGTTCGGGGCGGCCCGCGCTTGTTCGGACGCCTGCACGGGGTGCGCGGTAAGGCGCAGCGACGCCCGAGGAGCGACGGCGAGAAGGGGGACTCGGTTACGAGATCGTGATACCGGGCTCAGCCGGAACGGTCGAGCGAGGCGCTGGCCGCCGCGGATCCCGCATAGCCTCGGACGGCCTGGGCGCCGCGAGCCAGGGTCTCCAGCGCGTCGCGGGCCTGGGTCAGCAGGCTGCGCAGCGCCGCTTCGGCCTCGGCGGCGTCGGCTTCGAGGTCTCCGGTCGCCGACTTGAGCTCGGCGCGGGCCGTCGGGGACATCGCGCTCCGGGCCTCTTCGAGCGAACGGCGCAGGCTCTCGACGGCCTCGGCGCGATCGGCGACGGCCCGATCGATCGCACCAGCCTCCTCGGCCTTCGCCGCCTCCACCAGCGAGCGCGTGGCCGCCCGGATCCGCTCCAGCGCGTCGCGGAGGGCGGGATCGAGACGGGCGCCGCTCATCCGCCGACCGCCGCCCGGGCCACCGGCTGCGCGGTCTCGGACACCAGGGGTTCCGTGCCGCGCTTCCGCGCCGCGTCGCGCCACGCCGTTCCCAGCTCCACGAGGTGTCGCTGGACCTCGGCGAACGCCGCGTCGTCGTTACCCTGGTGGGCCTGGCCGAGCCGCCGCAGCAAGTAGCCGTAGACCTGGTCCAGGTTCGACGCGACCTCCTTGCCCTTGTCCATGTCCAGCGAGCATTGCAGCAGCGAGATGCAGCGGGAGGCCTTGTTCACGGCGATTCCCTTGGTCGGCCAATCGGTCGCGGCCAGCGCGGCGCGCGCCCGGGCGACGTGCAGCGTCGCCATCTCGTAGACCCGCGCGATCAGCGCCAGCGAGTCCTCGCTGCGGATCTGCTGCTCGAGGTAAGTCGATGCCGCCTGCTCCGAACGTTCGTGGTCGTTCAAGGGTCTTGTCTCCATGTGCCTGATGCCTAGAACCCGAAGCCGGTCACGCTGCCGAGGCTCGCCTGCTGCGACTGGAGCAGCGAGATCGCGCGCTCGGCGGCGGTGAATGCCTTGAGCAGGCGCGCCTCGCGGCTGACCAGCCGTTCCTCGATCCGGGCGATGTCCTCGCTGATGCGCTCGATGTTGCTGTCGAGCCGTTCGCGGGCCAGGTCGATCGGGCCGCTGTCGAACTTGGTCACCTGGTCGATCTCGCGGACCAATGCGTTGACCAGGCCGCGGCCGAAGCTGACGATGCCGAAGTCGCCGCCCTGGTCGATCACGTCCTGTGCCGAGGC
>JBFKMV010000034.1:0-33254 GCA_041629655.1 Candidatus Polarisedimenticolaceae bacterium
GCCTCCTCGAGCAGGCGCAGGAACAGGTAGCCCTTCGGATACACCACGGTGTCGAAGGTGTCCTCGGGATCGCGCCCGGCCAGGTCCAGCGCGAGGCGGGTCAACGGATTGTCCGCGCCGAGATCCTCGATCTCCTCGAGCATGCCGCGGAACTCGAGCAAGGATTGCATCTCGGCGTAGTCGCGACCGTACAGCTCCTCGAGGATGCGCGCCTCCAGGTAGACCGTGAAGCCCTCGTTGAGCCAGAAGTCGTTCCAGGACGCGTTGGTGACCAGGTTGCCCGACCAGGAGTGCGCCAGCTCGTGCGCGACCAGCGAGATCAGGGAACGGTCGCCGGCCAGGATCGTCGGCGTGGCGAAGGTCAGCCGTGGGTTCTCCATTCCGCCGTACGGGAAGCTCGCCGGCAGCACGATGACGTCGTAGCGTCCCCAGCGGTACGGGCCGTAAAGGCGCTCCGCCGCCGCCATCATCGCCGCGGTGTCGGCGAACTCCCAGGCGGCCGCGTCGACGACGGTGGGGTCGGCGTAGACGCCGCTGCGCGGTCCCAGCGGGCGGAACGCGATGTCGCCGACCGCCAGCGCCAGCAGGTAGGACGGGATGCGCTGCGGCATGTGGAAGCTGTAGACGCCGTCGGGGGCGGGTCGTTGCGGGTTCTCGGCGCTCATCAACGCCCAGGCGCCGGGCGGGACGCGCACGGTGGCATCGTAGGTCATCCGGACGCCGGGCGTGTCCTGGCACGGCACCCAGCTGCGGGCGAACACCGACTGCGACTGGGTCAACAGGAACGGCTGCCGGCCGCCCGCGGTCATCCGCGGCTCGAGCCACTGCAGCGCCGCCGCCTCGGGGTGCGTCGTGTACTCCACGTGGACGATCTCCGTATCGGGCCGGACTTCCACCGCCAGCGGGCGGCCGAGGAACGGCTGTTCCCGGCCCAGCTCCCAGGTCGTCGGCGTTCCCTCGCGGCCGAGCGTCACGCCGCGGATCTCCATCTCGCGCACGTCGAGCCACAACCGCTTGGCGCCGGTGCGGTTGATCACGTGCAGCGAGGCTTTCCCGGTCAGGGTGCGGCGCTCGAAGTCGACGGCCAGGTCGAGGTCGAGGTGATCGACGACGACCTCGCCCGGGCGGGCGAACGAATGCGGATCGGCGGGCGCCGGAGGCGACGGCGCGCACGAGGCGAGTGTCAGCAGCAGGACGACGCACGACGGAACGGTGACTCTCCGCATGGACTCCCCTGGGCCGATCGCGGCCGACGAACGAGCGGATCATATCGTGTCACCGGGCAGCGGACGTTCCCGGTCCTCTGGAATCCGGGCCGCCCGGCGACCGCGGTGCTAGCGTTGCCTCCAGAGGTCAACAGGAGAAGAGCCGTCATGCGCGCAGCGATCCTGACCGCTCTGGCGCTCGCCCTGGTTCCGGGGATTCTCGCCGCCGATCTCGAGACCGAGGCGCGCCGCATCGAGGACAAGTTGATGGCCCCGTGCTGCTACGGCAGCACGCTGGCCGAGCATTACTCCGATCCCGCCGACGAGATGCGGGCCGAGATCCGCGTTCTGCTGGCGGCGGGACGTTCCGAGCGCGAAATCCTCGACCACTTCCTCGCCCGGCACGGCGACCGGATCCTGGCCGCCCCGGCGGCACGCGGGTTCAACCTGGTCGTCTACGGCGTGCCGGTGCTGTTGCTGGCGGTGGTCGCGTTTTTCCTGGCGCGCATCGGGCGGCGCCAGCGCAGGGCGGCAGCCCGCGCACCCGACGCACCCCCGGCGGCAACGATCGACCCGGCGGACCGGAGACGGATCGAGCGCGAGCTGGAGAAGTTCGGCTGAGTTGGGGGTCACTCGTCGCGACTGAATCCCCGTGAGGCGGCCTGGGAACGGATCGCCTGGCGCATCGCGTCGCCGACCCCGACGCGACCCGGGTACTTCTCGGCCAGCACCGCCTGCAGGTAGCGCCGGCGTTCCAGGTCGAGCTCGCGGATGCGGCGGCGGATCTCCTCGCGCTCGGCGCGCTTGTCCTCCACGGCCGCTCGCAGGTCCTGCTCGCTCAGGCCGCGCAGCCCCTCGGGGAGATCCTCGGGGCGCAGGCCGGCCCAGTCGAACCCCGGTTGGTCCATCGCGTCGACCAGGTCCCAGGCCGCCTGGTTGTACAGCCCGCTGCTCTTGGCCACGATGCGGCTGCTCAGCGACTGCTGGCCGAGCTTGGAGGCGCTGGCGTCGGTGGCGGCCACGCGGGCCAGACCGTCCTGCCCGCCCTGGCCGAGCGGTACGTAGGTGCCGTTGAGCTGCGCGTTGAGCTCGCGCAGCACCGGGTCCTGCGGCGCGGCGATCTGCAGCGCGTCGGGCTTGCGGCCGACCGTGGCGAAGTTGCCCCCGCCGAGGGCGGCCAGCTTGTCCCAGTGATGCTCCACCGCGTTGTTCAGGTTGCCGGCGTACAGCGTGTTGACGAAGATCTCGCGGTCGCGGGCCTCGGCGGCCTGATCGCGGAAGTCGAACGCCTCGACGCCCTGGTCGGCCGACTCGTTGCCGGCCACGAAGATGATCCGCAGCGCGCCCCACTCCTCGCTCCAGCTCATCTGCTCGAGCGCGGCGTGGATCGCGCGGCCGACGTACTCCTCGTCGCCGCTGGTCTGAAGCTGCATCAACCGGTCGAACACCAGGTCGAGGTCACGGGTCAGGTCGGTCTGGACGGCGATCCAGCCCTCGCGGTCGGTGGTCTCGCGGGTGCCGAAGGTCAGAAAACCGACGCGCAGGTCGGGCGCCGGGGTCATCTCGGCCAGCTCGTTGACCACGTCCCACAGCCGCGCCCGCACCGCGTCGAGCAGCTGCTTCATGCTGCCCGAAGCGTCGAGACAGATCACCAGGTCCACCGGTTGCGCATCGGCCGGCGCGACGTAGCTGGGCGGCGCGGACAGCTCGACGGCGCCTTGCTCGTCGGCGACCGCCGGCGTGGCCAGCCAGAGGACGATCAGGATCATGCAGACAACGGTGCGTTTCGACATCTGGCGCTCCTGGAGTGGGCAGGCCCGGTGATGCCGGAATTATACCGTCAACCGTCAACCGGGACCGCCTTCGTTTCGGCGTTCCAGCCGCTCCAGGTTGCGGCGCGCCCCCATGGACTCGGGATCGATCTCCAGCGCGCGGACCCAGACGCGTCGCGCCTCGTCGAGCCGGCCGGCGCGCGCGTAGGCGACGCCCAGACGGCTCAACCCCTCCGCATCGTCCGGGTCGAGCTCCACGGCCCGCTCGAGCGCCTCCGTGGCGCCGCGGACGTCGTCCAAGCGCAGCAGACCCACCCCGAGCTGTTGCCACGCCAGGCGCGCTGCGGAATCGATCGCCAGCGCCTGCCGGCACAGCCCCACCGCATCGGCGTCCCGGCGCTGCCGCGAGGCGATCACGGCCAGCGCGACCAGCGCCGGGGCCGCGTTGGGGTGCAGCTCCAGTGTCCGCCGGAACTCGGACTGCGCCTCCTCCAGCCGCCCGGCCTCGAGGTAGGCCTGGCCGAGGTTGAACGAGACCGTGTCGCTCCAGGCGTGGGCGGCGGCCAGCCGGCGATACTCTTGGATCGCCGCGTCGAGTTCGATCCGTCCCTGCTGAAGCCGCAGCCGCACCGCCTCCGCGCGGAGCATCGGGTTCTGCGGCATGGTCTGGAGGCCCTGCTCGACGATCGCCAGCGCGCGGTCCGGCTCGTCGTTCGAGGAGTACCAGGTCGAGAGCAGCTCGTAGCCGATGTCCGCCCGCGGCTCGGTGCGCAGGATCGACTCGCCGATCCGCCGGTCGTCGTGCCAGTCGGCGTTGCGACGCACCGTCAGCGCGGCCGCCGGCACGGCCAGCACGAGCAGCGCGGCGATCGCCGCCGCGCGCGGCGCGGCCGGCCTCCAGCGTCGCGCCAGCGCCACGACGGCGGCGGCGGCGAGCCACGCCATGCCCGCGGTGGGCAGGTAGGCGTAGCGCTCGGCGAAGGCGTTGGAGCCGAGCGCGGGTACGTACAGCACCGGCAACAGCGGCAGGCAGGCCAGCGCCGCCGCGAACGCCGGCTGCGGCGCCTTCCGTGCCAGCCGGACCACCAGGGCGATCAGCACGGCGACGCCGAGCAGCGCAAGCAGGAAGCCCGGGTGGAGCGCCGACGGCACGGGGTCGAACACGTAGTGCGCCAGCAGGTTCCGCGGGAGGAGCATCTTGCCCAGGTAGGTCAGCAGCAACAGCGGCGCGTTGAGCACCGCGTCCAGCGGTCCCAGGTTCCCGCGCGCGCGGGGCGCGACGCCCCCGATGATCGCCAGCCGCAACGCGGCATACCCCGCGGTGACGACGAGGTACGGTACGCACGCGCGCACGGCCGCGAGGCCGCGGGCGAGCAGACCCCGCGGGCCCGGGCGCAGCCACAGCTCGAGCAGGCCGACCAGCCCGACCATGGTCACGGCGGTCTCCTTCGAGAGCAGCCCGGCCCCGAAGGCCGCCGCCGCCGCCGCGAGCAGCGCTCGGCGCCGCGCCGGCGCGGCCTCCCACGCCGCGACGTGGAGGTTCAACGCCAGCAAGACGAACAGGCCGTAACCCAGCTCGGGCAGACAGGCGATCCAGGCCACCGCTTCGGTGGTCAGCGGGTGCACCGCGAACAGCAGCGCCGCCCCGAACGCCAGCGCGCCGTCCCGCGACAGCCGGCGCACCAGCAACGCCAGCGCGATCGTGTTCAGCACGTGAAGCAGCACGTTGACGGCGTGAAACAGCCACGGCTGTCCGTCCGCAGCGGCCCACATCAGGTTGTACAGCCCCATCTGGAACGGACGGTAGTAGTTGGTCGGCTGCGAGGTCCGGTAGGCCCACACCGGCTCGCTGACGATCTTCGGGAAGTAGCGCAGCTCCTGGACCCACGGGTTGCGCACGATCTGCGCCTGGTCGTCGTAGACGAACCGCGCGTCGAGGGTGTTGGCGTAGACGAGGAACGCCGCCGCGGCGGGCACGAGCAGCCACGCCGCGCCGCGGAGCCGGGAGCCTGCCGGGGCGGGTGTCACGGGGGCACCTCTTACCCGCTCCGCCGTCCGGGCGCAAGCGAGCGGTCCGGCCGGAGCGGTTTCCGGGCTCATTTGACTCCGCAGTTACAATTTCTATATTCGTTGGGTGGACAAGTTCATCGCCAGGCAACCGATCTTCAACAAGATCGGACGGGTCGTCGGCTACGAATTGCTGTTCCGCTCGGGACTGGAGAACGTGTTTCGCGTTCCGCCCGGGGGCGTCCGCCGCGCCACGCAGCAGACCATCGCGGACAGCATGCTCACGATGGGGCTCGACACGCTGACCGGAGGCAAGCCGGCCTATTTCAACCTCAACCGCGACGCGTTGCTCGGTGGCTACGCGCTGCTGCTGCCGAAGAAGCTGGCGGTGATCGAGATCCTCGAAACGGTCGAGCCGGACGAGCAGGTGCTCGAGGCCTGCCGCGAGCTTCAGCAGGCCGGCTACCGTCTCGCGCTCGACGACTTCAGCTACGACGCGCGGTACGACCCGCTGATCGAGCTGGTCAAGATCATCAAGATCGATTTCCTCGCCACGACCCGCGCGGAGCGCGAGGAGCTGGTGCGACGTTTCCGGCCCAAGAACATCCAGCTGCTGGCCGAGAAGGTCGAGACCCACGAGGCGTTCGAGGAAGCCCGGGCGATGGGTTTCACGCTGTTCCAGGGGTTCTTCTTCGGCAAGCCCAAGATCGTCTCGAGCAAGGAGCTACCGGCGAACAAGCTGCACTACATGCAGATCCTGTTCGAGATCCACCAGCCGGACTTCGGCTTCGACAAGCTGGAGCAGATCCTCAAGCGGGAGACCTCGCTGACGCTGAAGCTGCTCAAGTACATCAACTCGGTGTATTTCGCCTGGCGCTCGAAGGTCGACTCGATCCATCGCGCGCTGGTGATGCTCGGTGAGCGCGAGATCCGCAAGTGGGCCACGATCGTGATGCTGTCGTCGCTGTGCTGGGACAAGCCGGAGGAGCTGATCGTGCACTCGGTCGTGCGGGGCCGGTTCTGCGAGCAGCTGGCGCCGGCGTTCGGCATGCCGGACAAGTCGCAGAGCCTGTTCCTGGTCGGGCTGTTCTCTCTGATCAACGCGATGCTGGACCGGCCGCTGGGGGAGATCCTGCGGGACGTCCCGCTGGCCGACGAGATCAAGCAGGCCCTGCTCGGGACACACAACCCGTTGCGTGAGGTTCACGAGTACACTCTGGCCTATGAGCGCGCCGACTGGGAGACCGTTGCCGGCAAGACGTACGCACTGGGCCAGGACGAGGCCGCAATCTCGACGCTGTACCGCGAGGCCCTGGAGTGGGCCGCACGCTCGGTGGCCCGAGAAGCGCAGGAATCCGCTGCGTCCTGACGCCCGGAACCCCGCAACGTGAGCGCCGCGTCCGCGGGCGGAGAGCGCAGCTCCGCCTGGACCAGCCTGCGCCTGGCGATGACCTCGTGGCGCACCGGGTCGGTGACGCTGCTGTCGTTCTCCTCCGGGCTGCCGCTGGGCCTGGTCTGGATCGCGATCCCCGACTGGATGTTCGACATCGGGGTGGACGTCCGCGCGGTGGGTCTGTTCACGCTGGCCCAGTGGCCGTGGAGCGTGAAGTTCCTGTGGTCGCCGCTGATGGACCGCTACGTGCCCTGGTTCTGGGGGCGGCGCCGCGGCTGGACGGCAATCGCGCAGGTCGGGTTGCTGGCGCTGACCCTGCTGCTGGCCGGGGTCGGCGGTCACCCCGACGCGTTGTGGGTCGTGATGGCGTTGACGCTGGCGATCGCCTTCGCGGCGGCCAGCCAGGACATCGCGATCGATGCCTACGCCGTGGACGTGCTGCGGAGGGAGGAGCAGGGCGTCGCCGTCGGAGCGCGCACCGCGCTCTACCGGGCGGCGATGATGGTCGCGGGCGGGACGGCGATCTGGGTCGCCTCCCAGCTCGGCTGGCCGGCCGTCAATGTGGGTCTGGCGCTGCTGTACGTTCCGATGCTGCTGGTGACGTGGAGAGCACCGGAGCCGGAAGAACGGATCGAGCCGCCGCGCAGCCTGCGCGATGCGGTGTGGCTGCCGTTCCTCGGCGCGTTGTCGCGGCACCGGGCGCTGGAGCTGCTGGCGTTCGTGGTGCTGTACAAGCTGACCGACGCGTTCTCCCAATCGCTGCTGCGGCCGTTCCTGAACGAGATGGGCTACGGCGAGTTCGATCGCGGGTTCGTGCTGGCCACGGGCGGACTGGTGATCACCATCGCCGGAACGTTCCTGGGCGGCTTCGCCTGCACCGGGATCGGTCTCGGCCACTCGCTGTGGATCTTCGGCTTCCTGCAGATCTTCTCCAACGTCGGGTACCTGCTGATCACGTATGCCCCGGGCAACCGGCCGCTGATGTACGCGGCGATGTCGTTCGAGCTGTTCGCGACCGGACTGGGCATGGGCGCCTTCGGCGTGTTCCTGTTGCGGATGACCCAGAAGCGCTTCTCGGCGACGCAGTACGCCCTGTTCTCCAGCCTGTTCGGGCTGCCGCGGATTCTCGCCGGGCCGCTCACCGGGCTGATCGTCCACGCGGCGGGATGGCGCTCGTTCTTCTGGTTCACGATGGCCGCCGGGATCCCGGGGCTGTTGATGCTGTGGCGCTTTGCCCCGCTCGGGGTGCGCGAGCCCGAGTTCCGGGTCGAGTCGGCGCGGGTCCGCGAGCCGCTCACGGCGGCCGGAATGTGGCTGCGGGGTCTGGTCGGGGCGGTCGCGGGCCTCGCGATCAGCGGCTCGGGCTACGCGCTGCTGCAGGCGGTCGAGGCGTTCAACGACGACCCGGCGGCCGGTTTCCGGCTCGGCGACGCGGTGCGGGGAATGTTCGCGTTCTCGACGGCCGAGGACTGGGTGCGACTGGTGGTGCTGGTGGCGGTCGGCGCGATCTGCGGGATGTTCGCCGCTGCCATCGCGGCCGCGCGTCACGGCGATACGTCGGACGTCGTCGAGAGCTAGCCGGAAACCGGGTCAGCCGGTCGAGCGCGTCGAGCGCTCGCCGTGGATCCAGATCTCCAGCGCGCGCTCGACCGCCGAGGGGTCGACGGGCTTGCTGATGTAATCGTCCATCCCCGCGCTGAGGCAACGCTCGCGGTCGCCCGGCATGGCGTTGGCCGTCATGGCGACGATCGGCACCCATTGCCGGCCGCGTTCGTGGCGCCGGATCTCCGCCGTGGCGGCATAGCCGTCCATCTCGGGCATCTGGCAGTCCATGAAGATCAGGTCGTAGCGTCCCCGGCGCACCTGCTCGACGGCCTCGCGACCGTTCGCCGCCACGTCGACCCGGCAACCGAGTCGCTCGAGCTGCTTCACCGCCACGCGCTGGTTGATCCGGTTGTCCTCCACGACCAGCACCAGCGGGGGCGGCCCGACCCGCGAGGCAGGGCGACTGCTCTCCGCCGGAGCGCCGGCCGCGCCGCCGATGCCTTCGTGCTCGTCCGGCGGCGCCTCCTGCAGCGACAGCTCGACGCGGAACGTCGACCCCCGGCCCGCGATGCTCTCCACGTCGATCTCGCCGCCGAGCAGCTGGACCAGCTGGCGACAGATCGCCAGACCCAGTCCGGTCCCGCCGTACTCCCGCGTGGTCGAGCTGTCGGCCTGGGTGAACTTCTCGAAGATCTGCTCCAGCTTGTCGGAGGCGATCCCGATCCCGGTGTCCTCGACCTGAATGCGCACCCGCTGCCAGAGGCCGTCGCCGAGCGCGGGGCGGGCCAGCACCGCGACCCGGACTTCACCCTGGTGCGTGAACTTGACCGCGTTGCCGACCAGGTTGGTCAAGATCTGCCGGATTCGGACCGGATCGCTCGTCAGCGCCGGAAGCGGATCGGGATCGAACTCCGCGTACAACGCGAGACCTTTCTGCTCGGCCTTGACCCGGAACAGGTTCAGGACCTCGCCGACCGACCGCTGGAGCAGGAAGTGCCGTCGCTCCGGGATCACCTTGCCCGCCTCGACCCGCGAGAAGTCGAGGATGTCGTCGATCAGGCCCACCATCGCGTCACCCGAGGCCCGGATCGCGTTGACGAACTCGCGCTGCTCCTCGTCGAGCCGGGTCTGGGCCAGCAGGTGCGACATGCCGAGCACGCCGTTCATCGGAGTACGGATCTCGTGGCTCATGTTGGCCAGGAACTCGCTCTTGGCGCGCGCCGCTGCCTCGGCCGAATCCTTGGCGCGGATCAGCGTGTTCTGGATCTCGAGTTGTTCCGACACGTCGCGCGCGACGCAGACGTAGCTCTGACCGTGCTCCCCCGGCATCGGCGAGGCCGAGATCATGACCGGGATCGTCGCCCCGGAGCGCGTCCGCAGCTCCTGCCCCGGGTGCGCCAGCAGCGCCTTGAGCGCGCCGGCGCCGAGAGCGTGGCCGCCGTTCCAGGCCACGAGGTGCGGGAACGGCTCGCCGACCAGCTCGCGCTCCGAGAACCCGAGCCGCTCGACCGTCGCCGGGTTGACGGCCTGGATCACGCCGCTTTCGTGCAGCACGAGCAGCATCTCGCTCATCGAGCGCAGGATGTTGTCGTTGTAATCACGCTCGTGCTCGATCTCGCGGCGGGTCGAAACCACCTCGTCGGCCATGCGGTTGAAGGCCAGCGCCAGCTCGCCGACCTCGTCGCGGGAGTCGACCTGCGCGCGCTGCGCGAGGTTGCCCGCGCCGAACTGGTCGACCGTCGCCCGCAGCCCGGACAGCGGACGGGTGACGCGCCGCGAAACCCACAGGCTGACCAGCACCGCGACGACAAGACCGGCCGACCCCGTCACGGCGACGACGGTCTTGAGGACGGCCAGCTCGGAGGCGAGCCCGGCGACGGCGCCGTCGGCGACCTCGTGGCGGGTCATGCGCTCGAGCAGCACGTTGACCAGCAGCAGGGACAGTCCGACGAAGGCGACCGAGAGCGCCACCATGCCGGAGAAGATCTTGGTGCCGAGCGTCCAGCGCATCCGTGGTACTCGTCGCGAAGGTCCTCGGGTGCCGGGACCACCGGGTCATCGCGCCGGATTCCGGCACCCGCCGTTTCATCGGCCGGCCGAGGGTGCGACTTTAGGGATTGACGTTTTTCCGGGGTCTTTCAGCAGCGGCCAGGGTTGGGGAACCCGAGGAACTTCAGGAACGTAATCGCCGTGGCGGGGCGAAGCCTAGAATGGTCCGCTGCGGAGGAAACCATGACCGTGATCACCACGACCCTCAACGACTTCACCGCGACGCTGTCCCGGGCCTGGATCTGGGGCCGTCGCATCCTGTGGACTGCCGCCGCCGTGTTCGCGCTGGTGCTGGTGCTCGAGGCGGTGCACCTGCACCAATTGCTGGGGCACGTCCACCCGGCCGTCGCGTGGACGGTCACGCTGGCGCTCGCCGCCGCGCTGCTCTACCTCGGCGCGGTCGCGGTCCTGCGGTACCTGCGGGTACCGCGCGTGATCGCGCCGCCGGAGCTGCCCGCGCTCGAGCTGGGCTGGACCGCCGAGCAGCAGCGCGCCTACCGCGAGTTCGCGGTGCGTTACCTGCGCCGGCAGTCCCGGAACCCGCACCTCGACGCGTCCGCGCGCGTCGCGATCTCCGCGGCCGTCGAGTCGATCGGGTCCTGGAGCCCCCCGGCCGAGGCGGCGACGCCGGTCGCCGAGACGCGGGCGTTGAGCCGGCACGTCGACCGGCAGCTCGACCATGTGCTGGCGCCGCTGGACGAGATCGCGCGCCGGTTGATCCGCCGTACGGCCGTCGAGGTGTCGATCGCCACCGCCGTCTCGCCGAGCATCCTGCTCGACAGCCTGATCACGCTCAGCCGCAACGTGAACATGATCTCGCGCCTGGCCGACCTGTACTACGGGCGACCCGGCCTGCTCGGCACGGCCCGCATCGTGCGCGACGTCATCGGCTCGGCGGTGGCCGCCGGAGCGCTGGAGGTGGTGACGGACAACCTGGCCTCGGCCGCGAGCGAGGTCACGGGAAGCTGGTCCTCGCGCCTGCTCGGCCCGCTCGGTCAGGGCGCGGTCAACGGCGTGGTCACGATGCGCATCGGCGCGGCGGCGCGGGTGCGTTGCCGGGCGCTGGCCTCGCGCCGCGTGCCGTGGCGGCCGTGGCGGATCCAGGACTACCGGCGCGGATTCGCGCGGCTGATGGACTGGCTGTCCGAGGACGTCGGCCCGCGGTTCACGACGCCCCTGGCCCGCTGGCTGGCCTGGGGCGCGGGCGGGGACGAGGAGGACCTGGGTCCGCGGGACCCGGAGACCCCGGCCGCGGGCCCCCGGTCGCGCCGCGACCGGAGCTGGTGGCAACGGATGTTCCGACGTGGCGCGCCCGGGGACGCGACACCGGAGCCGGCCGCGGCGCCCCCCGTGCGCGAGGCGGGGGACGCCGGCGAACCCGGCCGGGATCCGCTGCTGGACAGCGACTTGTTCCGGTAGGATTCCGTCGAGCCAACCTTCCGGCCCCGCCCGGCGTTCTGACTATCCGGGACGATGGACACGCAAAGCTCCGGGAAAAGGGCCCTATGGAGGCGGTTGCCATCACGCGCGCCGGGGAACAGCAGACCGGGGACGACCGCGTCGTCGCCCGGGCGCGCGACGGGGACCTGCCCGCCTTCGAGGAGCTGTACCGGAGAGAGGTCAAACGGGTGTACGCCACGGTGCTCAGGATGACCGGCAACGCCTCGCGGGCCGAGGAGCTGACCCAGGAGGCGTTCGTGCGGGCCTGGGAACGGTTGCGGCTGTTCCGGGGCGGCAGCTTCGGCGCCTGGCTGCGCCGGCTGGCGGTCAACGTGGTGCTAGACGAGTACCGCGCGCGGCGGCGGCGCAACGAGAAGGAGCACTCGCCCGAGGCCGCGGCGCGCTACGCCCGCTCGGACGGACCCTCGACGGGCGCGATCGATCTGGAGCGCGCGGTGGCGCTGCTGCCCCCACGCGCCCGGCGCGTGTTCGTGCTGCACGACATCGAGGGCTACCGGCACGACGAGGTGGCGCGGATGCTGGGCGTCGCGGTGGGCACGTCCAAGGCGCAGCTCCACCGCGCCCGCAAGCTGCTCAGGGAGACCTTGTGACCATGGAATGCTCGCGATTCGAAGATCGGCTGGACGACTGGGTCGACGGCGGCCTGGACGAGACCGAGGCCGCGACGATGGAGCGGCACGTCGCGGATTGCGCGGCCTGCCGTCGCACGCTCGACGCCCAGCGCCGGCTGGAGCGTGCCGTCGCGGCGTTGCCCCGCGAGCTCGAGCCGGCGCGCGACCTGTTTCCCGGAATCCGCGGGAACATCGGAGGCCGCGCGGCGACGCGGCCCGCGTGGGTGCGCTGGGGCGCCGTCGCCGCCACGCTGGCGGCCGGCCTGCTGGCGATCGCGCTGGGGCTGCAGTGGGTCGGAGGCCCGGAGCCGTCGAGGCCCACGGGCGAGAGTGCGCTTCCGGTCGCCGGCTCGATCGACGACCTCGCAGCCGTGCAGGCGGAGTACGAGCGGGCGGTCTCGCTGCTGCTGGCCTCGATCGAGGAGCGCCGCGAGACGCTGTCTCCGGAGACCGAGGCCGTGCTGACGCGCAACCTGGCCATCATCGACGCCGCGATCGACGAGATCCGCGGCGCGCTCCAACGCGAGCCGG
Source organism: Candidatus Polarisedimenticolaceae bacterium (assembly GCA_041629655.1). Classification (GTDB taxonomy): domain Bacteria; phylum Acidobacteriota; class Polarisedimenticolia; order Polarisedimenticolales; family Polarisedimenticolaceae; genus JBFKMV01. Next base: position 12,575 of record JBFKMV010000034.1, read on the forward strand.
ACGCGGGCGGCGAGCAGCTACTCGCCGCGATGTACCGGCAGAAGATCGAGCTGCTCTGGACGGTGTCCAGGCTTTCCTCCTGAGGATCACGACGATGAAGAACAAACTGGCGACATTCACGATCGTGCTGCTGCTCGCGTGCCCCACGCTCGCGGCGGCGGCCCGCCAGGTGGACGAGACCCGGCCGGCGGCCGCGAACGGCTCGGTCAGCATCGAGCTGGTCGCGGGCAAGGTGCGGGTCGAGGGCTGGAACAGGAAGGAGGTCCGGCTGAAGGGCATCCTGGGCGACGAGATCGACGAGCTGGAGTTCGAATCCAGCGGCCGCGATACCTCGATCGAGCTGGTGCCCCAGCGCTCGCACCGCCGCGGCGGCGGTACGGACATCACCGTCCAGATCCCGGCCGGCAGCGAGCTGGAGATCGAGGCGGTCAGCGGGCACATCGAGATCAGTGGCGTCACCGGACGCATCTCCGTCGAGTCGGTGGCCGGCTGGCTCGAGGTGCGCGGCAAGTTCGAGGAGGTCGAGATCTCCTCGATCAGCGGGGTGGTCGACCTGCGCTCCGACGCGGCGCTGCGCCGGGTCAGCGTCGAGAGCGTCTCGGGCAAGGTGGAGATCGACGGCGACCTGGCCTCCGGGGCCCGCCTGGGCGTGGAGAGCGTCTCGGGGCAGGTGCTGCTGCGGATCCCCGAGAACACTCCGGCGCGCTACGAGATCTCGACCTTCAGCGGGGACATCAGCAACAGCTTCGGCCCGCGCCCGGAGAAGACCGGCGAGTTCCTGCCCGGCAAGAGCCTCGAGTTCACCGTCGGCGCGGGCAGCGCGCGGGTCCACGTCAACGTATTCAGCGGGCGCGTCGAGCTACAGGGTCGCTGAACGGGCTCCTCGCGGATCCGGCACGACCGAAAGGCTCTCCGGGACGTGTTATAGAGTGGAGCCGTCGGTGGAGCAGCCGAAACAGCTCAAGCACTACGAGATCCTGTCACGGCTCGGCGAGGGCGGGATGGGCGTGGTCTACCGCGCCCGCGACGTGCGCCTGGGCCGCGTGGTCGCGCTGAAGGTGCTGCCGCGCGAGCTGGCCGTCGACGAGGAGCGCCGGCGGCGCTTCGAGCGCGAGGCCCGGATCGCCTCCTCGATCAGCCATCCCGGCATCGCGACGCTGTACGACGTCGACCGTGACGACGACGTGGCCTTTTTGACCATGGAGCTGGTGGAAGGCTCGACGCTGCGCAAGCTGCTCGAGCAGGGGTCGCTGCCGCTCGGCCGGCTGCTCGACTGCGCCGTGCAGGTCGCCGAGGCGCTGGCCGCGGCGCACCGCGAGGGCGTGACCCACCGCGATCTCAAGCCCGAGAACGTGATGGCCGCCGAGTCGGGCTACTTCAAGGTGCTCGACTTCGGCGTGGCCCGTCTCGACGCGCCGGCGAAACCGGGCGCCGCCGACGCGACCAGCACGCCGACGCGGACGCTGGCCACGCGCGACGGCGCAGTGATCGGCACCATCGCCTACATGAGCCCCGAGCAGGCGCTGGGCCGGGAGGTCGACGCGCGCAGCGACGTGTTCTCGTTCGGCAGCCTGCTCTACGAGCTGGCCACCGGAACGCCGGCGTTCCACGGCGCCAACGAGATCGCGACCGCGCAGATGATCATGCACGGCGAGCCCGAGCCGCTGCGGCAACGGCGGCCCGAGCTGCCCGAGGCGCTGGAGCTGGTGCTGCGCAAATGCCTGGCCAAGGACCCGGCGCGGCGCTACGCCTCGGCCGTCGACCTGGCGGCCGACCTGCGACTGGTGCAGGCGCAGGTGCTCTCCGGAACCAGAAGCGGCGAACGGCTGCTGGCGCAGCGGTTCGGCCGGCATTCGCGCCGCCGCTGGGCCGTCGCCGCGCTGGCCGTCGCGCTGCTGGGTGCCCTGGGCGGAACCGCCTGGTGGCTGACGCGAGACGCGCCGTTCGAGGGACCCGAGTCCCTGTTCCCGCCGCGCGGACCCGGCTTGCCGCCGGCGGCCCCGGCTGCGGGGACCCCCGAGCGACCGCGCGTCGTCGTCGCCTTCTTCGACAACAACACCGGCGACGCCGAGCTGGAATGGCTCGGACGCGGCCTGCCGGAGATGTTGACCACCGATCTCTCGCGCTCCAAGGACCTGGAGGTGATCGCGACGCAGCGGCTGCACGACCTGCTCGCGGCGTCGGGCAAGGACCCCGAGGCCGCGCTCGACCGCTCCACGGCGACCGAGCTGGCGCGCTGGGCCGGCGCCGACGTGGTGATCGGCGGCTCGGTGTTCAAGGCCGGCGGACAGTACCGCCTGGACGCGCAGGCCTACGACACCCGGACCGGCGCGATCGTGGCCGCGCACAAGGTCCAGGGCGAGGACCTGTTCCCGATGGTCGACGAGCTGACCACGGCGCTGCGGCGCGAGCTGCGTCTCGGTGCCCCCGAGCAGCCGGCCCCGCTCCGCGCGGCGGTGACGTCCTCGGAGGAGGCCTACCGCCACTTCGTGCGCGGCAAGTCGCTGTACGACTCGCTGCGCTTCGGCGACGCGGCGACCGAGTTCCGTCGCGCGCTGGAGCTCGACCCGGCGTTCGCGCTGGCCCGGCTGCGTCTGGTCACGACGCTCGACATGGCGGGCCGCCGCGAGGAGGCGCTCCGCCTGGCCGGCGACCTGGCCGCCGAGGAGCAGCGCCTGCCGGAGCCCGAGCAGCTGCTGGCCCGCGGCTTCAGCGCGTTCTTCCTCGAGGGCGACGCCACCGAAGGACGCAAGGTCCTCGAGACGTTGCTCGAGCGCTTCCCGGAAAGCGACGAGGCCTACCTGTGGCTCTCGCGCGGGCTGTCCGAGATCGCCGGCGACCCGCTGCGCGCCACGCAGAAGCTGCGCAAGGCGATCGAGCTGGACCCCAACAACCTCGCCGCCATCTCGGCGCTGGCCGGCCAGCTCGCCGAGCTGGCCGCGGTGGAGGACGCGCGACGGTTGCTCGAGGACGCCCTGGCGCGGAATCCGGAGGCGACGGCGCTGCGGGAGCAGCTGGCAGAGCTTCCGGCAGCGCCGCCCGGCCGCCCCTAGTCCCCCTTGTAGATCCCCATGATCGTCCGCAGCAGCTTGACCGCCTCGGCCTTGGGGCGCTGGAACGAGTTGCGGCCGATGATCGAGCCGAACCCGCCGCCGTCGCGGATCGCGCGGATCTGCTCCAGCACCTGCTCGTCGGTGGCCTTGCCGCCGCCGGAGAAGATCACGATGCGGCGGCCGTCGAACGACGACTGCACGACGTGCCTGACGCGGTCGGCGAGCGTCTCGATCGGGATCTTGGCGCTCTCGTAGACCTTGCGCGCGGCGTCCTGCTCGATGTGCGCCGAGGGCAGCTTGACCTTGATGATGTTGGCGCCGAGCTGCGCGGCGAGCTGCGCGGCGTAAGCCACCACGTCGATCGCGGTCTCGCCCTCCTTGGAGAGCTGCGAGCCGCGCGGGTAGGACCAGATCACCACCGCCAGACCGGCCTGCTTGGCCTCCTCGGCGAGTGCGCTGATCTGCTCGTACATCCGGCCGGCCTCGATCGAGCCGGGGTAGATCGTGTAGCCGATCGCCGAGCAGCCGAGCCGCAGCGCGTCCTCGATGCTGCCGGTCTGGTGCGAGACCGGGTCCTTCTCGTTGTACAGCGTCTCGTGGTTGTTGAGCTTGAGGATCAGCGGCACGTCGCCGGCGTACCGCGCCGCGGCGGCGGTCAGGAAACCGAGCGGCGCCGCGTAGGCGTTGCACCCGGCCTCGATCGCCAGCTCGAAGTGGTAGCGCGGATCGTAGCCCGCCGGGTTGGGCGCGAACGAGCGGGCCGGCCCGTGCTCGAAGCCCTGGTCGACCGGCAGGATGACCAGCTTGCCGGTGCCGGCCAGCGTGCCGTGGTTGAGCATCCGCGCCAGGTTGGTGCGGACGCCGGGGTTCTCGCCGTCGTAGTTGGCCAGGATCTTCTGCACGCGCTCGTTCATGTCGTTAGCCCTTTAGATCTGCGGGTTTTTGCCCGGTTGCACGAGTTTCCTCGCCGAAGCCAGATCGTATTCTTGGTCATCGGTTGTCGCCGCGCAAGGGGCGGTCATTCCTGGCTGCGACTTCCCTGGGTACTTCGTACTGAGGTACAATCGGGTCAACGTTGACACGTGGCCTCATGACGATCTCCTGGATCAGCGACAGGATCCCGATTCTCCTGGCGCTGGCGGTGTTGCTCGCGCTCCCCGGACCGGACCACACGCCGCGGGCCGCGCCGCTGTTGGGACCTTCCGGGGTCAATCTTCCGGTCGGCGACACTCCGTCGGACGTCCGGACCGACGATCTGAACGGCGACGGAATCCCCGATCTTCTGGTCGCTGATCGTTCTTCCGATACGGTATCGATCGCCTTCGGAGACGGACTCGGTTCCTTCACTCTCGCCGACCCGATTCCGGTCGGCGATGGGCCGACCTCGATCGCCGTAGGGGAAATCGACGGCACGGGGCCGGCCGATTTCGCCGTCGCCAACCGGTTCGACCACACGGTCGCCATCGTGACCGGGGACGATTCGGACTCGTATCGTGTCTCGGCCACGATCGACGTCGGACTGCAGCCGCGCTCGATCGCCCTAGCGGACTTCGACGGCGACGGAAACGCCGACCTCGCCACCGCGGATTTCGAGAGTGACGGGGTCAGCATCCTGCTGGGTGACGGAAGCGGCGGCTTCCTCGCCGCGGCGCCCCTGCCCGTGGGCGGGGGGCCGGTAGCCCTGGTCGCCGCCCGTCTCGACGGCGACGAGTCGCCGGATCTTGCCATCGCCAACTCCGAGACCGACAACGTGACCGTCCTGATCGGAGACGGCGCCGGCGGGTTCACGCCCGGCCTGGAGGTATCGCTGGATGCCGGTTCGTCCCCGTCGCACCTCGCCGCCGCCGACCTGAACGGGGACGGCATCACCGATCTCGCCGTCGCCTCCGCGGCCACGTCGGTGGTCAGCGTCCTGATCGGTGACGGTGACGGCAAGTTCGCCAGGGCTGCCGATCTGCCGGTCGGCGAGCTGCCGACGCACGTCCTGGCGGTCGACCTCGACGACGACGGCCAGCGGGACCTGCTGAGCGCCGGTTTCTCGAGCAGCAGCGTGACGGTGTTGTTGGCGACGGGACCGGGCAGCTTCTCAACCGTCGCCGAGATCGATGCGGTGAACCTCCCGTCGGCCTCGGCCGCGGGCGATTTCAACCTCGACGGGTCGCTCGATCTGGTGGTGGCCAACCGCGGCAGCGATTCGGTGACGATCCTGTTGGGTAACGGACTCGGCGGGTTCTCGCTGGCCGCCGGCGCGCCCGTCGGCGCCCGGCCGGAGGGAATCGCGATCGGCGACTATGATGGTGACTCCCGGCCCGACGTCGTCGTGACCCATCACGACGATGATGATCTGATCGTGCTGCTCGGGACGGCATCGCGGGAACTCGCGCCCCGGGGCCGCCACGCGACCGGTGCCGGTCCGTTCGCCGTGATCGCGGGCCTCTGGACGGACGACGCCGCGCTGGATCTCGCCGTGGTGAACGGCGACGACGACTCGGTGAGCATCCTGACCGGCGACGGTGACGGCGGCTTCTCGCCCGCGGAGTCGGTGCCCGTCGCCGACCGTCCACGCTCGATCGCCGCGGGCGACTTCGACCGGGACGGCGATCGTGACCTGGTCACCGCGAACCAGGGCGACCTCAGCGCGACCGTGCTGCTCGGAGACGGAGCGGGCGGGTTCACGAGGGCCGCCGACGTCCCGCTGGGCGCCGGGCACCTGTCGGTCGTTGCACGCGATTTCGACGCCGATGGTGTCGACGACTTCGCGCTGACCAACGTCGCGAACGACCAGGTCCTGATCCTGCTCGGCAACGGCGACGGCAGCTTCCGCCTGTCCGGCGTGTTCGTCGTGGGCCGGAATCCCAGGGCCGTCGTCGCCGCAGACTTCGACGCCAACGGAACGATCGACCTCGTCACGACGAACTTCGGCGACAACACCGTCAGCCTCCTCTCCGGCAGCGGGACGGGCAGCTTTTCGGTGGTCCGGAACGTACCCGTGGGAGAGGGGCCCGACTCCGCCGCCGTGGGGGACTTCAACGACGACGGCCACCAGGACCTGGTCGTGACCTGCCTGCTCGACGACATCGTCACCGTGCTGCTCGGCGACGGGAACCGCCGGTTCTCGCGGGTCGCCGATCTCGGTATCGGTCCGGACCCGCGCGCGGTAGGCGTGGCTGACCTGGACCTGGACGGGCTGGACGACGTCGTCGTCACCAGCCTCCAGCGGAACCGGCTGATCGCGCTGTTCAACGGTCTCGAGCTGCGCGCCGACCTGAACGGCTCGAACCGGGTCGACGGCTTCGACGTCAACGCGGTCGCGAGGTCGATCGGCTGCGGTATCGCGGACGAGTGCTACCGGGAGAACGTCGATGCCACGCTGGACGGGCTGATCGACGGCGACGACCTGGCGCTGCTGGCGAACCGCTTCGGCCGTGTGAACGTTGCGGCGTCTCCGCTACGCGCCGCTCTCGGCGCGGGATCGCCCGCTCTCGCTCCGGCCACGGGGGTAGTCGAACAGGAGTCGGTCCAGGGTGACGTGATTGCGTTGCGCGTCGCCGTGCAGGCGGACGCCGTGCCGGTCGCCGGAGCCGATTTCGGCCTGGCTTACGATCCCGAGGTCCTCGGGTACGCCGGCTTCGGGCCCGGTACCTATCTCGCGGAACCCGGCTTCCTGCCGGTCTACGCGATCGGCGCCGGCACGCCAGGGCTCGTCACGGTGGCGATCGGCCGGCTCCCCAACGTCGACCGGGTGGCGCCGGGACCGCAATCCCTGCTGCGCGTCTTCTTCCGAGCGCGTCGCGAAGGAGCCACGCCGGTCGACTTCGTGAGCGTGGGTCGAGCCGCACCGGCGCTGCTCGACTCTGCGGGAGCCACGGTCGACGAGGTCTCCTTCGTGAGCGGAGCGTCGGTCGACGTCAATGCCACGGCGGGTGGGCCGCCGGGGCAGCGGGTGGGGTTCGCGCCGTCCACGATCCGGTTCGGCACGGTCCAGGTCGGCCACGCCGTCACCCGCAAGGTCCGCGTCTCCAACTTCGGTTTCTCGGAGCTGACCATCCGGCGGGTCACCCCGTCCCATACGGCTGTGACCACGATTCCGGAGATCGACGAGACGCAGAGCGCGCCGCCGCGGGTCGCCCCGTTCAGCTTTCTGGAGCTTGCGGTCCGTTACGCTCCCGACGCGCCGGGCGCCCTGGAGGGCGAGCTGGTGGTCGAAAGCGACGATCCCGACCGTGGCGCGTTGCGGATCCCGTTCACGGGGCTCGCGGTGGAGGCACCATGATCGCGAAACACCGAATACTTGCCGGATTCCTGCTGCTCACCGTCACCGTTGCCGGATCGGCCTCGGAGGACGGGCTGGATCTGGAGGCCTCGCGCGGACCCGCGATCGAGAACGTGACGCTGGACTGGACCGGCGGACAACCCTTGTTCCGCATCTACCGCAGCACCAGTCCGGTCGACCTGGTCGACCCGTCCAACCTGCTGGTCGAGACGTCGGAGCGCACCTGGACCGACGAGAGTGCCGACCTGCCGCCGGGCGGGGTGTACCACTACAAGACGCAAGGCGCCTGCGGCAACGGCAACCTCGAGCCGGGTGAGGAGTGTGACGACGGTAACGTGGTCGGCGGCGACGGCTGCTCGCCCGTCTGCACCAACGAGGGGCCGGTGTGCGGGGACGGCACGCTGGATCCCGGCGAGACCTGTGACCCTCCCGGCGATCCCGCGGGCGCGAGCGGCAACATCTGCCGCAGCGACTGCACGGTGTGCGGCGATGGGATCCAGGACCCCGGCGAAGAATGCGACGACGGCAACAGCAACAACCTGGACGGGTGTCGGAACGATTGCAGCATTCCGACCTGCGGCGACGGAATTCTGGATCCCGGCGAGACCTGCGATCCTCCGGGGAGCCCCGCGGGCGCAAGCGGCAACCTCTGCCGGGGCGACTGCACGGTCTGTGGCGACGGGATTCCGCAGGCCGGAGAGGAGTGCGACGACGGCAACGCGAACAACGGTGACGGCTGCCGCAACGACTGCACGTCGGGCTGAGGCAAGGCCCGGGTTAGCGCACCCCGATGACGGCTCCGTCGAAGGTGGCCGGCACGATCCGGTTCTCGGAGTCCCGCACCCTGGCACGTGCGAAGGACAGCCCGGCGTCGCCCGCACCCACCGCCGTGAACTCCAGGACGCACAGCTCGCCCGAGCCGCGGAGGCCCTGGCCGCGGCCGAGGCGGGACAGTCCGACGACGACGCGGGTCCGGTCTCGGGTCGGCGCCGCGGCGAAGACCGTCTGGCGGCCGTCTCCACCCAGGAACGGGCCCTCGATTCCACGCTCGAACCGGAGCACCGCGGGATCGAACAGCACATGGAACGGCACGCTGCCCACGTCGGTCACCCCCGAGATCCACACCTTGACGAGGACCGTGTCGCCGACGGAGACCTCGTTCGTGTCGACACGCATCTGCACGCGCGGAACGGGAGCCAGCCCGGGACGGCGCCGGGACGTACGGCGGCGACTCCGTTCCTCCGCCGCCCGACGCGGGCCGGCGCGCTCGGGACGCGAGCGCTTCTCGCCGTCGCCGCGATGCCTGCGCAGGAGGGACACCTCTACCGCCCCGGGCCCCGATGCGACACCCGGCGCGCCTCCCGGGCCGGCTGCCGGCCGTAGGAAGAGCGGCGATCCGCCGGACTCCCGGGCCGCGTCGCGCGGGAAGGCGCTCCCGTCTCCCGTCATGTTCTCGAGTCCGGTCCAAAGCGCCGCTGCCAGGGGGATCAGCGCAAGCGCCGCTGCCAGGGCACGGAGTGGGGACATGACAGGAACCTCCTACGTACCCATCAGGGTCCCGGCGTACCAGCGCATGAAGATCGGCTCGCCGGCGGCGTCGAGCAGGGCGGTGGCGTCGCCGCCGCCGAGATTCTGCCCCTCGAAGACGATCGGCCCGGCGCCCTTGCCGAAGGTCAGGAACTCGACGCGCACGATCACCTTGCCTCCCTCGACAACCGTGGACTCCGTCGGATCGGCCACGCTGCGACCGATGAACACTTCCCCCGACCCCGGCTCGGTCTCGGCGAAGAAACAGCGGCCGCCCGGTGGGAACAACTCCCCGTCCGCGCACCCGATGAAGCGGCTGAAGGTCTTCGGGTAGGTCAGCTTGAGCGCGATCCCGGTCACCGGCTGGTCGACCTGGGTGACCAGCACGTCGAGCACGATGCGGCCGCCGCCGATCGAGCGCACGCGCAGCGAAACGTGATGGTCGGCGATACCAGACGGCACCGCGTCGGGCTCGAAACCTGCCGTGGCGGGCGCGATCCCGCTCGACAGCGGGTTCCCCTCCTTGCAGGAGGCCATCGCTCCGATACCGATCGCCAGTGCAGTCAGCACGACGATGCCCGTTGCGGACCGCCTCGCCAAGACTTCCTCCCCCGCGCTACCGGCCCCGATAGTAGACCGAGATCAGGTACTCGTTGTCGGTTTCCGACAAATCGGCGGCAATGTCGAGCTGAAAACGCCGCCACGTCGCACCGATGCCCAGCGCACCGTGAAGCCGGGTTGCCCGGCCGGAGAACACGTCCGTGGTGGCGAAACCTCCGGATCCCGTACTCACCGCGCGGATCGTGCTGTCCGACTCGGTGAACACGCCGCCACGCAGGGCCAGCGGCACGTCCCCGGGGAACACGAAGTACTCGGCTCCCAGGCGGACGTCCGTTGCATCGTCGATCGTGAAGCGGGCATCCTCGCCGGTGAGCAGGTTCACCCCGGCCACGTAGTCGTCGAGCAGCGTGCTATAGAGCACCCGTTCGACATCCAGCGCCAGCTTGAAGCGATCGGAAAGGCGCCAGTTGACACCGGCGCCGTAGCTGTCCGGCAGGTGGAACCGATTGGCAAAGCTCGGGCCGAGTCGCTCACGCACGGCGAAGGTGTCCAGCCCCTCATCGACGATTCCGTCCTGGTTCGTGTCCCGCGGCGGGTCGATGCGCTGCGAGAGCGAAAAGTCCGCTCCGAAGCGGTACACAGCACCGACGCTCCAGTTCCCGGTCGCCTTGTAGATCAACCCGACGCTGCCGGCGACATCCTCGTCGTGATCCCGAATCGAGGTTCGCAGATCCAGGGTAGGCTCGAGGATCTCTCGATCGGCCACGTTGGCGCCGATGTCGACGATCAGGTTTTCCACCTGGGATTCGACGTCAAGACGCGACCCGGTGATCGTGATGCCGACGCCCCACCGTGCGGTCGGTCGGAAGCCGGCGCTGATGTTGTAGTTGACGACTTGGACGTCGATGAAGCCTGAACCCTCGGCGAGAAAAGCTCCCGGCGAATCGGGAAAGGTGAACGCGAACCGACTGAGCGTCGCGTTTCTGGTGTTGACGAGCCGCTCGATCGAAGCGCCCAGGGTCCAGCGCTCGAACGGCACCACGTAACTTGCGAAGCTCGAGACGGCCTGGTCGTCCAAGTTCGTCCCGGTGGCCACGAACGTCCGTATCCCCGCTGGCAGGACCTCGTTCCGAATCGAGGATTGCGCCGCGTTATCGGTGAGACGAAACTCGACGAAGTACTCCTCCGCGGGAAGAAAGCTCAGGCCGGCCGGGTTGGCACGGGCCGCGGTCGCGTCGTCCGCCAGGGAAACGAACGCACCGGCGAGTCCCATCGAGCGGGCCCCGGGGTTGATCAGGTTGAACTGGAAGTTGCGGAAGATCTCCTCATCGGTGAGCGCGAGCGCCTGCGGCGAGGCCGCCAGGCACACGATTGCCAGACAGGCGACTCCGGCGGGGAAGAGGCCGGAAGCCGGAACCCGCCGCGGCGCGCGGCTCAAGGGCCCTCTTCGAACGCCCGTGCCAGGGCTCCCGCGTCGTCGAATCGAGCCAGCGGGTCCTTTTCCAAGCAACGCAGGATGATGCCCTCGAGCACCTCGGGAATCTCGGGACGCCGACTGCGGGGCAGCGGCGGTGGCTGGGTTCGATGCAACTCGAGCACCCCTCGAGTCGATTCGGCGACGAACGGACGTTCGCCGGTGGCCATTTCGAAGATCACCACTCCCAGGGAGTAGAGGTCGGAGCGCTCATCGGCCGGCTGCAAACTCGCCTGCTCGGGCGAGGCATAGTCCGGAGTACCGAGAAACACACCGTCCTTCGTCATGCCCGGACTGTCTCGAAGCCGTGCCAGGCCGAAGTCCGTGAGATAGGGCTGCTTGCGGTCGTCGATCAACACGTTTTGCGGCTTGATGTCACGATGGATCACGTGGTTGGAGTGTGCGAGCTCTAGCGCTGAGGCGAGCTTGAGCGAGATCGCGACGATGTCCTCGATTGGCATCGGCCCGTGCAGGCGGATCAGGCGAGCGAGGGTTCCGCCTTCGATCCACTTCATCGTCAGGTATCGTTGGCCTTCGCACTCGCCGAGATCGTAGAGCGGCAGGATCGCCGGGTGGCCCAGGTCGCGCGCAAGCCAGATCTCCTGACGGAATCGCTCTAGCGAGTCCTCACGCTCCGAGTACTCCGGACGCAGGAACTTGATCGCGATCAGATCCTTGATGATCCAGTCGTAGGCCTTGTACACGACCCCCATGGCGCCGGCGCCGATTCTCTGGAGCAGGTCGTACCGCCCGGCGAAACCGGTGTGTTCAAGGTCCTGCGTCACCGCCGTGTGCCCGAACTCCTGTCGTCGCGTCCGACTCCGGCCGCTACCAGCGTAGAGGTCGGGCTGTTGCCGAAACCACCGCCGGAAGAAGTAGTTCGCCAGCACGAACTCCCGTTGCTCGTTGCGGCGAAGGTAGCCGAGATGCTCGAGCCGATTGAGACGGCCGGCGAGGTCGTCGGGTTCGAGCGACAGCTTCTCCTGGATGGTCTTGCTGCTCGACGCGTCCGAGCGTGCGATCACTCCCAGGATGCCCTGCTCTTCCACCGACAGCATTTCGAAGTCCACGGAGAAGAAGTGGCTGACCATCGAGTCGGTCGCTACCTGTTCGACGGCCTCGTCCAGATCGCCCAATTCGAGGCAACGCTTGCAGAGCACCTGGATCAGGTACGGGTGGTTGTCGCATCGCTCCCGGATCGCCTCGACGGAATCCTCGTCGAAGCGCGGACGGCTGTCGGACGGGAGGTTGGCCTGCCGGATCAGCGCCCGGGCCGAGTTCACGTCGAGGTTATGGATGTACAGCGGCGGGGAAAAGCCGTGCAGGAATGGGGAGGTATCGCCGCGCTCGTCGGCCAGGGCCCACAGACGAATAGTCGACGCGAGTACCGAGCGCACGTCCTCTGACGACTGCATCGCGCGTCGCAGCTTTCTCAACAGGGGCGGTTCGCGCTGGTTGAGCTTGAGCAGTTCCTCGACCTCGTCGCAAAGCAGGAGCAGCTTGCGGGAGCGGGAGCGAAGCTGCCGCCGCAGCTTGCCGAGCGAGATGAACAGGTCCTGGTGCTCGATGTCAGAGACCTCGACGCCGACCTCCTGGAGCCGCTCCTCCGCGTCCAGCAGCGCATCGGTGAATCCCATGTGGAGCTCGGACGAGCTGTCGGAGCCCTGGAAATCCCAGAACACGGGGAAGTAGCGGGGCGGACTCTCCTTCGCGGTGACGTGCTCGACCTGTTTCAACAGCGAGGTCTTACCGATGCGGCGCGTACCCAGCAGCCACAGCCAGTTTCGGGGACCTTCCAGGATCTCCTCCAGCAGGGCGTCCCGGCCGTAGAACCGCTCCCCGCGGACCCATTGCCCGACCACGAACGGCGCCGTCGCCATCAAACCACCTCCGCTTCCGGGGGAGGACCGAGCGCCTCGACGTCGGCGATGGTGATGCGACGCCGCCGCTCGTCGTGAAGCCGGTTGACCAGTGCGATGCAGAGCTTCTGGATCAGGTAGGGCTTACAGTCGGCAAGGTCGATGATCCTGTCTACGACACCTCGCTCCAGCTCGAAGATGCCGCGGATCGGCTTGGTCACCAGTTGCTCGGCGTCTTTCCTGCGGAACGGCTTGACCTCGATCTCCTCGAAGAAATTGTACCAGGGGCTCCCTTCGCTCTCCCAGTGCTTCTTGATCCCGACACCGGAAACCACGGCCACCATGTCCTCGGCGAAGCTCTTCATGAACAGGCTGCGCAGGCGCTGGTTGATCCGCGGATCGTAGGCGTTCAGCTCGTCCACCTCGTCGATCAGTAGAACCAGCTTGATCCTCTTCTGCGACTTCTGCCTCAGGTGCTGCAGGACCGCGCGCACGTCCCGCACGAACTCCCGGTAGTCGTAATCTCCGCCAGAGGGGTCCTTCGCGGGCTGAAGTCCATCGAGCTGTCCGGCCAGCTCCTCGAACAGGTCGTGGGCCAGCGTGGCGAAGAACCGGTCCTGCGGTGTGCCCTGGAGGTCGATGAAGGCCGGAAAAAAATGATAGTCGGGATCGTCGAGCTCCTGGAGTCGCTTCTTCAGCCGATGCTGCAGCGACGTCTTGCCGATACGACGCTCGCCGTACAGCAGGATGCTGTTGTTATGCACCGTCTGGAGGATCCTGGAGATCAGTTTCGTGCGGCCGAAGAACAGCTCGTCACGAGTCACCGGCGCACCGGCGACGTAGGGATTGAAGCGGCGACGCAGGAGCCGACGTCGCTTGCGGACGCGGAGCGACACCGTGGTTGCCACGATCGCGACGAGCATGGCGACGACCAGACTCCAGAACCACGGGGAACGCATCGTGGATAGTTCGTAAACGACGTCCACCTCCGCGGCGTCGCTCAGCCCGTCGACGTCGATCACGGCGACCTTCAGCGCGGCCCGTCCCGGTGCGAGGTCGAGCGCCTCGTTGAAGTCGAAGTGATAGACACCGTCTCGAAGACGGGTGCCCTCGAGCGTCTTCGTCAGACGAACCTCGACCAAGCCGGGTGCCGTCTGGCTCGCGGTCTCGATGACGAGCTCCACCTGGGGTTGATCGTCGATGACCGTTCCACTGACGAAGAACTCGGGGCGGGACCAGGACTCGACGAAGACCAAGGGTGCGGTGGAAAAAACGGCATCGGCGCCGGAGATCACGATGCCTCCGACGCTGCCCAGCAGCACGACGGGAGTGGCCTTGGTGAGCACCGGCACGGCTCCACCGGCCAGGATTTCCCGGTTGAGCCCGTTGAAAGCCTGAGCCAGATGGGTTGACGCCTGTGCATTCCCTGCGTCCAGGGCGATCACCCGGTTGAACAGACTCAGCGCCTCACGATAATCGCCCGCGTTCAGCCGGGCGACGCCGTCAGAAAGCAACGCGTCGACCTGCGCGCCCGTGCGCTGCGCCAGGGCGACCTCCGCTTGCCGTTTGACGATGCTACCTCTCATTGCAAGGGCCGGCGCGTTTTGCGGATCGAGCGCAAGCAAGGTCTGCAGTCGCTCGAGTGCCGAGTCGAACTGCTCGCGCTGTTCCAGGCCTCTGGCCTCTGCCAGCAAGGCGGCGACGCGTGATCCTTGGTGCTGGACCGTGAGTTGCTCGCGCAACTTCCGCTGCGACTCGTCGAGCAGGCTGCGCGTCTCCTCGACATCGTTCAGCGACAGTGCCTGGCTGAAGAGTGCGGAAGCTTCGTCGAACTTGCCCTCGCCGAGCAGGCGTCTGCCCCGCGTCACGAGGGTCGCGGCCTGCTGCTGACGCTCGCGATCAAGCTCACTCTGTGCCAGCGCTTTCCTAAGGCGGGCGATGACGGCATTGGCCTCGGAGTGGTCGGGGTCCAACGCCAGTCCTTGCGTGATGACGTTCATGGCGTCGTCGAGCTTACCTTGCCGTTCGAGAAGTTCCGCTTCGTCGATGGCCCGAGCCACCATCGTCTCTAGTCTCTCCTGTTCGGAACGCGCCGCCGCTTGCTTCACCTCCTGGACCAGCCGTCGGAACGTTCGTAGGTTGCCAATGTCTCGCGCTGATTTCGTGATGGCCCCTCGCTGCTCCTCGGTATCGAAAGCGGTCAGCGCGTCGTCAAGCCGGCCCAGGTTGTAGTAGGCAATTCCCAGCTTGAAGTACGGGAAGTAGCCGATGAACGCCGTCCCGAGCGTGTTGACCCTCGCGCCCGATTCGGGGCGCCGGGCGATCGCCTCGTTGAGCTCGTTGACCGCCGCCTCCCAGCGCTGTGCGCTCAGCGCATCCTCCGCTCGGGCGTAGTGCTCGTACCAGAGATCCGCATGTGCCGGTAGAAAACTCGTGAACAGCGCAGCGAGGGGCACGAAAAAACGACTGAATCTCGAGGTCAAGCGGGACTCCGTGGGATCGGCTGCGGCCTCGGCCGTTCACCGAGGCCGGCCGCGACCCGCACGTTTGCCGTGCCTGGGCGTCAGCTTCGTCGCGAGTATATAACGAGCAGTCGCCGTTCAGGCCTGGGCGCTCACTCCGGCCGCACGACCCCGTCCGCCGTGACCCGTCCCGGCAGTCGGATCCCCTCCGACGCCGCCAGCATGTCATCGAACAGTGCCGATCGCTCGCCGAGCAAGCGTTCGATCAACCCGCGATGCCGGAGGCGCCGCGCGCGCACGCGAACCCGTCGCAGCGTCTCCGAGACGATCCGGTTGAATGCGAACCCGGCGCTCATTCCGGCGATGCTGGACAGCGCGGCGGCGATGCCGATCCCCGCCGTCACGGCAGCTCCTGGTGGCGGGGTGACCCAGCGGCTGACCGCAACGCCGGCCAGGATCCCCACGGCGATCCAGGTCAGCGGCAACAGCAGCATCCCACCGAGGACCTTGATCGTCGCGCGGTCCTTGGCCTGGCGTCCGGCGACCCGCGCCAGGACGGCAAGGAACAACGCGGTCAACCCGTTGGTGGCGTAACCGAACAAGGCGAGCGGGGTCAGCAGCGCCAGGGAGAGCCCGGCCCGCGCGACGGGCGGCAAGAAGGGCTCCGCCGCGGCGGCGCGATCGCGGTCCAGGTCGTGGTCCTCGAGCTGGATCTCCCGCAGCGCGCGGTCGTACTCGGCGAGCCGCTCCAGGAGCGCCTCGACGCCGTCGGGGTTCCGGGCGACTGTGGCGCGGTAAGCCGTCCAGACGCGCGCAAATCCGGCACGCTTCTCGCCGAGCGTCGCGGGTCCCGGGTCGGTCGCCCGCCGGCGAGCAAGCTCGGCACGGATCAGCTTGCGTGTGCGGTGCATCAGACGGTGACTGTCCCAGTCGTCGGTGGCCAGGACGACGTCGTGAATCGCGCGCTCGAACACGTCGGTGATCGCCCGCATCCGGGCGTAGAACGCCTGCTCGCTCTCGCCGGGCTGCCGGCGCGACAGCTCACCCGGCAGCACGAGCGGGGCATGGAAGCGCAGCAGGACCGTGCTGCGCCCGCGGTCCTTGGCCCCGTAATCCAGGGCCACCGGGATGACGAAGGGATCCTCCTCGTCACCGCCCAGTTCCCTCGCCCGCTCGAGCAGCCGGGCCGTTCCCGTCTTCATCGGCGCCGGGTGCGGAGCATCGTGCGATTGGCCCTCCGGAAACAGACAGACCAATCGTCCCTCCGCGACGGCGCGCGCCAGCGCGTCGAGTGACCGCAGGTTGGCGGCGCGTCGAATCTCCTCGTCGGTCCCCTGCATGTCGACCGTTCGGTAGATCGGTACGGTTCCGGTCTGGCGGAAGATCCAGCCGAGAAGGGGCACGGCGAACAGGCCGTGCCGTGCGCCGAAGGTCACGGGACGGGGACACTCGGCGGCCAGCAGCATCCCGTCGACGACCGCGTTGGGGTGCCACGCGATCAGGATCCCGCCGCCGCTCTCCGGCACGTGCTCGGCGCCTTCGACCTCGATCTGACGGAAGAACACCCTCAACGAGCGGCCGAACAGCTTCCGGAACAGGTCGTAGGTCCAACCCGGAGCGCCGGCCGGGGCGCCCTGTTCGACGTTGGAGCGCATTTGCGCCGATGTTAACCCGAGAGTATCGGAAACATATCCCGGGGCCCGGCGCATACTGGGGCGGTCGAGCGGCGGCGATGCGCCGAGCGGAGGGAGATTGCAGGTACCGGAGGACGCCATCCCCAAGCTGGCCCTGGCAGCCTACGCGGTGTTCCTGCTGGTGGCGTTCGGCTGGCGGACGCTCCGGCACTACCGCCGGACCGGCGACAGCGGGTTTCGCGGCTTCAGCGGCGGCGCGACCGCGCGGGCCGCTTCGGTCCTGCTGCTGGTCGGCCTCGTCGCGGCGCCGCTGGCGCCCGTGCTCGAGCTGACCGCAGGGCTGGCGCCGCTGCCCGCGCTCGACCGCCCGCTGCTGCATGGCGCGGGCATCGCCGCCTTCCTGCTCGGCCTCGCCTTGACCGTGGTCGCGCAGTCGCGGATGGGCGCCTCGTGGCGCATCGGCGTTGCCACGGACGAGCGCACGGCGCTCGTGACCGACGGGGTGTTCCGCCACGTGCGCAACCCGATCTTCACCGGGATGCTGCTCGCCGTCTCCGGCCTGGTGCTGCTGGTTCCCAACGCGGTCGCGATCGCCGCCGCCCTGTGCGCGCTGACCGGGCTCGAGCTTCAGGTCCGCGCCATCGAGGAGCCCTACCTGCTCCGGACCCACGGCGAGGCCTATCGCGCGTACGCCCGCTCGACGGGTCGCTTCGTACCCGGGCTCGGCCGCCTGCGCTGAGCGTTCCCGGAAACCGCCCCGCGTGGCCCGGACCTCAAGGGGTGTCTTTGGTCAATTTGTACGTCTTGTGTCGGCCGCACCTGTTCGGCGAGGCTTCGAGCACGGGTGATTCCATCCCTGATCAGACACTGCAACCGAGTGGAGGACCGTCATGAGACAACGTGGAGTCCCGATCGTCGTCGCCCTTGCGGGCGTGCTGCTGCTCGTCGCGGGCTGGTCGCTGGCCGCAGGCGACACGGAGCTGACGCCGATGCAGCAGCTCGGCAAGCACCTGTTCTTCGACCCGATCTCGGAGCCGGCGCAATCGCAGTCGTGCGCGACCTGCCACGGCGCCACGGCGGGTTGGACCGGCGACATTCCCGGCATCAACCTGCACGGCGGCGTGTATCGGGGAGCGGTGCCGACCCGGTTCGGCAACCGCAAGCCACCGACCTCGGCCTACTCGACCTTCAGCCCGATCTTCCATCTCGACATGACGAGCGGGGAGTTCGTCGGGGGCATGCTGTGGGACGGCCGTGCCACGGGTGAGGCGCTGGGCAACCCGGCCGCGGACCAGGCGCTGGGGCCGTTCCTGGTCGACGTGGAACAGAACAACCCGAGCAAGGCGGTGGTGTGCCAGAAGGTCGCCCGCGCGAAGTATGCCGATCTGTTCGAGGAGGTCTGGGGACCGGGGTCGCTCGACTGCGGCGCCGGCGTCGACGCGACCTACGACCGCATCGCGCTGTCGATCGCGGCGTACGAGGGCTCGCCGGAGGTCAGCCCGTTCGACTCCCAGTTCGACGTCTACTGGCGGGCGTGTCTCGACGCCGGCAACACCGCCGAGGCGTGCGGCCTGGCCGAGGGCGACAAAGCCGTTCTGGACCCCGGGCACATCCTGAGCGACCAGGAGTTCGACGGCCTGATCGAGTTCGGCGAGTACTGCTCGCCGTGCCATGTCAGCCACGTCCCGGGACCCGGCGGGAGTCCGCCGCTGTTCACCGATTTCAGCTACGACAACATCGGTGTGCCGCGGAACCCGGAGAACCCGTTCTACGACATGGACACCGTGCTGGACGACAACGGCGACCCGATCAACTCCGACGGTGAGAACTTCGTGGACCTGGGTCTCGGCGCGATCCTCGCGGGCCACCCCAACCCGCTGTGGGCGGCCAAGGCCGACGAGAACATGGGCAAGCACAAGATCCCGACCGTCCGGAACGTCGACCGGCGTCCGGGGAAGGGCTTCCCCAAGGCCTACATGCACAACGGCTTCTTCAAGAATCTCGAGGACGTCGTGCACTTCTACAACACCCGCGACGTGGCCGAGGAGAACTGGCCCGCGCCCGAGGTCGAGGAGAACGTCAATCGCGAGCTGTTCGAGGGCGTGCCGCTGGGCGACCTGGAGCTGGACGCCGAGGCCGAGGCGGCGATCGTGGCGTTCCTCGGAACGCTCAGCGACGGATTCGACGACTAACGCCGGCGCTTGGACCGGCTGCGAGGCATGCTCAACGGGGCCCGCTCCGGGCCCCGTTGTCGCGTTCGATAGCATGGTCGATCGTCGGGAGTCCGGGGGGGGGCGCAAGCGGCGATCGAGCACCCGGGGCGGCTCTCACAACTTGCGGTTCAGGTCCAGTCGGAAGCGCTTGCCGTCCTCCATGCCGTTGACCGCCTCGACGACGTACAGCCGGGCGACGAGATTCGTCCGCTCGCCGAGGTTGTAGACGAAGCGGAACTCGTGCCCTTTGATGTTGCTTCCGCGGGTCTGGCCGCTCAGGGAGCCCCACCGCACCCAGTCGTCCTGGGAGTACGAGTTGTTCACGGCCAGCGTCTCGATGTGGGCGTAGTAATAGCCGGCCAGCCAACCGCCCTTGTCCTCACCTCCGCCGTACAGAGCGGAGAACACGCGGCCGTCGGTCTCGTTGCGATTGTCGAAGGTGAATTGCTCGGGGCTGCCGGGGTTCATCGGATCCGTGTCCGGGTAGTTCTCGGCATTGTGCAGGAGGTCGGCGCCCAGCGTCAGCAGCCGATCGCCCGCGCGCAGCTTGCCCTGGACGCTGGCGATCCAGATCTCGTAGTCGCGGCTTCCGTTGCCGCTCTCCAGCAGCGCGACGGCCGGGAATGCGGTCTCGCTCTCGCCCTCCATCGAGAGCGCTCCGACGGCAACCGTCAGGCCGCCGTCGCCGATCTCGGTCGAGTAGACGATCTGCCCCAGCGTCATGTTGCCGACGAAATCCTGCATCCCGGCGGGCAGCGACACCAGACCGGCGTTGATCGCGATGCTCCCCTTGTCGCCGATGCCGGCCTTGAATCCGCCGGCCAGGCCCGCGGGTGTCGCGTCGTCATCCCAGTAGAGCTCGTTCTGTTTCCAGAACGGAAGCCCGTTACGACCGGCCCAACCCCAGGCACGCTTGGTCCGGCCCTCGAGGTACCACTTGTCGAGATTGGCGTGGGCGTCGCCGGTCGCGTTGTCGTCGAAGTCGACGATCGTGATGTGCGGCGACTGCTGGGAGTCATCCGACCCCGTCCGCAAACGGACGCCGAAGGACACGTGCTCGTTGGGATCGTACTGCGCGCCGATGCGGACGCGGACGCGCAGACGATTGCGATCCGCGCGTTCGGAGCCGTCGGAGCGGCTGGAATCCCAGTCGGCTTCGAGCCGGGCCCGGAAGTCCGCGAACACGCGAAGATCATCGGTTGCGAACAGGTCCGCCCGGCTCGGGACCGAGATCAGAAAAGCAATTACGAAAACCGGCCCTACCAACCGCACTCGCCGCAGGATCGATCTTCTCCTCGGACGGTCGGCTTGCCTCATCTCAACCCCTCCGCTTTGTCGTTTGCGAGTCCGCATCCGTCGTCCACGGCTCCGGCCCGGAGTCTAATGCAATCTCCGCGACGAGCGGTGCGCTAACCGGACCGGGTCCGTCGCGAAGTTCGCCAGCCGTGGCTGCTCTGCGGAGGTCTCCGGACCGGACGCGATATCCTCCGTACGGGTCGGGCGTCCGATACCGACTTCGAGCCGACGCACCGGTCCGGGGGTTTCGTGGGCCTCTACCGCAACCACATCCTGCCGCGACTGATCCACCACACGCTGAACAACGCGGAGTGCGAGAAGCTGCGCC
>JBFKMV010000035.1:0-33145 GCA_041629655.1 Candidatus Polarisedimenticolaceae bacterium
CGATCATCAAGCCGGCAGCCCCGGCGGCGATCGCCGCACGGCTGAGCGGGGCGATCAGGTCGCGTCGTCCCGCGCCGTGCGACGGATCCACGATCACGGGCAGCCGGTGGACGTGGACCAGCAGCGCCACCGAGCCGAGGTCGAGCAGATGGCGCATGCTTGGCTCGAAGCTGCGCACGCCGCGCTCGCAGAAGACCACCCCGGCGGCGCCGTGGCACAGGCAGTACTCCGCGGCGAGCAGCCACTCCTCCACCGAGGCCGCCATGCCGCGCTTCAGCAAGATCGGCTTCGCCGTGGCTCCGGCCGCCCGCAGCAGCGGCGGGTTGTGCATGTTGCGCGAGCCGATCTGAAGCAGGTCGGCGACTTCAGCGACCGGCGCCAGCTCCTCGACGCCGATCGCCTCGGTGACCACCAGCATGCCGTGGGCGTCGGCCGCGTCGCGGATCCAGCGCAGCGCGCGCGAGCCGTGGCCCTGGAAAGAGTGCGGCGAGGTCCGCGGCTTGTACGCGCCGCCGCGCAGGAAGCGCACGCCGCGCCCGGCCAGGCGCGCGGCGATGCGGCGGATCCCTTCCGGCGACTCCACGCTGCAGGGGCCGGCGATCAACACCGGATCGGCGCCGCGACCGATCGCCACGCCGCCGACGTCGACCTGCGACGCCTGCCGATCGAGCCATGGGTGCGGTGACGGCCGCGTCGCGACCGACACCACGCCCTCCAGCGAGCGCAGGTCGCTCGGGCTGGCCACCGACGAGCCGCTCTCGACCAGGAACTGAACCGGGCCTTCGTCCCCTGCCTCGAAGCGCGTGACCCACAGGCCGCGGTCGACCAGGGCTCGCCGGACCGCCTCGCTGTCGGCGCGGGCATCGACAGTCACGATCATCGTTCAGCCCTCCCGTTCGACGGGGACCGCGGCGAGCGTGGCCAGTGCGGCGCGGCCGGGCCCGTCCGGCAGCGGCGCGAGGCATGCGATGGCGTCCTCCGCCCGGCGGCGGGCCAGCGCCCGGCAGTCGCGGATGCTGCCGCTCGTCAGTAGCGCTCGTCGCACCCGAGCGCGGAGTCGTAGCGGCAACGGCTCATCGGCCGGCGTGCGGAGCAACCGCTCCACGAATCGCCGGATCGAGGCGTCCCGCTCCAGCGCCAGCAGCAGCGGGTAGGTCATCTTGCCCTCGTGCAGGTCGCTGAACGCGGTCTTGCCCGTCACCCGCGCGTCCCCCGCAACATCCAGCAGGTCGTCGACCAGTTGGAACGCAGCGCCGAAATGCGTGCCGTAGCGTTCGAGCGCGATCCGCTGGTCCGCTGGCAGGCCGCCCGCCGTGGCACCCGCGAGCATCGCCCAGCGGAACAGTGCTGCGGTCTTGCCGTCGACCACCCGAAAGTAGTCCTCGCGGCTCAGATTGATCCGGCCGCGGTTTTCGAGCTGGATCGCCTCCGCGGCGATCATCTCGTCCAGCGTCTCGAGCGCCCGGGCCAGCAGTTCGTGGTGGCCGCTGCGCCGGATCCGTTTCAGTGCCTCGACCAGCAACCAGTCGCCGGCCAGCACCGAGGCGGCGTTGCCGTAGACCAGGCGGGCCGCAAGCTTACCGCGGCGGCGCTCGCCCAGGTCGATCACGTCGTCGTGCAGCAGCGTGGCGTTGTGCAGCAGCTCGACCGCCAAGGCGAGGTCGCGCGCCGCCGGCCCGAAGCCGCTGCCCAGTTTGGCCGCCAGCGCCACGCAAACCGGGCGCAGGTGCTTACCGCCCGGTTCCATCAGATGGTGCGCGCTGCGGTTCACGACCGATCCGTTGCGCTCGAGCTCGGCCAGACCGGCCTCGAAACCGCGCATGTCGTCGGCGATCCAGCCCATCAGATCGCGCAGCCGGGTGGCGAGCTCGTGCGGTCCGCGTTCGCGGCAGACCGTGTTCAGCCGTGCCACCGCCATCGCTCACGCTCCGAAGCGCAGCAGCTTGCGAACTTTCTGCCGCATCCCGACCAGCCGTTTCAACTGCGAGCTGGGCAGGCTCATGATGTCCCGGTGCCAGTCGTTCATCGTGCGAAAAAGCTCGAGCATGTTTTGCAGGCGCTCGGTGACTTGCGGATCGGGAGGATCGGCGGCCGCGCACTCGTCCAGGCAGGCCTCGAGCACGGGCAGCGTCGGGTCGATCTCGCGGCGCTTGCGCTCGGCGAGGATCACCTTGGTCATGTCCCAGGTATCTTCCAGCGACTCGAAGTAATCGCGCCGGTCGCCGAGGACGTGGCTGACCTTGACGATCCCCCAGCGCTGCAGCTCGCGCAGGCTGGTGCTGACGTTGGACCTCGCGACGGACAGGGTCTGGGCGATCTGCTCGGCCGTGAGCGGCCGCGGTGAAACGTAGAGCAGGGCGTGGATCTGGGCGACGGTGCGGTTGACCCCCCACCGGGTCCCCATTTCGCCCCAATGGACCACGAATCGCTGGGCCGCGGGACCGAGAGCCACCATGATTCACTCCTGTCCGTCTGTTCTGTTGCTACAGAAATTACCACTCGAACCGTTCCCTGTCAAGATCCGACATCGCCTTGCCGTATCACAGCACCGCCGCCAACGCGCTGGATTTGATCAACGACATCGGCGCCAGCCACGTCGAGAACGTCCAGCGCTACAACGAGGCAACGGACACCTGGGAGGTTTACGAGCCCGGCAGCGGCGCGACGCCGTTCGACATCGTCCCCGGCGAGGGCTACCTGGTCAAGATGATCGATACCGTGTTGTATGCTCCGTCGCACTACTGATCGAGTGCGCCGGGCTACAGTGTCGGGCCCGGTGCAAGCGGTGCGGGAGAGCGCCGTGAAGAGCATGTCGAGGACAGGAACCACGAAATCCGCGGCGCCGCGCGCCTCTCTGCGAACCCGGGGTCGTTGGCCGGCGTTTGTCGTCTCGATCCTGGCGCTGATCGCCCCGATGCCGACCGCGGCCGGGGAGCCAATACCGAAGACGACGCCCGGCGCCGTGTTCGCCATGACCAACGCCGCCAGCAACAACGAGGTCGTGATGTACGCGAGGGACTCCGACGGGCTGCTCACGCTGCTCGGCCGGTACCCGACCGGCGGCTGGGGCAGCGGCGGGGTGATCGATCCGCTCGCTTCGCAGAACGCGCTGATCCTCAGCCGCTCCAACCGTCTGCTGTTCGCGGTCAACGCCGGCAGCGACGACGTGTCGGTGTTCGGCGTGCGGCGGGAGGGGCTGCGTCTGCTCGACAGGGTCGGCTCGGGAGGCGGCTTCCCGGTCAGCCTGACCTGGAGCAGGAACCGGCTGTACGTGCTCAACGCCGGCGGCGACGGGAACATCACCGGTTTCAGCGTCGGGATCCAGGGCCGGCTCGTACCGATCGAGGGTTCCACGAGAGCGTTCGCGCTCGGCGGGACGAACCCGCCCGACACGGGTGCCACCCCGGCACAGGTCCAGTTCACGCCGGACGGGGACGCGCTGGTGGTCGTGTTCAAGGAGCAGGACCAGGTCCGCGTGTTCCCGCTGCGGCCCGACGGCCTGCCCGCGGCGGAGCCGGTGACGAGCCCCTCCGCCGGCGGGTACCCTTTCGGATTCACGTTTGACCGCCGGGGCAACCTGCTCGTCTCCGAGGTCGTGCCCAACGCCGTCTCCTCCTACGCCGTCCGCGACGACGGCAGCCTCGAGCTGTTGACCCGTTCGTTGCGGAACTTCCAGCGCGACACGTGCTGGATCGACGACGTCTACGGGGTCTTCGCCTACGTCACCAACACCAGCAGCCACAACGTCACGGGCTACCTGATCCGGGAGGACGGCACGCTCGAGCTGCTGGACGAGGACGGGCTGACGCTCCAGTTCCCATCGTCCGCCGCGTTTCCGTCCGACCTTGCGGTGACCCGAGGCAACCGTTTCCTCTACACGCTGAACGGCGGCACGGGAACGATCGGCATGGTGCGGATCGAGCTGGACGGGAGCCTGAGCCTGCTCGGCGAGGTGGACGGCTTGCCCCGCTTCGCCGGGGTCCAAGGGATCGCCGCCTTCTAGTTGTGCGGGATGATCGGCGGCGTTGACGCCGCGCTGTCGCACCGCGGTCAGCCGAACCCGGCCGTCACGGACAGGCCGTGCTGCTGCGCTCCACGGCCAGCGAATCGGAGCCGTAGGTCCCGTATCCACAGACGTTGCCGCCGCGAACCAGGTAGTAGTGCCCGCTGCCGGCCGCCGGCTCCGGCAGCCCGCCGAGGGACGTGTCGGCCAGCCCGCCGGCCTCGCAGGTCTCGGCGGCTCCGCTGCCGACCGGGAACTGCCCGACGTCACCGCGCAGCACGTCGTAGGTGGTTGCCGGACCCGAGTTGACCGCGTCGGAGTCCCAGCTCAGCGACCCGTCGGCCGCCCAGCCGACGTTCTCGATCTCGAACGGCACGGCGAAGGCGCCGGGGTCCGCCGCGGCGCAGTCGCAGGCGTCGCCCCGCGCGTCGCCGTCCGCGTTCTGCTGATCGGGATTCACGGCGGACAGGCAGTTGTCGCAGGCGTCGGCATACCCGTCGAGGTCGAGGTCCGGCCCCGCGCAGACGTCGTACGTCACCGTCACCGACAGGAAGTCGTGGTAGCTCCGATTGAAGATCCGCTCGGCGTAGAGCAGCAGCGTCATTTGCCCGCTACCGTCGAGGTACCGGCCGAAGTCGCTTCGGATGTGACCTTCCAGCACGTTGTCGCGGTTGCCGGCGAAGTTGTCCATGAACCGGTTCGCGCCGCAGTTTCCGGCGCCGTCGCACCACTGTCCCGCCGTGTAGTCCCAGACGTACAGCTCCATCTGCGCGCAGTCGGCCACGTAGCCCTCCCAGCGCACGGCGACGTCGAGGATCTCCGCCGGATCCTCCTCGATCGTCAGCTCGAAGATGTGCGTCGACTGGCCGAACGGGAACGGGCTGATGTAGCGGTTCGGATCGCTGCTTCCGCCGACTGCGTCGGAGGCCGCCAGCGCGGCGTACTCCGCGGCCGACAGCTGCGTATTCACCGCCGCCGGACGGCGCACCCCGTCCAGCGAGCTCCAACCCGACGTCTGGTAGCCCCAGCCGAACTTGTCGACTGCGGCGCCGCTGCCGAAGTCGTAGACGCGCTGCAAGGCCCCCTCGAAGACGACGTCCGACTCGCTGACCGCCTCCACGGTGTTGGCCTGGTCGTCGTGCGCGACGACCTTGACCCGCGCCTGTCCCGTCTCGACGTCGGGCACGACCCAGTCGTGCCGGCCGTCGTCGGCCAGGCCCGTCGCGATCGTCTGCTCCGGCGGATAGGTCGCCCCGCCGTCGACGGAGTAGAAGAGGTCCACCGACGCGATCGCCGCGTCGTCCGTCGCGGTCCAGGTGATCTCGTACGGCGTCCCCGGTACCAGCAGCTCGCCGCCGCCCGGGCCGGTCGCGCACGCCGCGGGCTGCCCGGCGGTGTAACGCGGTACCTGCTTGACGATGCAGTGGATCGCCCCGGCGGCCCAGATGATGTCGTAGGAGTTGATCGGCACGATCTCGACGCCGGGACCCGCCGCCTGCTGCCACGCTGCCAGCGCCTGGTCGTCGTATTGCACGTAGCTCGGGTCGCCCTCGCCGTAGGTCGGGATGTAGATCCGGTCGTTGACCCGGAACGCGTTGGTGTAGGTGTAGTGCGTGTTGCCCTGGCCGGGGTGGGTCGCGTTGAACGCCGGCACGCGGAACACCTCGTAGCCCAGGCTCTCCATGTACGGCACGGCGTCGTTGGTGATCTGGATCGCGTCGGGATCGGATCCCGGCAGGAACTCGCCGATGATCACGGTGTCCTCGTCGACGAGGTAGAACCACATGTCGATGTGGCCCGTGCCGTCCACGCTGCCCGGCAGCTGCGGGAAGATGTGCAGCGTGTCGACGCCCTGGTACTCGCGGTACAGCTCGGCAATCGCGGGTTCGTCGAGGTCCGGGTTGTCCGTGAAGATCAGCGCGGTGACGAAACCCTGGCGGTCGGTCGAGGCCTGGAAGTTACCGCCCGAGTAGTACAGCGGGATGTCGTACGACGGATGAGCGAAGACGTCGTCGGCCACCAGGGTCGGAATGAAGTTGTCTGACGGGCGTCCCGGGTAGTAGTGACTGTCCACGATCGCGTCGGCGCCCGCCTGGCCGATGAAGTGCGGGCCGTAGTCGCGCATCCAGATCGTGTTGTTGGGGAGCGTGACGAAGCTGACCTTGCCCAGGTCCGCCCCGGCCGCCGTGAAGTCCGTCTCGGCCTGACTCTGCTGCGCGGCGTCCGCGACGACGACGTAGGCGATCTCGTCGCTCGCCGGATCGTCGGTCAGGTCCGCGACGAGATCGGTCACGATCTCGTCCCACTCGCCCGTACGGTAGCGGTACAGCACGCCGTCGACCGGCGCGTACTCCGGCGGCGAGGAGAGCGTGCAGACGTCCGGTGTGAAATCGATCCACGGGGCGTCGATCGCGAAGGGCGTCCGGCGCTGGTTCGGATCCGGCGGAGGCGTCGCGTTCTCGCCGTTCGGGCCGAGCCGGTAACGCGGCAGCGGGCCGTCGACGGGCGCGAGCGCGTCGGCCGCCTCGCGCGGCGGCTCGACCGAGCCGGCGTGACCGGGCGTCAGCGCGGCGGCGCAGCCGAGGAGGAGCAGGACGGGGATACCGAATCGCTTCATGACGGCCCTCGATCGAAAGCTCGCTGGTTTGCCGTGGAGGCGCAACGGCCGCTGAAGCCGCGTGCGCCGAACTGACTGCGGATTCTAGCAGAGTGAGCCGCTGCCTGACACCGCGGTAGAATACGTCGATGGTCGACTTCTCCGATCGCGCCTCCGGGCTTGCCGTTCCGGATCATGCCCCGCTGGTCGAGGTCGTGATCGAGGTCCCGCGCTGGTCGTTCCTCAAGCGCGGCTGGTCGGGCCGCATCGATTTCGTCTCGCCGCTTCCCTGCCCGTTCAACTACGGCGCGGTCCCCGACTATCTCGGCCTGGAGGGTGACCTGCTGGACGCCGTGGTGCTCGGTCCGCGTCTGCCGCGCGGCCGCCGTGTTCGCGTCAAGGCGCTGGGCGCGATCGGGCTGACCGACCGTTCGCTGTACGACGACAAGCTGATCTGTAGCGACCGCCCGTTGCGCCGGGTCGACCGCGAACGGTTACTCGCCTTCTTCAGGTTCTACGCGCGGTGCAAGGGTCTGTTGAATCGTTGCCGTGGCCGGGCCGGCCGCAACGCCTCCGAAGGCTGGGTCGACGCGAGAGACGCGCTGAGGCGCGCCCGGCCCCGCGACGCCGGGTGGTCGGGTGCCGAGGTCCCGTTCTAGCGAGCGCAGCTCTCAGCGGTTCCTGCCGTAGCGCTCGTGGCTCGACACCCAGTCCAGCGACGAGATCGCCGCGCCGAGCGAGATCTCGCCGGCCAGCGCCACGCCGGCCACGATCTCGGCCAGCTTCTTGACCTTGCCCTTGCCGGCGCAACCGAGCAGTTCCAGGCACTCGTGCTGCGTGGCCAGGCCGGTGCCGCCGCCGTAGGTCGCCACGATCAGCGAGGGGATGGTCAGCGACAGGTACAGGTCGCCGTCGGGGGTCAGCTCGGTGTAGAGGATGCCGGCCGAGGACTCCGAGACGTTGGCCACGTCCTGCCCGGTGGCGATGAACATCGCGGCGATGCCGTTCGGCGAGTGCGCGCCGTTGTTGTTCGCGCCGGACAGGAACGCCCCGATCGTCGCGACCTGCGAGTGGTAGTGCAGGCTGTGCGGCTCGACGCGCATGTTCTCGATCAGCACGTCGCGCGGAATCGTCGCCTCGGCCGTGACGCGCTTGCCGCGGGTGCGGATCACGTTGACCTGCGAGCTCTTCTTGTCGGTGGCGAAGTTCGACTCGAGGTAGAACCGGCGCACGGTCTGCTTGGGCAGCGTCTGCTCCATGATCCAGCTGCAGGCGGCGAAGGTCGCGCGCCCGACCATGTTCTGACCCGCGGCGTCGCCGGTGGAGTAGTTGAAGCGCAGGTAACAGAACTTGTTGGACAGGAAGTTGTCGATGTACAGCAGCTTGGCGACGGAGGAAGTCTCCTCGGCCACCTCGCGGATCGGTTCGACGTTGGCGTTGATCCAGTCCCGGAACCCGCGCGCCTCGCGGGCCGAGTCGAACACGAATACCGGAGCGCGCTGCATCTTGTCCGACAGCACGGTGCAGGTCACCCCGCCCGACAGGTTGAGCACCTTCATGCCGCGGTTGTAGGAGGCGACCAGCGTGCCCTCGCTGGTGGCCAGCGGGATCAGGAACTCTCCCTGCGCGTGCTCGCCGTTGACCCGTAGCGGGCCGGCCATCCCGATCGGCACCTGGGCCACCCCGGTGAAGTTCTCGACGTTGCCCCGGACCATCGCCGGATCGAACGAAAACCGGTTGATGTGGTTCAGCTTGACCTTGGTCGCGCGCTCGACGTACTCCTGGCGGCGCCGGATCATCTCGGGCGCGTAGTCGTCGTCCTTGTCGTACGGAATCCCGGCGCGCCTGCGCTCGCCGCTCGAGATCGCGTCCTTGACCTTGAACGACAGCCGGCCGAACGGCTCGACGTCGAACTCGATCCGGATCACGTGCTTGCCCGGCGCGAGCTGTCCGTCCGCGGCGTGGACCTCGACGATCTGCCGCAACCCAAACGTGATCGCGTTACCGGGCGCGAGGTCGGCGGCACGCACCTCGCGCCCGTCGGGCAGCCGCAACGTGAGCTGCTCCAGCGGCACCTCGCGGTCGTCGATCGAGACGCGCTTCAGACGGGTCAGGCTGGCATCGCTCAAGCGGTTCTTGAGCGTGAAACGGAAGCCGCGGCCCGCGTTCTCCAGGCTGCCGAACGTGTAGAGCTGTCGCAACAGCAACGAGGGGATCTTCATCGTATTGCCCAACCGGTTATGGACCCGCGATTCCTTATATGCGATTTCCCGCGGGAACACAATCCGCTATGCTGTTCCCCTACGCCGAGGCCAACCATGCCCACGCTCATCACGCCGCCCCAGGAGCCGACGCCCGCCCGCGACGCCGACGTGCTGCTCGACCGCCTGTCCTCGCGTCGCTCGGACTGGGCCCGCACCGGGATCCCCGAACGGATCGAGCTGCTGCGGCGCGCCCGCGAGGGCGTGCTGGCGGTTTCCGAGGAGTGGGTCCGGCTCTCGTGTCTGGCCAAGGGAATCGACCCCGGCTCGACCCTGGCCGGCGAGGAGTGGCTGAGCGGCCCGGTGACCACGCTCCGCGCGTTACGCCTGACGGGCGAGGCGCTGGAGCAGCAGGGACAACCGTTCCCGCCCGCGCTGCGCGAGGGCGCCGGCGGCCAATCGATCGCCTCGGTGATGCCGGCCTCGCCTTTCGACCGCATCCTGTTCCGCGACATGCGCGCGGAGGTGTGGATCCTGCCGGACCGCCCGCCGAGCCAGGGCCGGATCTACCGCGAACTGGCGGAAGGACGGCCGGGAACGGGCCTGCTCGCCCTGGTGCTCGGCGCGGGGAACATTTCCTCGATCGCGCCGACCGACGTGCTGCACCAGATGTTCGTCGAGAACCGGGTGGTGGCGCTCAAGCCGAATCCGGTCAACGCGTACCTGGGCCCGTTGTTCGAGCGGGCGTTCGCGGGGCTGATCGAGGCGGGCTTCCTCGGCGTCGTGTACGGCGGCGGCGAGACCGGCCGCGAGCTGTGCCACGACCCCCGGGTCGAGGCGATCCACCTCACCGGCTCGGAGCGGACGTACGACGCGATCGTGTGGGGTGCCGACGAGCAGGAGCGCCGGCGGCGCAAGGCCGCCGGGGAACCGCTGCTGACCAAGCCGTTCTCCGCCGAGCTGGGCTGCGTGACGCCGGTGCTGGTGGTGCCGGGACGCTGGTCCGAGGCCGACCTGGAGTTTCAGGCCACCCACCTCGCCGCGATGCTGACGCACAACGCCGGCTTCAACTGCACCACCTCGCGCGTGATCGTGACGGCCCGCGGCTGGCGGCAACGCAAGGCGTTTCTGGGGCACGTCGAACGGCGGCTGGCCGCAGAGCCGCCGCGCCGCGCGTACTACCCGGGTGCGTCCGAGCGACTGCAACGGTTCGTGCGGCGCTACCCGCAGGCCAGGGCGCTTTCGCCGGCCGGCGCGGACGCGCTGCCGTGGACCGTGATCCGCGACGTTCCGTTCGCGGCGGGCGAGCCGGCGCTGGCGGAGGAATCGTTTTGCGGGATGATCGCCGAGACCGCCGTCGACGCGCGCGACGCACCCGAATTTCTGGAACGCGCCGTCCCGCAGGCCAACGAGCGGATTCACGGCACGCTGTCGTGCGTGCTGCTGATCGATCCCGACACCGCGCGCGAGCACGCGGCCCCGGTCGAGCGCGCGATCCGGGAGCTCCGTTACGGCGCCATCGCCGTCAACGCCTGGACCGGGGTCAACTTCGGGCTGGGCGTCACGAGCTGGGGCGCGTTTCCCGGCCACACGCCCGAGCGGATCGAGTCGGGAACGAGCGTCGTGCACAACGCGTTCCTGTTCGACCATCCCGAACGCTCGGTGGTCTACGCGCCGTTCCGGCCGTTTCCCAAACCGGTCTGGTTCACCGACCACCGCAACCTGCTGGAGCTTGGACGGCGGATGACGGGATTCGAGGCGCGACCGTCCTGGAGCCGTCTGCCCGGGGTCATCCTCGCCGCGCTGCGAGGTTGAGCGAGCGAGGCCACCAAGTGGACAGAGGTGGTCCGCTTTGAATCGACTGTAGTACTGCGCCGGAAGGGTCCGGCCCGTGCCTTCGCGGGAGCGCATCGTTAGAATGCCCCCTCGAACATACGAGTCTGTTGACCCGGACAGGCCGTCCGCGAAACGCGACCCGCTTCGCCCGGGCCGGGGGTGACGCGATGATCGACGAGTCGGATACCCGAAGACTCCCCACGCGGCGCAACGTGCTGCGCATCCTCGCCGTGGGCGGCGCCGCCGGCGTGGCCTGGCGCCTGGGCCTGTTCGGCCGGGCGCGGCCGCTGCCGCTCACGCGCGCCCGGGTGCTGATGGGCACCGGGGTGCACCTGACGGTGCTCGGCGACGACCGCGAGGCCGCCGGGGCCGCGGCCGATGCGACGCTGGAGCGGATGGCGGAGCTGGAGAGCCTCTTGACCCGCTACCGTCCGGAGAGCGAGGTCTCGCGGCTCAACGCGACCGGCCGCCTGGACGACGCGTCGGACGCCTTGCTCGACGTGTTGCGACTGGCCGACCGCGTGTCGCGCCTCGGCGACGGCGCGTTCGACGTGACCGTCCAGCCGGTGCTCGACCTGTACCGCGACCAGCTCGAGCGGCGCCGCGAGCTGCCGCCGGCGGCAGACATCGAGCAGGCCGTGGCCGGGGTGGGCCAGCGGGCGCTGCGGATCGAAGGGCGGGCCGTCCGTTTCGAGCGGCCGGGGATGCGCCTCACGCTGGACGGCATCGGCAAGGGTTACATCGTGGACCGCGGCGTCGACGTGTTGCGCGGGCGCGGCTTCGGTGACGTCTACGTCGAGGCCGGAGGTGACCTGGTCGCCTCGGGCGGCAAGGGTCCCGATACGCCGTGGCGGATCGGCATCCGCAATCCGCGGCCGGGACTGACCCTGGTGGCCCGCTTCGACGCGCGGGATCGCGCCGTCGCGACTTCCGGGGACTACATGCAACCGTTCACGCCGGACTACGCGCAGCACCACATCGTCGATCCGCGCACGGGCTACTCGGCGCCGGAGCTGGCCAGCGCCACGGTGGTGGCGCCGGATGCGGCGACCGCGGACGCCCTGGCCACGCTGACCATGGTGCTGGGGCCGCGCGCGGGCCGCGATCTGCTGGAGGCAGAGCCGGGATGCGAGGGTTACCTGGTGACGAAGGACCTCGAGGTCGTGCGGACCTCGGGCTTCACCCTCGTCTGAGCGCGCGCCATGCTGCTCCTGACGGCGGTCGGCGCGATCGGCGGGCTCACCCTGGTGTTGGCCTCGCTGCTCGTGTTGGCCCACCGCAAGCTCCACGTCGAGGAGGATCCCCGGATCGACGTCGTCGAGGAGCTGCTGCCCCACGCCAACTGCGGCGCCTGCGGTTTTCCGGGCTGCCGCCCGTTCGCCGAGGCGCTGGTGGCGGGCGACGTGCTGCCGGGCAAGTGCACCGTGAGCACCGAGCAGGGCCGGATCGAGATCGCCGACTACCTGGGCGTCGACGTGGGGGCCGAGGAACGCTGGGTCGCGCGGCTGGCCTGCGCCGGCGGCTCCAACGTGGCCCGCAACCACGCGCGCTACGACGGACCGCAGACCTGTCGCGCCGCGGCGATGGTCGCCGGAGGGGGCAAGGGCTGCTTCTGGGGCTGTCTCGGCCTCTCCGACTGCTACGAGGCCTGCGATTTCGACGCGATCCACATGAACCGGCACGGCCTGCCGGTGGTCAGCGAGGAGAAGTGCACCGCCTGCGGCGACTGCGTCGAGGCCTGCCCGAAGGACCTGTTCTCGCTCCACCCGGTCAGCCACCGGCTGTGGGTCGCCTGCAAGTCGCTGGAAGCCGGGGACGAACTGGTCGAGGACTGCGAGGTCGCCTGCACCGCCTG
This sequence comes from Candidatus Polarisedimenticolaceae bacterium, assembly GCA_041629655.1. Taxonomy (GTDB): domain Bacteria; phylum Acidobacteriota; class Polarisedimenticolia; order Polarisedimenticolales; family Polarisedimenticolaceae; genus JBFKMV01. The sequence continues at coordinate 12,492 of JBFKMV010000035.1, forward strand.
CGGGCGCTGCGCGCTGGACGCGCCCGGCCTGATCACGATGATCGACAACCTTCCGGTCGTCGATTACGCACGCAAGCACGATACGCAGTTGCCGATCCAACGCTGCCCGACCGGTGCGATCGTGTGGATCGACGCCGAGCGCGGCGTGGTCAAGGGGACGGCGGCCAAGAAGATCATTCGCAAGGGCGCGCTGCGCGACGCCCCGACCTAGACGGAATGACCCAAGAAAGGGAATCGAGATGTCGGTACTGACGTTCGGTCGGAAAGCCAAGGAAGCAGCCAAGCAGAACCAGCGCCGCTTCAAGTATCCCGGCACGCGGGCCGCGATGGACGGCAACACCGCGGTGATCATGTGCGAGCGCGAGTCGACCGACGCGGCCGGCGCCTACCCGATCACGCCCTCGACGCAGATGGGCGAGTACTGGGCCGAGAACGCGGCGCACGGGCACCTCAATATCTCCGGACGGCCGCTGATCTTCATCGAGCCCGAGGGCGAGCACGCCGCCGCCGCCGTCACCGCCGGGATGGCGATGACCGGCCTGCGCGCGGCCAATTTCTCCTCGGGCCAGGGCATCGCCTACATGCACGAGTCGCTGTACGCCGCGGTGGGCAAGCGGCTGACCTACGTGCTGAACATCGGCGCCCGGGCGATGACCAAGGCCAACCTCAACGTCCACGCCGGTCACGACGACTATCACTGCATCGACGACACCGGGTTCTTCCAACTGTTCGCCAAGAACGCGCAGGCGGCGGCGGACCTGAACATCATCAGCCACCGCATCGCCGAGCTGGCGTTGACGCCGGGCGTGATCGCGCAGGACGGGTTCCTGACCACGCACCTGATCGAGTCGATGCAGGTCCCCGAGCGCGAGCTGATCGCCGAGTACCTCGGCAAGCCCGATGACGTCATCGACACGCCTACCGCGGCCCAGCGCATCATCTACGGCGACACGCGGCGCCGCATCCCGCTGTTGTGGGACGTCGACAACCCGGTGATGGCGGGACTGGTACAGAACCAGGACTCGTACATGCAGAGCGTCGCGGCGCAGCGCCCGTTCTTCTTCGACCACGTCAAGGAGCTTGCCGAGCGCGCGTTCGCCGAGTTCGGCGAGCTGACCGGGCGGCGCTACGACCGCGTGATGACCTATCGCACCGACGACGCCGACTACCTGATCGTCGGCCAGGGCAGCCTGATCCCGACCGCCGAGGCGGTCGCCGACTGGCTGCGCGAGACCCGCGGGATCAAGGTCGGCGTGGTGGACCTGGTGATGTTCCGACCGTTTCCCGCCGACCTGATCGGCCGGATCGTCAAGGGCCGCAAGGGCGTGGCGGTGCTGGAACGGCTGGACCAGCCGCTGGCCGTCGACCTGCCGCTGATGCGCGAGATCCGCGCCACGATCAGCAAGTGCCTGGAGAACGGCCGCGACCCCAAGCGCCCGGTCTATCCGGAGCTCGAAACCTACCGCGACGTGTCCAACGTGCCGCCGCTCTACTCCGGATCGTTCGGCATGGGCAGCCGCGACCTGCAGCCCGAGGGCGTCGTCGGAGCCGTCGAGAACATGCTTCCCGACGGGCCGAAGAAGCGTCTGTACTACCTGTCGATCGACTTCCTGCTCGACAAGCCGGTCACGCCCAAGCAGGAGATGTACCAGCAGACGATCGAGGAATCCTACCCGCAGGTCCGGGAGCTCGCGGTGCGCGGCAGCGAGAACCCGAACCTGATGCCCGAGAACAGCATCACCGTGCGCTTCCACTCGGTCGGCGGCTGGGGTGCCATCACCACGGGCAAGAACCTGGCGATGACGCTGTTCGACCTGCTGGGCTACCACATCAAGGCCAACCCCAAGTACGGCTCGGAGAAGAAGGGCCAACCCACGACCTACTACCTGTCCGCGGCGCCGGAGCCGATCCGGATCAACTGCGAGTACTTCTACGTCGACGTGGTGCTGTCGCCGGACCCCAACGTGTTCCACCACACCAACGCGCTGGCCGGTCTACGGGAAGGCGGGGTGTTCATCATCCAGAGCGACCGCACGTCGCCCGAGCAGGTCTGGGAGGACATCCCGGCGCCGTTCCAGAAGATCATCATCGACAAGGGCATCAAGGTCTTCGCGATCGACGGCTTCAAGATCGCCCGCGAGGAGGCGACCGACCCCGACCTGCAGCTGCGCATGCAGGGCATCGCGTTCCAGGGCGCGTTCTTCGCCGGCTCGCCGCTGATGCAGCAGGCCGGTCTCGACGAGGCCAAGCTGCTGGACGCGATCCGCAGCCAGCTCCAGGACAAGTTCGGCTCCAAGGGCGCCCGCGTGGTCGAGGACAACATGCGGGTCGTCAAGCGCGGCTTCGACGAGATGCTCGAGATCCAGCCGGGCCCGATCACCGAGGCTCGCCCGGGCGCCCGCTCCGCCGGGAGCGAGCCCCAGATCCCCGTGATGGTCCGCGACCTGCCGCAGAGCCGGGCGCCGATGACCGACATCCACCGCTTCTGGGAGCAGACCGGCAACTTCTACGCGCGCGGGATGGGCAACGACAACATCACCGACCCGTTCATCGGGCTCGGCGTGATGCCGGCCTGCTCGGCGCTGTTCCGCGACATGACCGCGATCCGCTTCGAGCACCCGCAGTGGATCCCGGAGAACTGCACGGGCTGCGGCGACTGTTACACCGTCTGTCCCGACACCGCGATCCCCGGCCTGGTCAACGAGGTCGCACAGGTGCTCGACAGCGTGGTCGCGCGGGTGCGCAAGGGCGGCCACGCGGTGGAGCATCTGCCGCGGGCGGTGCGTCAGCTCGAACGGCACCTGCGCGCGTCGCTCAACGAGGCCGCCGAGACCGACGACGTGGCCACGATGCTCGAGGACGCGGTCGGCACGACGATCAAGCAGAGCGAGCTGGAGGGCGAGCAACGCGAGGCGCTGAACCGGGAGTTCGAACTGTTCCGGGAGGCGCTGGACGGGTTCCCGTTCGCGCTCTCGCGCCCGTACTATACGGTGCCCGAGCAACGCGCGGCGGGTGACGGTGGGCTGCTCTCGATCACGGTCAACCCCTACACCTGCAAGGGCTGTATGGAGTGCGTCCAGGTCTGCGACGACGACGCGCTGCGCCCGATGACGCAGACCGACACCTCGGTCCGGCAGCTCCGCGATCACTGGGACTTCTGGCTCGACCTGCCCAACACGCCCCAGAAGTACATCCGCGTGGACGACATCGAGGAGGGGATCGGTGCGCTGGAGACGATCCTGCTCGACAAGACGAACTACCTGTCGTTCACCAGCGGCGACGGGGCGTGCCTGGGTTGCTCCGAGAAGACCGTGCTGCACCTGTTCATCGCCACGGTCGAGGCGCTGATGCAGCCGCGCGTCGCCCGGCACGTCGCCCGGCTGGACGAGCTGATCGGCAAGCTGGAAAAGCACATCCAGCTCAAGCTGGTCCAGGAGATCAACGTCGGCGATCCGGCCACGATGGCGAAGATCGTGTCCGACATCGGGGACCGCGACGTCACGCTGGCGGGCATCGCGGAGCGCATGGAGAACCTCAGCGGCGGCCAGCCGATCGACCAGGACTGGCTGCAACGCGTGACCGGGCTGCTGGGCAAGCTCAAGGACCTCAAGTGGCGTTACGAGCAGGGCACCACCGGTCGCGGTCGCTCGAAGATGGGCATGCTCAACGCCACCGGTTGCACGTCGGTCTGGGGCAGCACCTACCCGTTCAACCCCTACCCGTTCCCCTGGGCCAACCACCTGTTCCAGGACTCGGCCTCGATGGCGATGGGTGTGTTCGAGGGACACATGGCCAAGATGGCCGAGGGCTTCCGGGCGATCCGGCTGGCCGAGCTGGAGGTCGCGGACAAGTACGATCCCGCAGCGCACGACGAGTTTCTGACCTACTTCAACTGGAGCCAGTTCACCGACGAGGAGTGGGAGCTGTGCCCGCCGGTGGTCGCCGTCGGCGGCGACGGGGCGATGTACGACATCGGGTTCCAGAACCTCTCGCGCGCGATGGCTTCCGGAAAGCCGATCAAGGCGCTGGTCGTCGACACCCAGGTCTACTCCAACACCGGCGGCCAGGCCTGCACCTCCGGGTTCCTCGGCCAGGTCTCGGACATGGCGCAGTACGGCAAGGCGATCCAGGGCAAGCAGGAGCCGCGCAAGGAGATCGGCCTGATCGGGATGGCCCATCGCACGACCTACGTGCTGCAGGGCACGATCGCCTACCCGAGCCACATGATCGAGGGCTTCATCCGCGGGCTCAAGGCGCGGCGTCCGGCGCTGTTCAACCTCTACACGTCGTGCCAGCCCGAGCACGGGATCGGCGACGACATGAGCGCGCAGCAGGCCAAGCTGGCCGTCGAGTCGCGGGCTTACCCGTTGTTCCGCTACGACCCCGGCGCGGGCAAGACGGCCGAGGAGTGCTTCGACCTGGAGGGCAACCCGGCCCCCGACCAGGACTGGCCGACCTACACCTTGAAGTACCGGCAGGGCGGCCGCGAGCGGACGATGGAGCTGCCGCTGACCTTCGCGGACTTCGCGATCACCGAGACGCGCTTCCGCAAGCACTTCCGCGTGGCGCCGCCGGACACCTGGAACGACAGCATGGTGCCGCTGGCGGAGTTTCTGGACCTGGATGCGGACGACCGCGAGGGCAAGTTCCCCTACCTGTGGTCGGTGGACCGGGAGCAGAAGCTGAGCCGGTTGCTGGTCGCCAAGCCGATGGTGGAATCGTGCGAGGAGCGCCGCGATTTCTGGATCATGCTGCGCGCGCTGGCCGGCGAGGACAAGCCGGAGATCTCGCGTGAGGAGATCGAGGAGCAGGTGCGCCGCGACGTCGCGGGACGGATCACCTCCGGGCTGATGCAGCTGGCCGGCGGTTCCGGCGAGGGCCTGGCGGCGCTGGCCGGCGCCGCGGTGGCTCCGGCCGCGGCTCCCGCGGCCGCGGGAGACTACATGGCGCCGTGGATCGAGACCGAGAAGTGCACGGCGTGCGACGAGTGCACCAACCTCAACTCGAAGATCTTCGTCTACAACGCGGACAAGAAGGCGATCATCAAGGATCCCCTCGGCGGACCGTACAAGGACATCGTCAAGGCCGCCGAGCGCTGCACGGCCCGGGTGATCCACCCCGGTCTGCCGAAGAACCGCAGCGAGAAGGACATCGACAAGTGGATCAAGCGCGGCGAGAAGTTCAACTAGCCGTATGGGACTGCTGGGGCTCAGGACGTTCCGGCACGGGGTGCACCCGCCGGAATCGAAGCACGCGACGAGCGGGCTGCCGATCCGGCAGTTCCCCTTCGCGCCGCTCCTGATCGTGCCGCTGGTGCAGCACATGGGCAAGCCCTCGCTGCCGGTGGTGCAGGAGGGACAGCAGGTCGTGCGCGGACAGCGGCTCGCGCGTCCCGACGGGTTCATGTCGGTGTCGATGCACGCGCCGGCATCGGGACGCGTGCGCCGGATCGCGCTGGCCCCGAGCATCACCGGCCGGATGGTTCCCGCGGTGTACCTCGAGCCGCACCCGGCGTCGACCCAGGAGGTGCTGGACGGCCAGCCCTGCCCCCTGGACACCGCGACGCCCGACGAGATCGTCGCCGCGATCCAGGACGCCGGGGTGGTCGGTCTCGGCGGTGCGGCCTTCCCGACCCACGTCAAGCTCAAGATCCCCGAGGGCAAGTACGTCGACACGCTGATCATCAACGGAATCGAGTGCGAGCCGTACCTGACCACCGACCACCGCGTGATGCTCGAGCAGCGCGACGACGTCTACATGGGCATCCGCTACTTGCTCAAGGTCTGCGGCGCGGAGCGCGCGATCATCGGGGTCGAGGCGAACAAGCCCGACGCCGCCGAGCACCTGCGCGCCGGCCTGCCCGCCGACCTGCCGGCCAGCGTCGAGGTGCTGCGGGTCAAGTACCCGCAGGGCGCGGAGAAGATGCTGTTCGCGGCGCTGCTCGGCCGCGAGGTGCCGTCGGGCGGGCTGCCGCTCGACATCCACGCGCTGTGCGTGAACGTGGCCACGACGGCCGAGATCGGCCGCTTGCTGCCGCAGGGCCGGGGGATCCAGGAGCGCGTGATCACGATCACCGGGCCCGCGGTCAAGCGCAAGGGCAACTACCGCATCCCGATCGGCACCCCGTTGCGCTTCCTGCTCGAGCACGTCGGCGTGGAGGATGACGTCAACCGCGTGTTCCTGGGCGGGCCGATGATGGGTCAGGCCGCCTCGAGCCTGGAGATCTCGATCACCAAGGGCACCTCGGGCGTGACCGCGTTCACCGAAACCGAGGCCGAACGGACCCATCGGACGATCTATCCCTGCATCCGCTGCGGCTACTGCGTCGAGGCCTGCCCGATGTTCCTCAACCCCTCGGAGCTGGGACTGCTGGCGCGGAGCGAGGAGTACCAGCGCATGGCGGACGACCAGCACCTGATGGACTGTTTCGAGTGCGGGTCGTGCTCGTTCGTCTGCCCGTCCCACATCCCGCTGGTCCAGCAGTTCCGCTTCGCCAAGGCGGCGCTGCGCCGCGCGGCCGCCAGCAAGGCCGGGGCCGCCTGATGCCGCGGTTCGCCCGCACGCTCGAGATCCGCACGTCGCCGCACGTGCTCAGCGGCTACAGCGTCGACACGATCATGTTCAACGTCGTGCTGGCGCTGCTGCCGGCGAGCCTGTTCGCCGTGTACGCGTTCGGCCTGACCGCGTTGCTGACGCTGGTGACGGCTCTCGTGTCGTGCCTGCTGACCGAGCAGGTCGTCTGCCGGATCTCGGGCCGGGCGTCGACGCTGGGCGACTGGTCGGCCGCGATCACCGGCCTGCTGTACGGGCTGACGCTGCCGCCGGGCCTGCCGTTGTGGATGGTCGCGGTAGGCGGGATCGTCAGCGTGGCGGTCGGCAAGTCGTTGTTCGGCGGACTGGGCTACAACACCTTCAACCCGGCGCTGGTCGGCCGGGCGTTCCTGCAGGCCGCGTTCCCGGTCGCGATGACGAGCTGGGTCCCGGCCTTCGCCGCCGGGCGTTTCGCGTCGGTGCCGGCCTCGACGCTCACGCTGCCGTTCAGCGAGCCGGTCTACGACGGCTTGACCGGGGCCACGCCGCTGGCGCTGTGGAAGTTCGACCATCAGCTCACCGCTGCGGGGGACATGGCGCTGGGCTACATCGGCGGTTCGACCGGCGAGACGAGCAGCGTGCTGATCCTGCTCGGCGGGGCCTACCTGATCGCGCGCAACATGATGAGCTGGAGGATCCCGCTGGCGATCTTCGCCGCCGTCGCCGCGTTCAGCGGGGCGTTGCACCTGTTCGACCCGGGGCGCTACGCCTCGCCGGCGTTCATGCTGTTCTCGGGAGGCCTGATGCTCGGCGCGGTGTTCATGGCCACCGACACGGTCAGCTCGCCGATGACCTCGACCGGCGGGATCGTCTACGGAGCGCTGATCGGCCTGCTGGTCGTGGTGATCCGGACCTGGGGCGGGATGCCCGAGGGGGTGATGTACGCGATCCTGCTCGGCAACGCGGTGACGCCGCACATCGACCGTTTGATCCAGCCGACGGTGTTCGGCACGGCGACCGCGGGGAGGCGCGCGTGACCGGCGTGTGGCCGATGTACCGCGCGATGGTCGGGATCGGCCTGGCCTGCGGCCTGTTGATCGTGACGGTGTTCCAGCTCACGCTGCCGGTGATCGAGCGCAACAAGGCCGAGGCCCTGCAGCGCGCGATCTTCCAGGTGCTGCCCGGCGCAAGCTCGAGCACGGCCTTCTCGCTCGACGCCGACGAGACGTTCCGCCGGCAGGAGCAACCGGCGGACGCGGCGCGACGCGTCTATGCGGGATACGACGACCAGCGGCGCCTGGTCGGTCTCGCCGTCGAGGCCCAGGGCATGGGCTACCAGGACGTGATCCACGTGCTCTACGGCTACTCGCTCGAGCAGGACGCGATCATCGGCATCCGCGTGCTGGAGAGCAAGGAGACCCCGGGGCTCGGGGACCGCATCGAGACCGACCCGGCGTTCCTCGAGAACTTCGTGCGGCTGGACGTCTCGCTGACCGCGGACGGCTCGCAGATCGCGCAGCCGATCGAATACGTCAAGCAGGGCCGCAAGACCGAGCCGTGGCAGGTCGACGGGATCACCGGGGCGACGATCTCGTCCAAGGCCATCGCCAACATGCTCAGCGCCAGCTCGGCGTTCTGGATTCCCCGGATCCAGCGCCGGCTGGACGATTTCCGGACGGCGGGCTAGCAGATGGCGACGAGCGTGACGCAGCGGACCAGCACCACCGACGAGTTCCTGAAGGGGCTGTGGCGCGACAACCCGGTGTTCGTGCAGGTGCTCGGGATGTGCCCGGTGCTGGCCGTCTCCAACACCGCCCGCAACGCGCTGGCGATGGGACTGGCCACGCTGTTCGTGCTGGTGATGTCGAACACGGTGATCTCGCTGCTGCGCCGGTTCATCCCCAAGCAGGTTCGCATCGCGACCTACATCCTGGTCATCGCGACCTTCGTGACCGTGGTGGACTACGTGATCCAGGCGATCAGCCTCGATCTGTACAAGGCGTTGGGCGCGTTCATCTCGCTGATCGTGGTCAACTGCCTGATCCTCGGTCGCGCCGAGGCCTTCGCCTCGCGCAACACGGTCGGACGCGCGGTGGCCGACGGGCTGGGGATGGGGATCGGCTTCGCCTTCGCGCTGCTGTGCCTGGGTGCGGTGCGCGAGATCCTGGGCAGCGGCTCGCTGTTCGGCGTACAGCTGTTTCACGAACGGTTCCAGGACTGGGTGGTGATGATCCTGCCCAGCGGCGGGTTCTTCACGCTCGCCGGCTGGCTGCTGCTGTTCAACAAGCTCGAGCAACGCAAGACCGCCCGCGCGCGGGCGCTGGCCGAGGAGACGGCACGATGATCGACGATCCGCTGTGGACGATCTTCGTCAACGCGTCGCTGATCAACAACTTCGTGCTGGCGTACTTCCTCGGCATCTGTCCGTTCCTCGGGGTCTCGGGCAAGCTGCCCACGGCGACGCGGATGGGCGGCGCGGTGATGTTCGTGATGCTGGTCAGCTCGGTCTGCGCCTTCGGCATCCAGCGCTTCCTGATCTCCATCGACGCGCCGTTTCTGAAGCTGATCTCGTTCATCGCCGTGATCGCCTCGACGGTGCAGCTGGTGGAGATGTTCATCAAGAAGCTCAGCCCGGCGTTGTTCCGCGCGCTGGGGATCTTCCTGCCGTTGATCACCACCAACTGCGCCATCCTCGGATTGGCGCTGTTCCAGACCAACAAGGGCTACGGCTTCGTGCAGTGCGTGGTGTACGCGCTCGGTGCCGGAGCCGGCTTCACGCTGGCGCTGGTGCTGATCGCCGGCCTGCGCGAGAAGCTCGAGCTGGCGACGGTGCCCGAGGTGGTCAAGGGCACCGCGTTGACGTTGATGCTGGCCGGGCTGCTGTCGATCGCGTTCATGGGTTTTGCCGGATTGGGGAGCTGAGGCGGCGATGCTGACGTCCTACCTCACCGGGATCCTGGTCATCGTCGCCGTGACGGTGGCCTGGGTCGGGGTCCAGCGCGCCTGGCGCCGGGCGTTCCCGGAGGGCTCCGGCGACCCCGACGCCCTGGCCGGCCGCACCGGCTGCCACGGCTGCAACTGCACGGACGTCTGCGAGCGAGACCAGGAGGAGTAGGATGAGCGAGGCAATCATGCGCTTGGAAGAGTACGACACCAGCTCGCGCTACCGGGCCACACTCGTGTCCAGCGAGCGGATCACGCCGGAGGAGTCCGAGGAGGAGGTCCGCGAGCTGGTGCTCGACGTGGAGCGACCGGACTTTCCCTACCGGGTCGGCCAGAGCATCGGCGTGCTCGCGCCGGGCTCGCCCGACTTCGGCACCGAGCACCACTTCCGCCTGTACAGCGTCGCCGATCTCCCCGACACGGGAGACTCCGGCCGGCCGCGCATCAAGCTCTGCGTCAAGCGCTGCAGCTACATCGACTCCTACAGCGGCGAGCGGTACGACGGCATCGCATCGAATTACCTGTGCGACCTGCAACCGGGCCAGAGCCTCACCATCACGGGGCCGTTCGGCCTGCCGTTCGAGGTGCCGGAGGAGCTCGACGCCAACCTGATCCTGATCGGCACCGGCACGGGCATCGCGCCGTTCCGCGCCTTCGTCAAGCACCTCTACCGCAACGTCCCGGAATGGAAGGGCCGGGTGTGGCTGTTCTACGGCGCCCGCAGCGGTCTCGAGATGCTGTACATGAACGACCGCAACGACGACTTCGCCCAGTACTACGACGAGGAGACGTTCGAGGCGTTCAAGGTGCTCAGCCCGCGGCCCAACTGGGCCGATCCGATCGCCTGGGACCAGGCGATCGCCGAGCGCGGCGACGAGCTGTGGAAGATGCTCGGCGACGCCAAGACCTACGTCTACGTGGCGGGACTGGAGAAGATGCGCGCCGAGCTGGACGCCGTGTTCGCGGGCCTCGCCGGCTCCAAGCAGCGCTGGTCACGCCGCAAGGCGGAGCTGATGGCCGGAAAGCGCTGGGTCGAGCTGCTGTACTGAATGCCGGGTAGAGGCCTGGGAGCTGCGGCGCCGGGTCGGTCGAGCGGCCGGGTCCGGCCTTTCGGTCTTGCACCGCGACGCGTCGCGTCGTATGCTGTAGTCGCATTAGAGGCGCCCGCGGGAGGCGCCGGCACCATCCCCCCGGTGCCGTGAGAGGCTTACGACCCCGCTTCCTGCGGGCGTCCGCGGCGGCACCAACCACGACAAGCCGCCCGGATTGGAATTGTTGTAGCGACAACCGAGGGGGGTTTCGAGATGATCCGACCCGGCGGTTCCCGGTCCCGAAGCACGAGCGTCCTGCTCGCCCTCGCCCTGATCCTCGGCGGCGCCGGCGCCGCCCGGGCGGGCGGCATCGATTCCGCCTCCGACCGCACCGACGACCCGGTGGCGGTCACCGGGGCCGAGCTGGCACCGCTCGCCGGTCGCCCGATCGCCGACTTCGGGCTGTTCCGGTACGACCCGAGCACCGGGCAGTTCGACCCGATCCCGTTCCAGGTCGACGAGCGGTTCACGAAGACCTTCGACCCCGGGGAGCCGACGCAGTTCAGCGAGATGGTCTACGACGTGTTCGGCGAGGACGACGGCCTGTTCGACACCGACGACGAGCTGGTGTTCCTGTTCGGCGACGCGGGTCCCCAGGCGCCCATCGGGGAAGCGTGGGTCTCCGGCGCCGATCCGCTGCGCTTCGAGGTCGCCGTCGACGATCCCCGCAGCGTCGGCGCAGCACCGCGTCAGTGGGTCTACCTGTTCACCGGGGCCGGCCTGCCGACCTCCCCCGTGAGCTACGTGACATGGGACGGTCTGCCGACGACGAGCATCACCACGGACGTGTTCCAGCTGGACTACGACGGTAACTGGCTGATGACCGGGCTGAGCGTCTTCCCGCCCTGCGGCACCGGCAGTGACTTGATCGACCGCTGGAAAGGTCGCGCCGAGCCGCTGGTCGAGCTGATCCAGGACGAGGAGGACTGGAACGGGGCCTCGACCTGGCTCGGCGGCCTGGCGGGGCCGGTGCGCGCGATCCGCTACGTGCGCGGCGCCCGCAGCGGCGTCAACACGGTCTACCACGACATCGTGGGGCGCAAGGGCTGGACGCGGCACATGAACATGCGCGTCCACGTGCTGGCGTCGGTGTGGTTCTACTTCGACTGGCTGCCGGAGGCCGGGTCGCTGCTGTACACGCCGAGCAAGCCGACGGGGATCACGGTCGACGGCGTCCCGGACGCCGGAATCTCGACGGCGTACACCGACTGGCACCTGATGCGTACGCCGTCCGGCGGTGCGTTCGTGGCCTACGACGTGCCCCAGACGGCGTTGTTCTCGGGCCGCGAGTTCTTCTACGTCGACGACTCGTCGCACGACGACATGGTGGCCGGCAAGATCACCTACTCCGACGACGACGACTCGGCCTACGGCGCGCACGGCTTCAAGCTGCTCGACCCGGCCGACTCGAACCTGACCCCGATCCAGGTGCGCTTCCGGCTGATCCCGTTGTGCGGCGGCGAGGGTGACTCCAACCTGGCCGGCTCCCTGCTGGAGAACGTGACGACGCCGCTGGACCCGAACCCGCTGCCGCAATCCAACTGCGGAGCGATCCGCACGCTGCTGACCGATCAGGACGGCGCCGACATCCTGCTGACCTGGCAGGCGCTGCCCGAGGCCGACGCCTATCGTGTCTACCGCTCCGATATCGCCGACCTGCCGCGCGCGTCGTGGTCGCTGCTCAGCGAGAGCCCGCTGCTGGAGTACCGCGACGTGGGCGCCGTGGGCGCCGGGACCAGCTTCTACTCGGTGGTCTGCGTGCGCCAGGGCGGCGAGGGTCCCTGGTAGCACGGCGCGGGCCGTCAGCTCATCCCATGCGCTGAAACGACGACGGGTCCGCTTTGCCCGGCTTTTCGACCCAGAAGCTCTCGGCGGCGGGCCGGCGTCGCACGCGGAGCAGATCGAAGGGCAGAGTGATCAGCCAGAACAGCGGCACGACGAGCAGGTAGCAGGCGCCGAACAGCACGGTCGTCACGACCGTGTGCAGCACCCGGGTGAAGACCAGCCAGCGGTCGTAGATCGCGCGGAAGCAGTGGATGAACCCGACCAGCGCGAGGAATCCCGCGACGAACGTGACCGCGAGCAGCACGCCGCGGCCGGGAAGGTCCGGGCGGCCCAGCGTGAACGCACCCGCCGCGCAGATCGCGGCCAGCGTCGCCGTGGCCAGCCGCACCCCGAGCGTGCCCACGAACCTGCCGGTATCCATCGCTCAGAACACCGGGTAGACGAAGGGCGCCAGCGGCCCCAGCACTACCGCGAAGGCCAGGATCGCGGCCAGGATCAACAGCAGCAGGATCAGCGGCATGACCCACCACTTGCGGTCGCGGCGCGCCACGAAGAACACGTCCCCGACGAGGCGCGCCCACCACGAGCGCCGCCTGCGTACGGGCTTGCCACCGGCCGTCGTCGCCATCTTCCAGTTCCTCTCGTTGCTCGCGGCGTCCTTCGCGCTCAGGCCCGGCGGGCCCAGACGACGAAGAACCCCGGGTAGTATCGGTGCTTCTTGTACAGCGCGCTGCGCGAGGCCTGCTCCAGCTCCCGCTCCATGCGGATCAGCCGCTCCCGCCCGGGCAGGCGCTTGTAGCCGTTGATGCTGGTGGCCTCGATCACGAAGCCCTCGCTGCGCAGCAGGTCGTCGATCTCCTCGTAGGTGTGCTGCGTTTCGTGCGGATGCAGCACCTGGTCGCGGAACCACGACTGCATGTGGGTCTCGTCCTTGATCTCGGGGTTGAGGCGCTTGAACTCGGCGTACAGCCGCTCCTCGCTCGCGCCCTTGTCGCGCAGCTCGGCGAAGTGGCCGAGGAACGGCCGGCGGCCGTAGAGGTGGTACAGCCCGAGGTGCAGACGCCCCTGCGGCGCGACCCAGCTCAAGACGCGCCGGATCGCCGCGTGGCAGTCCTCGGTGTGGTGCAGCACGCCCAGCGAGTTGACGACGTCGAACGTCCCCGCGGCCTGGAACCGGAACACGTCGGCGGCCTGGAACGAGGCGCGCTCGCAGCCTTCCATCAACCGGGCGACCGAGCGCGCCTGTTCGAGCACGTCGGGGTTCAGGTCGATCCCCAAGAACGACGCTCCGTAGTAGTGCGCGCAGGAATTGACGAACCAGCCCGCGCCGCAGCCGACGTCGATGCCGCGAGTCCCGTTGGAGCGGGCCAGGTGGCGGTGCAGCGGCGGATAGGCCTTGACCCGGTTGGACCGTGACAGCTCGATCGCGGTGTCGACCGCGTTGGAATAGTAATTGAAGGGAAGCTCCTTGTAGAAGCTGAGCACGCGCTCCTTGACCGTGTCCTCGGGGTCGGCGAGCGGGGTCATCACGGTGGCGCGGGCCTCGACCTGGTCCCCACGCTCCTCGCCGATGCCGGCCTCCAGGGCGTCGCTCAACGCGTAGCCCTCGTCGTAGTCGATCTCCGCCGCCGCCGCACTCTTCTGCATCAGGCAGTGTCCCAGCGCCAGCGCGTCGATGCCGGTGTTCTCGAAACAGCGCCAGGCGTCGTCGGGCGTGCAGACGATCGGTTCGCCCCGGATGTTGAAGCTCGTGTTGAGCAGCACGGGCACGCCGGTGCGTCGTTCGAACGCCCGCAGCACGCGGTAGTACAGCCCGTTGGTCTCCTCGGTGACGGTTTGCACCCGCCCCGTGCCGTCCTCGTGGGTCACCGCCGGGATCACGTCGCGCTTGTCGGCGCGCACGCGGGGGACCTTGAGCATGAACGGCAGCTCGGTTCCGGGCTCCACGTCGAAGTACTCGTGGACGTTCTCCAGCGGCACGACCGGGGCGAAGGGGCGAAAGTACTCGCGGAACTTGATCTTGCGGTTGATCGTCGCCTTCATCCCGGCGCTGCGCGGGTCGGCGAGGATCGAGCGGGAGCCCAGGGCGCGCGGGCCGAACTCCATCCGGCCCTGGAACCAGCCGACCACCTTGCCGTCGGCGAGCAGCCCGGCGACGTGCTCGACCAGCTCGTCGTCGCCGAGCCGCCGGTGCTCGATGCCGCGGCGCTCCAGCAAGCCGTCGATCTGCCCGGCGGAGAATTCCGGGCCGAGGTAGACGTGCTTCAGTTCCGGGACCGGCGGGTCGTCGAACATCTGCTGCGAGACCGCCAGCGCCGCCCCCAGCGCGCCCCCGTCGTCACCCGCGGCGGGCTGGATCCACACGTAGTCGAACACGCCCTCGGCCTCGATCTTCCAGTTGGCGACGCTGTTCAGGGCCGCGCCGCCCGCCAGCACGAGGTTGCGCGAGCCGCTGCGGCGGCGCGCCTCGCGCGCCAGGCCCAGGATCAGCTCCTCGACCACGGCCTGGCCGGAGCGCGCGAGATCCTCGTGGTGCTGCTCCAGCTCCGCGGCGGGATCGCGCCGCTCGAACCCGAACAGCTCCTGCCAGCGGCGGTGGTGGGCGGTCCAGGTCGTCGAGTAGTGATGGACGAAGTAGCGCATGTCGAGCGCGAAGCTGCCGTCGGGCCGGACGTGGACCAGCTTTTTGAACTGCTCGACGTAGCGCGGCTCACCGTAGGGGGCCAGGCCCATCACCTTCCACTCCGCGTCGTTGACGCGGAAGCCGAGGTAGCTGGTCAGGCCGGAGTAGAGCAAGCCGATCGAATGCGGGAAGTGGATCGCCCGCTGCAGCTCGATCTCGCGGCCCCGGCCCCGGCCGATCGTCGCCGTCTCCCACTCGCCGACACCGTCGACGGTCAGGATCGCGGCCTCCTCGAACGGGCTGCAGTAGAAGGCCGAGGCGGCGTGGCTCTGGTGGTGCTCGGCGAACAGGATCTCGCCGTGGTAGGCCGGCAGCTCCCGCTCCAGGATGCGCTGGATGTTGAACTTCGCGCCGAGGAACACCGGCAGCCGGGAGACGAAGGCCGACAACCCGAACGGCCACACCGCGACCAGCGTCTCGACGATGCGGTGCAGCTTGATCAGCGGCTTCTCGTAGAACACGATCGCGTCGAGCTGGTTGATCGAGGCCAGCTCCGCCGCTGCCAGGCAGTACTCGATGGCCAGCTTGGGAAACTCGTTGGTGTGCTTGCGCCGCGTGAAGCGCTCCTCCGCCGCCGCGGCCAGCACCTGCCCGTCGCGCACGATCGCCGCCGCGCTGTCGTGGAAGAAAAAGCTCAGTCCGAGGACGGTCGCCATGCTGTCCGTGTTCCCGTGGCCGCTCGCAAGACCGGGCATCCTAACACCGGCGATGCCGGGGCGCCTGGTTATTTACGGCCATTCGGGGGCGCAGGCTACGAGGGGTGTGGCCGCTCGGCGAGACCGAGCCGTTCGCCGGCGCCGCCGCCTGGAGCGATCGGAGCGGGTCTGCGAGGGGGCGCGAGCGGAGGCCTACCGCTCCAGCACGGGGGCGTAGGTCTCGACCAGCAGGTGCGTGTACGCCACGTCGCCCGAGTAGCGCGCCAGGTGGGTCGTGTCGCCGAACATCTCGGGGGTGATCCCTTCGGCGTCCTCGAAGCTGCGCACGGTGGCTCCCGTCTCGCGGCGGATCCGCTCGAGCACCTCGTCCAGCCGGCGCTGGGCTTCCGGCGGGCGGCCGATCCAGGCGTGGTTGCGCGGCAGCATGATCACCTCGAGGTGGTTCGAGACGGCCTGGAGGTTCTTGACCGTGCGGATGAAGGCGGCGACCAGCGTCTCCTCGAACTCGAGCTCCTCGATGTCGCAACAGGTGATGCGCCACAGCCGGTCGTCGGCCAGCCGCTGCTCGCTGCGCAGCGCGTCGTAGTACTCCTCGAACAGCGCGAGCGTCTCGGGTGAGCGCTCCGCGGGGATCGTCCCGGCGCCCTGCCACTGCCAGCACCAGTTGCAGCCGTCGAAGTCCGGATACTCCGCCTCGAACGCCTCGTTCAGCTTCTGGCCCAGCTTTTCCAGCGCCCGGTCCTGCTCCTCGTCCGCGGGCACCCCGGCATCGGGGCGCGTGCGGCCGCCGAACAGCATGCTGCCGAAGTACCAGGTGGCCATCTCGGCCGAGACCTCGTTGCGCAGGTACTTGATCTGCGCCACCCGGACCCCGCGGGTCGGATCGCGCTTGACGATCTCCCAGATGTCGCCGGCGCCGCCGAGCATCGCCACGTACGAGTCCACCACCGGCCGGGCGCCGTCCCAGCGTGCCCGGGTGTTCTGGAGCGGGGTGAACTCGACCAGGGTCAGCTCGAATCGCCGGCCCTCGGCCTCCAGGGCGTCGCGGATGCGGCGCGACAGGTAGTCCTGGAAGTACGGGTTCAACCCCCCGAAGCCGAAGTTGAACGATTTGACCTCGACGCCCCGCTCGGCCAGCTCGCGATCGAACTGGCGCGCGGAGAAGGCCGCCTGCGTCATCGACGAGCCGAACACCATCACCAGGTCCTTGTCTTCCTGAACGATCTGCGGCAGGTACGAACGGGCCTCGGTGACGCGGTCGAGGATCGTCTCGGCGCTCGCGTCGTTGAGCCAGGCGAACAGGTGGACGATGGCGTAGGCGCCCGCGAAGCCGAGCAGGATCGCCAGCAGGGCCCTGGCGTAGGGCCCCCGCGGGGCGGGAGCGCTAGAACTGGAAGTAGATGAACTCATCGCTCGGCTCTCCGGTCATCAGGCACAGCGCCTGGAAGATCACCAGCAGGATCCACAGCAGCCAGGGCTTGTCGACGAGCCACAGCCCCTTGCTCAGCACGAACAGATCGACCAGGTGCATCGCCAGCACCACGCCGACGACCCAGATCAGGATCGTCACCGCGTTGCCGGCGGCTTCGGGGAAGCTGCCCAGGCCGTGCATCTGCGCCAGCAGCTCGCCGGCCCGGCCGATGCTCGTGGCGCGGAACAGCACCCAGCCGATCAGCACCAGGTAGAACGTCAAGGCCCACTTCACCGGGGCCATCCGCGTCGCCGGCCTGTTGAACGCCGCCAGCCCCTTGAAACGCTCCAGCCAGCGGGTCAGCGCGATCAGCACACCGTGGAAGGCGCCCCAGATCACGAACGTCCAGGCCGCCCCGTGCCACAGCCCGCCCAGCAGCATCGTGATCATCACGTTGCGCGTGCGGTGACCGGTACGGTTGCCGCCCAGCGAGATGTACAGGTAGTCGCGCAGCCAGGTCGACAGCGAGATGTGCCAGCGCCGCCAGAAGTCGACCGGCGACACCGCGAAGTACGGCAGCCGGAAGTTGGTCGGGATCTTGAACCCCAAGAGCAACGCGATCCCGATCGCCATGTCCGTGTACCCGGCGAAGTCGCCGTAGATCTGCCCGGCGAACGCCAGCACACCGGTCCACGTCTCGAGCACGCTGACCGGCTCCGGCGAATCGAAGGCCTTGGCCACCGGGATCGCCAGCAGGTCGGCGATCGTCTTCTTGAACACCCCGGCCGTGATCAGCAGGCACCCGGTCTTGACGTCGGTCCACGTCGGCACCGGGATGTCGTGCATCTGCGGCAGGATCTGCCGCGCGCGCAGGATCGGCCCGGCCACGAGCTGCGGGAAGAACGACAGCGCGGCCAGGAACTCCGGCAGCCCTTTGCGCGGCCGGATCACCCCGCGGTACACGTCGATCGTGTAGCTCATGCTCTGGAAGGTGTAGAACGAGATGCCGACCGGCAGCACGACCCGCAGCAGCGGCAGCTCGACCTCCATCCCGAGCAAGCGCAGGAAGTCGGCGACCGACAGGATCACGAAGTCCGCGTACTTGAACAGGCCCAGCACGCCGAGGTTGATCGCGATCGACAGCGTGAGCCAGCGCCGGCGCCCCCGCCGGTCGCGGGCGGCGTCGATCCGCTCGGCGATGAAGTAGTCGGCCATCCCGCTGCCGACCAAGAGCGGGATGAAGCGGTAGTCCCAGGCCCCGTAGAACACCAGGCTGGCCACGACGATCAGCCAGATCCGGGGCCGCCGCCGCAGGAACACCAGGCCGTAGAACGTGAGGAAGACCAGGAAGAACAGGACGAAGATCGGCGTGTTGAAGATCAAAAAGGCGCCCCCCGGCGTTGGCTTCGCCGCCCGCTTTCTCACCTAACGACGGAGGCGGGCCGAGGGTTTCACCGAATGTTCGTGCGGGGCCCTTGCGGCACGCCCGGGGCCGGCCTACTCTGTTGGCAAGCCAGGGCGCACGGGACCGTCTTCCGGAGGCCACGGTCCGCGCCAGCATCCGATCGTCGGCTCGGCTTCTTGTTTCCCGGACGTCGTGGGCGCGGGAGCACATCACCGTCGGTCGCCGACTCCTCCACGTTCCTCGACGCAGGGCAATCGCGGCCGCCGCACCGGCGGCCTGGTGGAGGCGGGTCATGCAACGTTCTCGAATCAACCTGCTCGTGATTCTCATAGTGATCGCGGTCGTCGGGTGTGACGACGATCCCGTGCGCTCGGTCGTCGGCGGCAGCACGAGCGGCAGCATCACGGCCGTGTCCGGCAACGGACAGACGGGCCGTGTCGGTGCGCTGCTCGACGAGCCGTTCGTGGTGCGCGTCACCAACGCCGCGGGCCAGGGTCTCGGCTCGGTCCCCGTGGAGTGGTCCGTCACTCGCGGGGTCGGCAGCCTGTGTCATTCCGATCCGCCGCAATGCTCGACCGACGCCGTGACGACAACGGGTCCTGACGGCCGGACGGCAGTACGGTTCAACCCAGCGCTGGGCACCGGTCCGGTCCAGGTCATCGCGCGGCTCGGACAGTCGGTCCTCGCGCTGGTGGTCTTCACGGCCCGCGTCGACGGCGTCATCGTGCACATCGGCCCGCTGCTCGAATGCTCGGCGGGCGACCCCGTGCGCTTCGCGGGACCGGACGGCTCGCCCGAGACATGGATCGGTGGGGGAGAGGTCGTGGAGTGGCGCAACCGTCCGTTCAGCTGCGACTCCGCGCACATCGTGTCCACCGTCGTGCCCCCGCGCGGGACTCCCGTCGACAGCGGGATCATCCCCCCCGGGGGGCGCTACGTGTTCGTGCCCGATGCGCTGGGACAGTGGGAGTTCCTGGATCAGCGCAGCGGCGCCCGCGGAACCCTGGTGGTCTCGTGAGAGTTTCGGAGCGGGGCTGGCGAGACGCGTAGCGAGCGGGCCACACCGCAGAGGCTACGGGCCTCCGCGCCGCTCGGCTAGAATGACCGCCCCACGGAATTGCACCAGGAGCCGCGACGTGAGCGAGGAACCCCGCCCGGGGACGAACGGCGACCCGCCGGAGACCACCGAAGACGAGCCCCGGGCGGGCTGGGTGCGGCGGCATCCGTTCCTGGCGGCGCTGCTGATCTTCCTCTCGCTGCCGTTCATCTTCGAGGCGCTGCTGCGGCTCGGCCTGTTCCGGGTCCTGGTGCCGTTCGATCTGGTCGCCCAGTTCCTCTCGCAGCCGATCGTCCTGTCGACCGAGGCCCACCACGCCCTCGCCCCCAATCAGACGTTCTTCCGCGAGACGGCCGGTATCGACGTCTACGAGCCGGTCGAGAACCGGATCAACTCGCTGGGCATCCGCGGCCCCGAGGTGGGGCCCAAGCAGGCCTACCGCGTGCTGGTGGTGGGCGACTCGTTCGTGCAGGCCGAGCAGATCCCGTTCGCGGACACCTTCGGCGAGCTGCTCAACGGCCGCTTCCGCGGCCGCATCGAGTTCGTCTCCCACGGGGTGGCGAGCTGGTCGCCGACGACCGAGTTCTCCTGGATCTACCACTACGGCCTCGGGCTCGAGCCGGACGAGGTCGTGCTGGTGGTGTTCGCCAACGACTTCTTCCGGGTCAACCCCGAGCTGCCCAGCGACATCGTCTATCGGAGCCGGGCCCGCTACGAGGGACGGATCCCAGTGGGCTACGAGGTCGAGGAGGGGCCGGCCAACAAGGTCCCGTGGCTGATGGAGCATCTGCTGCTGGCGCGCACGGCGTTGTGGTACGGCGGCAAGTGGTACCACCAGGATCTCGAGCACACCTGCCACGCCGGCGAGACCCGGCTGCTCTC
The DNA here is from genome assembly GCA_041629655.1 of Candidatus Polarisedimenticolaceae bacterium. Classification (GTDB taxonomy): domain Bacteria; phylum Acidobacteriota; class Polarisedimenticolia; order Polarisedimenticolales; family Polarisedimenticolaceae; genus JBFKMV01. The sequence continues at coordinate 32,936 of JBFKMV010000035.1, forward strand.
TGCCGACCCCGCCACCTGGCCCCCGGGGCTGACCAGGAGCGTGGACAAGACCCTGGCCGTGATCGGCGACCTCGACGCGTTCCTGAAGGAACGCGGGATCCTGCTCACCGTCACGCTCGCGCCGCTCCAGTTCTCATGGGGCAACGAGTGGGTGCTGGCCAAGCAGTCCCACGTCTTCGGCTACCCCGCGGACCTGATCCTCGACCAGTC
>JBFKMV010000036.1:0-33065 GCA_041629655.1 Candidatus Polarisedimenticolaceae bacterium
GACGAAGTCCTGGAGGCGCGTCGTGTAGGCGGTCTGCTCGAGCTCGCCGTCCCCGCCGGGACGCTCGTGCAGCACGAGCAAGTCGGAACTGGACGTCGGCGTCGGCATCGGACCTCCCGTTGGCGACGGACCGCGGACCCCGCGGCCGCCGCGGTTCGTCATGGTACGGCAATCGGGGGAGTTTTTCTAACCGTGCCGACGGCTTGACGCCCCCCCGGAGCTCGGATAGAGTTCATCGTTCTAACTGTTGCAATAGCTTCGGTTCCGCGCGAAGCGCCGGGTCCCCGGCGCAGGAGATCCTCGAGTTGGGCGCAGACTCACGGTTCGACGTCACGATCATCGGCAGCGGGCCCGGCGGGTACGTCGCGGCGATCCGGGCGGCGCAGCTCGGCCTGAAGACCGCGGTCGTGGAGAAATACAAGCACCCCGGCGGCACCTGCCTGCACTGGGGCTGCATCCCGACCAAGGCCATGCTGCACACGGCCGAGGTGCTGGAAACGACCCGCCACGCTTCGTCCTTCGGCGTCCAGGTCAAGGAGGGCAAGCTCGACCTGGCGGCCATGCACAGCTACAAGGCCAAGACGGTCAACGGCAACGTCAAGGGCATCGAGTACCTGTTCAAGAAGAACAACGTCACGTTGCTGTCGGGGGTCGGACGGCTCAAGGGCCGCGGCCGCGTCGAGGTCACGCCGGCCGAGGGCAAGCCGTACCTGGTCGAGACCCGGCACACCGTGCTGGCCACCGGTTCGGTGATCCGCGACCTGCCGGGCGCCGAGTGCGACGGGGAGCGAATCATCAACTCCGATCACGCGCTGGCGCTGGAGCAGGTGCCGGAGTCGATGATCGTGCTGGGAGCCGGCGCCGTCGGCGTGGAGTTCGCCTCGATCTACCGGACCTTCGGGACCAAGATCACCGTCGTCGAGCTGCTCGACCGCCTGGTGCCGATCGAGGACGCCGCGTTGGGCAAGGAGCTGGAGCGGGCGTTCAAGAAACGCGGCATCGAGGTCCACACCGGCACCAAGGTCGAGGGGGTCAAGAAAGCCAAGAGCGGCGTCGTGGTGAGGGCGACGAAGAACGGCAAGCCGCTGGAGCTGAAGGCGGCGCTGCTGCTGGTGGCGATCGGGCGCCGGCCGGTGACCGCGGATCTCGGGCTGGAGGGCACCGCGGTCAAGCTGGACAAGGGCGGCTACGTCGAGGTCGACCCGATGTTCCGCACCGGCGAGCCGGGCGTCTACGCGATCGGCGACATCCTGCGCACCGCGGCGCTGGCGCACCTGGCCTCGCACGAGGGCATCGTCGCGGTGGAGCACGCGGCCGGGCTCGACCCGCACCCGATCGACAACGACCGGGTCCCCTCGTGCACCTACTGCGAGCCGGAGGTCGCCTCGATCGGCCTGTCCGAGGAACAGGCCAGGCAACGCGGCCATGACGTGGTCGTGGGCCGGTTCCCGTTCTCGGCGATCGCTAAGGCCAAGATTCTCGACGACACGCGGGGGTTCGTGAAGATCGTCGCGGAAAAGAAGTACGACGAGGTGCTGGGGGTCCACATCATCGGGCCCCACGCCACCGAGCTGATCGCGGAAGCCACGGCGGCGCTGAACCTCGAGGCGACCGCCGAATCGTTGTTCCAGGCCATCCACGCCCACCCGACGCTGTCGGAGGCGATGGGCGAGGCGGCGCTGGCCGTGCACAAACGAGAGATCCACCTGTAGCCCGCAAAGCGCGGGCGCAGTTCGGACGAGGGCGGAGTCAAGCGATGCGTGTTGACGTGGTCATGCCGCAGATGGGCGAGTCGATCGCCGAGGGAACCATCACCCGCTGGATCAAGCAGGTCGGCGAGACGGTGCAGCGGGAGGAACCGTTGTTCGAGATCTCGACGGACAAGGTCGACGCCGAGATCCCCGCCCCCGCTGCCGGCGTGCTGGTCGAGATCAAGGGCAGCGAGGGCGACACCGTTCCGGTCAACGACGTCGTGGCCGTGATCGAGACCGAGGCCGGGTCGGCCGAGACCGCCACCGCGCCCGCAGCGCAGGCCGAGCCGGCGAAGCAGCAGGAGCAGCCGGCGGCCGAGCGCGCGCCCGCCGCCGCGCCGGCGAAACCCGCCGCGCCGGCCCCGGCGCCGGCCCCCGAACCGGACGATCGGCCCCGGGTGTTCGTCTCGCCGGTGGTCCGGCAGATCGCGAGCGAGCACGGGATCGACCCGCGCGACGTTCCGGGTACCGGCGCCGCGGGCCGCGTGACCAAAAAGGACATCCTGACCTTCATCGAGCGGGGCGCCGCCGCCGCACCGGCGGCCCCCGCCGCGACGGCGACCCCGGCCGTCGCCCCCGCGCCGGCGCGTCCGGCCCAGCCGGACGCCCCGACGTTCAAGCCCGGCGAGCGCGTCGAGCGGGTCGCGATGACGCAGATGCGCAAGATCATCGCCGGACACATGATCGAGTCCCGGCGGACTTCGGCCCACGTCAACTCGGTGTTCGAGGTCGACCTGACCCGGGTCGTGCGACTGCGCGACAAGTACAAACAGCAGTACCAGGAGCGGCACGCCACCAAGCTGACCTTCACCCCGTTCTTCCTCAAGGCCGCCTGCGACGCCCTGCGCGCCTGGCCGATCGTCAACGCGTCCGTCGAGGGCGAGACGATCGTGTACAAGAAGGACCTCAACGTCGGGGTCGCGGTGGCGCTCGACTGGGGCCTGATCGTGCCGGTGGTCCGCAACGCCGACGAGCTTTCGCTGGCGGGCCTGTGCAAGCGGGTCAACGACCTGGCCGAGCGGGCGCGAACCAAGAAGCTCAACCCGGACGAGGTCCAGGGCGGGACGTTCACCATTACCAACCCCGGGATCTACGGGGGTCTGTTCGGGCTGCCGATCATCAACCAGCCCCAGGTGGCGATCATGGGGATCGGCGGGATCAAGCAGCGGCCGGTGGTGATCGACGACGCGATCGCGATCCGGTCGATGGTCTACGTGTCGATGTCCTACGACCACCGCGTGGTCGACGGTGCGGTGGCCGACCAGTTCCTGGCGCTGGTCCAGCGCACGCTGGAGGACTTCGACGAGTCGCTGCTGTAGGCGGCTCGAGGCGATGGAACCGTTGCTCGTGCGCTGGCTCGGCCGCCTGCCCTACGCGCAGGGACTCGAGCTGCAGCAGGCGCTGACCGAGGCGCGGCGGGACGGTGCGGCACCGGACACGCTGCTGTTGCTCGAGCACGAGCCCGTGGTGACCGTGGGGCGATCCGCGCGCGCGCCGCGACTCCGGGTCCCGGAGTCCGAGCTGCGGCGGCGCGGGATCGAGATCCACGAGACCGGCCGCGGCGGCGACGTGACCTACCACGGCCCCGGGCAGCTGGTCGGCTACCCGATCGTCGCCCTGACGGGACCGGAACGGGACGCCCACCGTTACCTGCGGCGGCTGGAACGGGCGTTGATCGACGCGGTCGCCGGGCTGGGCGTTCGCGCGAGCCGCGTCGCCGGGCTGACCGGGATCTGGGTCGGCGACGACAAGCTCGCCGCCATCGGCGTGCGGCTGTCCACCGGCTGGGTCACCTCCCACGGCTTCGCGCTGAACGTCGGCGGCGACCTGTCCGGCTTCGACACCATCGTGCCCTGCGGCATCGCCGACCGCGGCGTGACCGCGCTGGCCCGGCTGCTGCCCGCTCCCCCGACGCTGCGCGAGATGGCGGCGCGGGTCGCGGTGACGCTGGCCGCGGCGCTGGCCCGCAGACCCGCGTTGCCGGCCCTGGCGAGCGAACGGCTGGGCATTCCCGGCGCGCCGACGCTATGCTACGAGTTGCAGGGATCGAGGTGAACGGATGAGCGGATGCGCCTCACGTCAGGGCAAGCGGCCGGATTGGCTCAAGATCCGGCTGCGCACGGGTGACAACTTCCGCAGCCTGCGCCGGATGGTCGGCGAGCTGGAGCTGAACACCGTCTGCGCCGAGGCGCGCTGCCCCAACATCTACGAGTGCTGGGAAGCGGGCACCGCCACGTTCATGATCCTGGGGGACACCTGCACCCGCCGCTGCGGATTCTGCAGCGTCAACAGCGGGCGTCCGCAGCCCGGCGTGGACGCCGGGGAGCCGGCGCACGTGGCGGAAGCGGTGGCGCGGCTGGGCCTGCGGCACGCGGTGATCACCAGCGTCGACCGTGACGACCTGCCGGACGGCGGGGCGGGCCACTTCCGCGACGTGATCGCCGCGATCCACGCGCGCACGCCGCAGTGCGCCGTCGAGGTGCTGACGCCCGACTTCAAGCACAAGCCCGGCGCGCTGGATACGGTGCTCGCGGCGCGGCCGGCGGTGTTCTCGCACAACGTCGAGACCGTGCCGCGGCTGTATCGCACCGCGCGACCCGGCTCGCGCTACGCGGGCTCGGTGGAGCTGCTGGCCCGGGCGGCGCAACGGCGCGACGCCGGGATGCCCGCGCTGCGCGTCAAGTCGAGCCTGATCCTGGGTCTGGGCGAGCGGCCCGACGAGCTCCCGCCGGTGATGCGCGAGCTGCGCGACGCCGGGGTGGACGTGCTGACGTTGGGCCAGTACCTCCAGCCGACGCGCGAGCACCTGCCGGTCGACCGCTTCGTGCATCCCGACGAGTTCGCCGCGCTGCGCGAGCAGGGTCTGGCGATGGGCTTCCTGCACGTCGAGTCCGGACCGCTCGTCCGCTCCTCGTACCACGCCGAGCGGCACCGGCCCGATCCCCCCGGCCCGGAGACGGCGGCACGCGCGGGCCGGCTGCTCGGAATCGGCTAGCGGCTCACGGACCCGGTTCGGGGTCCGGCGTCGCGGGGTAGTACGGCTCGCCCAGCGGACGGCCGTCGAGGTAGGCCTCGACGTCGGCGATCAGCGCTTCCAGGGCCGGCGCCGCCCCGCCGACGTAACGCCGCACCACGGTGCCCTGCCCGTCGATCAGGAACGTCGTCGGCAGCTTCCCGATCCCGCCCCAGGCCCGGCTGATCCGGTCACCGCCGGTCAGGATCGGGTAGGTCACGCCGACGTGCAGGACGTACGCGGCGACCGGCCCCAGGCCTTGATGGGGATCGTCCTTGGATACGCCGATCACGACCAGGCCGCGCTCGCCGTGCTCGAGGTGGAGCCGCTGCAGCTTGGGCATCTCCTCGGCGCACGGCCGGCACCAGGTGGCCCAGAAGTTGACCAGCGTCAGCTTGCCCTGGCTCCAGTCCACCTCGACCCAGCGGCCGTCGAGATCCTTGCCGATCAGCCGCGGCGCGGTCTCGTTGGGGACCAGGGCCAGCCGGGACGGCGGCCCGGAGGCGAGGCACGGCAAGCCCGTCAACAACAGCGACAGCAGCGTCAGGACGATCGATGGCGCGCGGCGCTCGGGGGTCATCGGCGGACTCCACGGCGATTGGAGCGGGAAACGGGACTCGAACCCGCGACCCCGACCTTGGCAAGGTCGTGCTCTACCAACTGAGCTATTCCCGCCTGCCGTGCGGCTGGGCACGGTGCTTCAGCCGGAGGAAAATACCTCATGGTCGGGGCTGCGTCAAACCCGTGCGGCAGCTGGGAAAACGCGGCGAACGGGGGCTTTCAGCCGCTCGGCCAGAGCCGGAAGGCGTCGACGATGTGGCGCGCGCGCAGCTCGCCTCCGGGCGGGCCCAGCAGCTCGACCACGTCGAAGCGGCACGGCCGGTCGAGCCGGCGCGTACGCTGCAGGTAACCGAGGGCCACGCGCGCCATCCGTCGTTGCTTGCGCGGCGTGACCGCCTCCGCCGGCCGACCGTAGCCGGCCAGGCGTCGGGTCTTGACCTCGACGAACACGATCACCTCTCCGTCCTCGGCGATCAGGTCGATCTCGCCGAGCCGCATGCGGAAGCGGCGCTCGAGGATCCGCAGTCCGGCGCGTCGCAGCGCCGCCTCGGCCGCCGCTTCGCCGTCACGGCCCAGACGCTGCCGGGTGTCCGGCCGCGGACGCTCGGCGAGCCTCACGGGCGACGTTGCCGCGGCAGGCCGCCGCCGGGCCGGCGGCGCTGGCGGCGCTCCTGCATCGCCTCGCGCCGGTCGCGACGCGCCTCCTGGAGCCGACGGTTCAGCTCCTGGCGGAACCCGGCGACGAAGAACCGGAACTCCACCCGCTGGCGAACGGTCAACGACGCGTCGATCTCCCGCTGCAGCTCGCGCTGGGACGCCTGGGACCGCAGCTCGAGCTCGGTCAAGCGGTCGAGCAGCTGCTGCAGCCGCACATCCGGGGCGCCGCCCCGGTAGGCCTCGCGCAGCTCGCGCCCGGCTTCCTGGCGCTCGCGGCGCAGATGCCGGCGCTCCTGCTCCAGGCGTTCGACCCGCGGCAGGACCTCGGCCGTCTGGTCGTCGGTCAGCCCCAGCTCCATGCGCAGCCGGTTCTCGAAGTGCTGCCGCAAGGCCTGCCGCAACGCGGGCTCCTCGATCTCGGCCGCATCGGTTTGCGCGTCGGCCTGCGCGAAGGCCGCGCCACCCGAGGCGAGCAGCAGCAGCAGCGTCACGATCGAAACTCGTTTCATACTCGCCCTCCGCGCAGGCGTGCCTCCTGCTCGCGAATCCACTCCAACAGCGCCCCGCGCCCCGCGGCGTCGAGACCGTAGGTTTCGGGGAACATCCAACCCTCGTCGAGCTCGAGCTCCGGCGCGCCGTCGTCCGCGGGTGCATCGAGCCCGGCGACGGGATCGAGCCAGTCCTCGTCGAGACCGGCGACCAGGTCCACGGCCACCGGGTCGGCCGGCTCCGCGGCGTCCAGGGCGCTGATCAGGGCGTCGGGCAGCGCCGGCCCGGGCACCGCAACGACCGGCTCCCGCACCTCCCGCCCGGCGACGACGGCGTCGTCCGCCGGCCCCGTCCCGGGCGCGAACATCCACAGACCGACGGCCAGGCCGATCGCCGCCGCGACGGAGGCGATCGCGAGCGCGGAGCGGCGGCCGTGCACCCGCTCGGCCGCGCGGACGCGCTCAGTGACCCGCGCGTCGAACGTGGCCCAGTATTCCGGTCCCGGATCCGGCTGCGGGTCCCGCCGCTCGGGCGATCGTGCCAGCAGCGCGACCAGCTCACGGCCGCCCGGGTGCTCGTCGCAGCACGCGGCGAGCGCCGCGATCCGCGCCTCGCGGTCGGGCGCCGCCGGGTCGGCCAGCAGCTCGGCCAGCTCGTTGTCGAATCGTGCTCGATCCATCGCTCCCGCTCCCCTGTTCAATCCACCGTCTCGGCGAGACGGCGTCTCAGGTTCGATACGGCCTGGTGCAGGTGCGCCTTGACCGTACCCTCGGACAGCTGCAGCACCTCGGCCACCTCGGCGTACGTCATCTCCGAGAAGACCTTCAACAGCACCACCTCGCGCTGGCGCGGCGGCAACCGCGTCACCGCCTGCCGGATCCGCCGCCGGTCCTGGCGGCGGCCCAGCCGTCCTTCCGACCCCTCGCCTGCATCCGGCAGCTCCTGCAGGTCCTCCAGCCCGACCTGCTCCCGTCGTGCGCTCCACATCGACCGTGACACGTTCAGCGCGATCCGCACCAGCCAGGTCCGGATCGACGAGTCACCCCGGAACCGGCCCAGGGCCCGCCAGGCCTTGACGAAGGTCAGCTGCGCCGCCTCGTCGGCGTCCTCGTGCCGCCCCAGCACGCGGCGCGCCACGTGGTAGACCGTGCGGCGGTGCGTCCGGACGATTTCGTCGAACGCCGCCGCTTCTCCGCTCCGGAACCGCCGCAGCAACTCGGCGTCCGGGGCCGGTCCTCTCGGCTTGGCGACCACCGGCTCCACGGGTGTTGGACCGTCGGACGGCCCGGGGGGTTTAGCCCCGCTCCCCGGAGGGGCTCAGCTTGCGCTTCCAGTGCGTGCCCTGCGGGGTGTCCTCGAGCACGATTCCGCGGGCCTCCAGCTCGGCCCGGATCCGGTCGGCCTCGGCCCAGTCTCGCGAGCGGCGGGCCGCGGAGCGCCGCTCGACCAGCGCGTCGATCTCCGGGTCCGCAGCCTCGGCGGTGCCCTCGAGCAGCGCCAGCACGCCGTCGAGCTGGCCCAGGGCGTCGCGAAGCCGTCCGCGGGTCGTCTCGGGCAACTCGCCGCGGTCGAGCGCGGCGTGCGCCTGGCGGACCAGCCGGAACACGGCACCCAGCGCACCGCTGACGTTGAGATCGTCGGCCAGCGAGTCCCGGAACTCGCGGAGCTGTTCCCGGACCGTCGCCTCGAACGCCTCGTCGGCGCCGGGCGGGGCCGGCTCGCGGTCCAGCCGGGCCAGGAAATCCGTCAGCCGCTGCAGCTCTCCGGTGGCCTGGTCGAGCGCGGCGAAGGTGAAGTTCAGCGGGCTGCGGTAATGCGTCGCCAGCAGCAACAGCCGGATCGCCCGCGGGTCATGGCCCCGTTCCAGCAAGTCGCGCAGCGTGTAGAAGTTGCCCTTGGACTTGGCCATCTTCTCGCCGTCGACCATCAGGTGGGCGGCGTGCATCCAGTACTTGACGAACGGCCGGCCGGTGGCCGCCTCGCTCTGGCAGATCTCGTTCTCGTGGTGCGGGAAGATGTTGTCGACCCCGCCGGTATGCAGGTCGAAGCTCTCGCCGAGGTACTTGATGCTCATCGCCGAGCACTCGAGGTGCCATCCCGGCCGCCCGCGTCCGAACGGGCTGTCCCAGGCCGGCTCGCCCGGCCCCTGGCGCTTCCACAACACGAAGTCGCGGGCGTCCTCCTTGTCGTACTCGTCGCTGTCGACACGCGCGCCGACCTTGATCTGGCGCTTGTCCAGGTGCGACAGGCGTCCGTAGCCCGCGAAGCTGTCGATGCGGAAGTACAGCGAGTCCTGGCTCGGGTAGGTGTGCCCGCCCTGCTGCAGCCGCAGCGCCAGGTCGATCATCTCCTGGATGTGCTCGGTCGCCCGCGGATAGTGCTCGGCGCGCTCGATCCGCAACCGGTCGATGTCCTCGAAGAACGCCTCGATGAACGGCGCCGTGACCTCGTCCAGGCTGGCCCCGCTCTGCATCGCCTTGGCCAGGATCTTGTCCTCGACGTCGGTGATGTTCATCACCTGGGTGACGCGAAAGCCCGAGAGCTTGAGCGTGCGCCGCAGCAGATCCTCCCAGACGTAGGTGCGGAAGTTGCCGATGTGGGCGAAGTCGTAGACCGTCGGGCCGCAGGTGTACAGCCGCACGTGCCCGGGCTCGAGCGGCTCGAGCTCCTCGACCTTGCGGGTCAACGTGTTGTAGATCTTCATCGGCGGCTCCGGCGTGAACGAAGCCCGCATTGTAACAGAGGCGGCTCGCCCGGCGGTTCGGCGGTTCGTCCACCAGAAACAAGAAGGGCCGCCCGGCGGCGGCCCCTCCATCCAGCCCGGCCGGGTCCGGGATCAGAACGACAGCTTCATGCTCATCTGGAACTGCCGGCCGAACCGGCGCGTGGCCTCGTTCTGGCCGTTGATCTGCAGCCCGCGCTCCTCGAACGGGTTGTAGACGATATAGGTCCCGTCGTTGAGCACGTTGTAGATCTCGGCGGCGAGCTGCATGTTCATGCCGCGGCCGAGGTTGAACTCCTTGGCGGCGCGAACCTGGAAGTCCCAGTAGGACACGTTGCGCTGGTCGTTGCGGATGCCGGTCGGGTAGTACCAGCGCTGGCGCGACTCGTTCTGGCCGAAGTCTCCGATCGTGGGTGGGATCGCATCGATCGACGACCGCACCTGGAGCAGCGAGTACGGCAGGCCCGACTGCCACTGCACGCGACCGCCCAGCCGGACGCCCCACGGCGTGATCGTGGTCGCCGAGAACTTGACCACGTGCCGCCGGTCGTTGGACTGGAAGCCGAACTCGTTGTCCTGCGTCGACTGGTCGTCGCCCAGGAACTGGTTGTAGTCCTCGCCGTTGCCGCGCGCCATCGACCACGTGTAGGAGGTCTGCATCTCCCAGCCGCGGTACTGCCGCCGGTTCAAGGCCACCGTGACGCCCTCGTAGTCGGCGCTGTTGAAGTTGCCGATGACGTAGATCGGACCCCAGAACGGGTTGAGGCGGTAGAGGTCCGGGATTCCGTCCGGCTGCTCGACCCGGCCCTCGCGTCCGAACGGATCCGGATCCGCGTTACCGTCCGGCTCGGGAATGAAGAACCGTCCTGTGCAGTCGTCGATGATCCCGTCGGGACCCGTCGAGAAGTCGATCGCCGGGTCGCCGGCCTTGCGGGCCACGACGCACGTGCCGTAGTCGCCGGGCGCGTTGTTGACGTCGAGGTCCTGCAGCTGGTCACGGTACTTGCGGTTGACGTAGTTCACCTCGATCGAGGTCTCGGCCCACAGCTCGCGCTGGAACGTGAACGTGAACTCGTCCTGGTACGGAGTGGCCAGGTCGCGGTCGACGACGTTCAACGAGGCGGCGGGGTTGATCTTGCGGCCGGACGCCAGCAGGTCCTCGGTGATCCAGCGGCCCCCGGCGCGCCGCGCGGTCAGCCCGACGCTGGCGCGCGTGGGACGGATCTCCTCGGTCGGCACGGACAGCGGGATGTTGTTGTAGTGCCGGCCGGCGGTGAACCCGAACTTGGTCTTGCCGTTGCTCCAGGGGTCCCACGTCATGGCGAGGAACGGCGCCAAGTTGGTGTTGGTGATGTTGATGTCCAGCGGCTGGCGCCGGAACGGCTGCGCCGAGCCCTGGTTGGCGATCGGGCCGAACAGCGCGTTGGCGTTGGGGATGTTCAGCAGCTGCGCCAGCTGGGCGCGGAACGGCACCAGCGCCTCGAAGCCCGTGAAGGCCTGCGTGCGGGCCTGGGTCGGGGTCCGGCCCTGGGCGATCAGCTCGTTGTACAGCTGGAACTCGGCCGCGGGATCGAGCGGCTGCATGCCGTTGGAGTTGACCACCTCACGGTCCAGCCGCGCGCCGACCTCGATGGTCAGGTTCTGCAACGGCTTCATCTGGTCCTTGAAGTAGATGCCCCAGATCGTTCCGGTGGCCCGCGCCCGCGTCTCCGGCGGGATCGAGAAGCTGGTCAGCGCCACGCCGACCGGATCGATGTTCTGCTGCCCGCCGGTCTCGGTGTCGATCGGGGTCAGCACGAAGAAGAACACCCGGGCGCGCTCGACCAGGTCGCGGACGTAGCGCTCGTTCTCGATGCTCAGCCCGAACTTGAACTCGTGGTTCATGCCCAGGAACTTCTTCTTGCTGTAGATCGTCGCGTCGCTCTGTAAGGCGAAGCGCTGCCGCGAGTCGTCCCAGTCGCGCCAGTACGAACCGGAAGTCTCGCCGGTCTCGGCGTTGGTGCACTGGGCATCGACGAGGAACGGCAGCCCCTCCAGGCAGTCGTTGCCCAGCCCCCGCGTCGTGGGCAGGAAGCCGCGCCCGCCGTCGAGCCACGAGGCGGTGCTCTCGATGTAGATCTGCGGCGAGTACGGGGCGCTCCAGGTGACCGCGTAGGTGTCGGCGTCCCAGGTCCAGATCTGCGCCGATTCGATCGGGGTCAGCGAGCTGACGCCGAGGTTCGTGACGTCGCGCGGGTTGGAGTCGAACTTGAACGCCAGCTTGTTGCGGTCGGAGACCTGCCAGGTGATCTGGTCGGAGGTGATCTCCTGCTCGATCTTGACCGCCACGATTCCCGCCGTCGTGTTGACCGGGTCCTCGCGGTCGATCAGCTCGTGCGACAGCCGGTACCACAGGCGGTCCTTCACGATCGGTCCCGACACCTGCACCGAGGGCTGGTACCAGTCGAAGGTCGGGACGCGGTCGGCGGGCACGGTCACCGCGCCGTCACCGTCGAGCTTGCTCGAGCGCCACAGGAAGTCGAACACGCCCTCGAACTCGTTGCCGCCCTGCTTCTGGATGATGTTGGCGAAGCCGCCCTGCGCCCGGCCGTACTCGGGGCCGGCACCGGCGGTGATGACCTCCATCTCCTCGATCGAGTTCGGGTTGACGTTGGCCATGAACTGGCCGGTCAGCGGGTCGACGTTGCTGACGCCGTTGACCATCGTCTTGAAGTCGCGGGCCCGCGAGCCGTGAACGGTCACGTTGCCGTCGCCGTCGTCGTCGTTGACCCCGGGGGCGAGGGTCAGGATGTTCTGGTAGAAGCGGCCCGGCACGGGCAGGTCACTGATGAAGTCGTCGCTGAACTTCGAGGATGTGGTGGTCTTCTCCAGGTCGACCACCTCGCGCTGAGCCGTGACCTTGACTTTCTCCGTGTACTGCTCCGCGAGCGTGATCTCGAGCAGTTGATTCTCGCCCGCCTTGACCTTGACGTCGTCCCGCCGTCGCGTCCCGAAGCCGGGGAACGAGACCTCGATGATGTAGCCGCTGACCGCCTTCAGCACCGGGAAGACGACGCGACCGTTCTTGTCGGTCATCTCGCTGTAGGCCCTGATCTGCTTGGTCGCGCTGCTGATCGTGACGGTCGCTCCAGGCAGCGGACCGCTTTCGTCGGAAACCAGGACCGTCAGACCGCCGACGACCTGCGCCGAAACGGCCGTCACGGCCAGGGCCAGCACCGCGGTGATGCCCGCTGCACGTGCGAAGCTCATGGACCTCCTCCACGACTGCTTGATCATGATTCGTGCCCCCAAAGAAACCCGTCGCCCGGTCCTGGACGTGCCCCCCGATGCAGCATGGACCGGTGCCTCTCCGGCAGCGCGGTTACGGCGGAAGTCCCGGGTTCGGTCGGTCGCTTATGTACCACCGGGCCTCCCTTCCGTCAACCGAAGCGGCACCCCCGACGGGATTAACCCCAACCCATGGAATAGATCATCAGGCGTCCAGCGTCCGCTTCCCGGTCGGATCGTTGCTGCATCTTTGCAGCGCCGTCCGCGACCCGCGCCGGCCGCCTCCGCTCCGAAGTCGTACCAATCGTGAGCACTTAGCCCCCCGGTCCGAAACTCTTGACGGTGATCCCGAGCCGCTTGATCTTCTCGTTCAACGTCGTCGGCTTCAGACCCAGCAGCTCTGCGGCCTGTTTCTGCACCCCGCCCGCCTGGCGCAGCGCCGACTCGATCAGCTGGCGCTCGAAGCGTTGCACCGCCCCGTAGAAGTCCAGCCCCTTGGGGAGGCTCATCGCGCGCGGCAGGCTGACGTCGTCCAGCAGGTCGCGCGACAGAACGTCCATCCCGATCTCCTCGCCGCGGGCCAGCACCACGCCGCGCTCGATCACGTTCTCCAGCTCGCGCACGTTGCCGGGCCAGGAATAGGTCAAGAAGCGCTCCAGCACCTCGGGCGCCACGCGCTTGACCTGCTTGTCGTTTTCGGCATTGAAGCGTCCCAGGAAGTGCTCGACCAGGATCGGCACGTCTTCCATGCGCTCGCGCAACGGCGGCAGGTTGAGACAGATCACGTTGAGGCGGTAATACAGGTCCTCGCGGAACCGCCCCTCGTCGACGAGCGTCTTGAGATCCTCGTTCGTCGCAGCGAGGATGCGCACGTCCACGACGCGGCTCTCCACCGCTCCCAGCGGGAGAAACTCCTTCTCCTGCATCACCCGCAACAGCTTGGCCTGCACCACCGGCGCGACCGTGCTGATCTCGTCGAACACGATCGTGCCCCCGTCGGCCTTCTCGACCAGCCCGAGCTTGTCGTTGTTGGCACCGGTGAACGCCCCCCGGACGTGGCCGAACAGGTTGTCCTCGAGCAGCTCGGTGGGGATGCTGGTGCTGTTGACGACCACGAACGGTTTGTGGGCCCGCGTGCTGCGGCGGTGGATCGCCTGCGCGACCAGCTCCTTGCCGGTGCCGCTGTCGCCCTGGATCAGCACCGTCGAGCGGGTCGGCGCGACCTGCTCGATCAGCCGGTAGACCTCGAGCATCGGGCGCGACTTGCCGACGATCTTCTCGAACTTGTAGCGCTTCTCCAGCGCCCGCCGCAGGTCGGCATTCTCGCGACGCAGGCGGGTCGTCTGCAACGCCTGCCCGACCAGCAGGCGCACCTCGTCGTTCTTGAACGGCTTGGTCAGATAGTGGAACGCGCCGAGCTTCATCGCCGCCACCGCGTTCTCGACGGAACCGAACGCGGTGATCATCACCACGGCGAGCTCCGGGCGGTTCTCGCGCAACCAGCGCAACACCTCGAGGCCGTCGGCGTCCGGCAACATCACGTCCAGCAACACGACGTCCCAGCCGGACTCGGACTCCAGCCGGGCCCGCCCCGTGGCGGCGTCCTTGGCCACGGCGACCTGGTAGCCCTGTTTCCCGAGCAGCGTCTCCAGGACGTCGCCGACGACGTTCTCGTCGTCGATGACCAGCACGCGGCCTTCGGCCTGCGTCAGCGGCTCGACCTGTTGCGCCATGCTCCTCGCTTCGCCTCGCCGCGCGCGCTAGGCCAGCGCGCGCTCGACGGACGCCGCCGGCAGCTCGACGCTGAAGCGCGTCAGCTCCCCGGGGGCGCTTTCCGCGTGGAGGTCCCCACCGTGCTCCTGCACGATGCCGTAGCTGATCGACAGCCCCAGCCCGGTCCCCTTGCCCAACCCCTTGGTGGTGAAGAACGGGTCGAAGATCCGGGGCAGGTCCTCCGCGGCGATTCCGATGCCGTTGTCGGACACCTCGACGCGCACCCGGTCGCCGCGGCGGCGTGTCGAGACCGAGATCTCGCCGTCCTGGCCGCAGGCATCGCGGGCGTTCATCAACAGGTTCAGCAGCACCTGCTGGATCTTGCCCCGGTTGCCCCGGATCGCCGGGATCGCGGCGTCGAGCGACGTGCGGACCGAGATGTTGCGGCCGCGGGTCTGCGGAGCGAACAGCTGCAGCACCTCGCGGACCGTGTCGTTGATCGACACCTCGGCGAACTCCGTCCGTTCGGGCCGGGCCAGGTTGAGCAACGAGTTGACGATGTTGGAGGCCCGTCGCGTCTGGGCCTCGATCTTCTCCAGCGTGGCCCGCCGCACGTCGCCGGCGGGCAGATCTTCCAGCAGCATCTGGGTGTAGCTCGAGATGCCGGTCAGCGGCGTGTTGACCTCGTGGGCCACGCCCGCCGCCACCAGGCCGAGCGAGGCCAGTCGCTCCTGCCGCAGCACCTGCTCCTCGAGCTTGACCCGCTCGGAAACGTCGTCGAACGTGATCACCTGCGCCCCGCGGCCGTCCTCCTCGGGTGCCGGGGTGACCGCCAGGTTGACCACCAGGCGCTGTCCGGCCCGGTTGACCAGGTTGAAGCGGTAGATCCGGGCCTGGTCTCCCGGTGGCGCGGTCGCGGCCTCGCGCTCGACCCGCTTGACCAGCTGGATCGGAAAGATCTCGCCCAGCGTGCGGCCGATCGCGGCCTCGCGGCGCAGCTGGTACATCTCCTCCAGCGCGCGGTTCCAGGCCAGGATCTTTCCCGCAGCGTCGGTCAACAGCAGCCCGACGGCGCTGCTCTCCAGGATCTTCTCCTGTCGCGCCTGGAGCTGTCCGATCTCGTCCGCCCGCTGCCGGACCTCGTGGACCAGCCGCGCGGCTTCGATCGCCGTCGCGGCGTGGGCGCTCAGCGTGCCGAGCAGCGCCCGGTCCTCCGTCGACAGCGGCTCGTCCGGCGCGTAGCGATCCGCCGTCACGAGCAGCGCGGTGACGCGCCCCTTGACCTTCATCGCGAACAGCCAGCGGGCCCAGGGCAGCTCGGCCAGCTCTCCCGCCTCGAGCGATACCACCGACTCGCGCTCCAGCCGCGCCAGCAGCTCGCGGCCGGGCTCCAGCCGCTGCATCCCGGCGCCGGCCTCGATGCTCTCGAAGCGCGAGGCGCCGGTGCGGATCAGCACGCGGGCGGCCTTGAGCTCCAGCGTCTCCGAGACGCGACGGCTGACGCGCCGCAGCAGCGCCTGCAAATCCGTCTCGGCGCTCAGCTCGCGCGCCCAGTCCAGCAGCGTCGCGCGGTAGCTGTAGCGACGGCGGTAGAACACGCGATCCACACCCGCCTGGACCAGTTTGCGCAGCGGCGTGTAGGCCAGGATCGCCACGAACGTCCCGGTGTAACGGGCTCCGCTGTCCGACATCCCGAGCAGACCGCTGGCGCCCTCGCGGGCGACGGCGTAGACCGCGAAGGCGAAGAACACGGCGTTGACCTCGGTCAGGCCGCGCCGCACCAGCGAGCTGAGGTCGTACAGCCGGTAACGCGCCAGGGCCGCGGTGAACGCGGCGGGCACGATCAGCAGCGGCAGTACGGAGAGGAACGTCGCCCACGGAGGAAGCGTCGAGGCGCCGATCGAGAACGGCAACGCGTAGAACGATACGAACGGGACCAGCCCGCCGATCAGGCCCCACAGCAGCCAGCGCAGCTGGCTGCGATGCAGCGTCGATGACGAGCGGGAGTACGAGCGCGTGAGCAGCACGATCGTGGCCAGCACGGCGGCGCCGAGGTACAGCGTGGCGACGCGCTCGACGAGCTCGGCGACCCGCACCGGAGACGCGAAGCGGTAGATGCCGCCCAACCCGCCCGGTGCCAGCCACAGGTCGGTGAACAGGATCGCCGCCGCCGGCGCGTAGGCCACGGCGATGCCCAGACGCCGCGCCGGCACCGCGCGCCGCGACAGGACCAGCCCGAAGTGCATCAACAGCGCCGGCGCCATCGCGCCCGCGATGCGATCCATCCAGTAGATCGTCCAGTCCAGGCCGTCCGCGCGCCCGGTGTGGCTGCACACCAGGTGCACGAACAACGCCGCCGCCAGCCAGGCATACATGAACCCGCCGCGCACGTTGGGCCAGCGGAGCGAGATGAACAGGCCCGAAACGAAGAATGCGATGCCGACCAGGGCGAGATAGCCGTACGGCTCGGGGCGCTGGAGCCAGCGCGAAGGCAGCTCGGCGGTCACGGTTTCCGGCCCGCGTGCCAGATCGAGGACCAGCGTCGAGCCGGCGGGGGTGTTCCACGGCAGGCTCCCCGCATCGAGCGCGCTGTCGACCTCGGCGCCGTCGATGCGCCGCAGCACGTCACCCGGCCGGACCCCGGCGTTCCAGGCCGGCCCATCGGGTGTGACCGCGAGCGCCACGGGACCGCTGGAGGACTGGGTCCACTCGACGCCGAGATCGGGCTCCAGGGTGCCGATGCGGCGGGCGAAGGAGAGCGCACCGAGCCCGGCCAGCGCCACGGCCAGCACGAGGATCCCGCCGATGCGGGCCCAGCGGCCACCCCACTTCATCACTCGGCTCCCTCGATTGTTCAAGGGCAGCAATTCGCGCGCCACTCCATCCGGTCCGTTGGAGCCCCGCCAAGTCGGTGCCCCGCGCCGACTTGGGGAAGCGGTCGGCCGAAACCGCATCCCGGGCATCCAAGCGGTTGGATCCCCTGCGGGACGGCATTCAATAGTTTGGACGATCCGGCCGGCCTTGCCAAGCGCCCGGACCGGGAAGGGGCGCGGGTCAGAAAGAGACCGAGACGCCCGCGCTGAGCCGGTTGGCGGAAGCGAGCGGCCCCGCCAGGGCCGTGGGGTCCGACTCCGCCTCCTCGGCCTCCTCCACCGAGGCGACCCGCAGGGCGAGCAGCAGCCGCCACGAGCTGCCGGTCTGCCGCAGCCGGATCAGCTCCTGGATCAGCCGCAGCTCCACGGACTCCTCGAGGAAGGCCGGATCGAAGAGCTCGCCCCCGAGCGGCGCCTCCTCGACCCGCCGGTACTCCAGCGCCAGGTCGGTTCCCGACGGCACCAGGCGTACGCCCATGCTCCCCTTGCGGTAGCGGAGGCGGTTGTCGGACAGGAACTGGATCGGGGTGCCGAACGCCGGCAGCGAGGCCAGGCGGCCCTCGGCCACGCCGCGGGCCAGCTCGAGCCGGGTCGTGGCCCGCTCGGACTGGTGGGACAGCGCCAGCGCCGTCCGGCTGTTGGCGGCGTTGCCGTCGGTGACGAACAACGGAGAGGCGAGCGCCGCCAGCTCCCACTCGTCGACCACGGTGTCGAACTGCATCGGCTGGTACGAGGCCTCGCCCACCAGACGCAGCGACGCGACCAGCGGGATCTCGACGGTGGCGTCGTACCCCACGGGCTGGCGGGGCTCGGCGGCCGGCGAGCCGGTGCCGCTCAGCGGGTCGCCCCAACCGGTGATCTCGTGGTAGGACAGCAGCAGCCGCAGCGATACCCAGTCGTCCGACCAGATACCGCCGAACCGCGGCACGATCAGCGAGCTGCCGGTATCGCTCATCGCGTGCCGGTAGCCCAACCCGTAGACCAACGTGACCGGCGCGGCGACCGTCCAGCGGTCCTCGGCGTTGATCCTCAGGCTCCAGCCGTCGACGAACGGCGTAACGGCAGCGGGCGCCGTCGGCCGGGCCGCCCCGGCCGGCAGCTCGGCGAACTGGGCGCGGAAGCCGACGCGGAGCTGGTGCCGGTCCAGGGGAACGCTCTCGTAGGTTCCCTGCGCACCGATGCGCATGTTGGACAGCGCGTGACCGTCCAGCGGGAGCTGCCCGCGGCCGGCGCCGGGGAGCGACTCCGCGAGGGCGGCCGAGGAATCCAGGTAATCGACCTTGACCGACAGGCGCGACACCGGATCGAGCTGCATCGACCACGCGGCGTCGTAGCCCCAGGCGCGCTGGAACTGGCCCAGCGCCGCGGCCGCCGGCTCGCCGCCGGGGCTGCCGAAGTCCAGCCCGTGCTCGGCGTAGAAGGCGCGCACCGCAACGTTGGCGTCCGGGCCGGTGGCGTAGGAGAAGTCCAGCGCGAGCGCCGACGATTCGTGGCTGGCACGACCGTCCTCGGCGACGCGCGGCAGCGGACCGGTCAGACGCTCCCGGTTGCCGCGCAGCGCGATGTTGCCCCGGGGTCCGATCGCCGACGCGAGCTCCATCAACGTCTCGCTACCCTCGAGCCCCGTCGCGTCGGTGTCACCGACGTGCACGTTCTCGCCGAGGAAGAACACCTGGTCCAGTCGCAGCGCCAGCGTTTCCATCACGTCGAGCGCGGCGGAGCCGCGTCGCCGCGGCACGGCGTCGGCGATCAGCTCGTCGGACGCGGCGGCCGCTCCGACGTCGCGCAGGATGCTGCGACGCGGCACCCGCAGCGCCCACGAAGCGTCCGCGGGCAGGATCAGCTCGCCGCTCTCGCTCGTCGGACCGAGATCGGTGTGCAACAGCAGCTCGAGCGAGGACCCGATCAGCGTATTCACGCGACCCAGGTAGGTCCGGTAACCCTGCTTGATCGCCGCGACCCGGTAGACCCCCGGGGAGAGACCGGCGATGTGGAAGCGCCCGTCGGTACCGGTGTGGACGGCGGCCAGCGGCGGCAGGCCGCTGATCTCGCTCAGGATCAGCACCTCGACGCCTTCGAGAACGTTGCCCAGCGCGTCCCGCGCGATGCCCTGGATCATCTGCTCGACCGCCGGGCCGACCGGCTCGGCCGCGGCCGGAGCGACGCACAGCAAAGCTGCCAGGAGGACGGCGCCGATGCAGCGCGCGAAGGTCATACGGATTCTCCCGCCGGGCCACGGCTCCCCGCGCCAGACGCAGTTCGAGTTTATGTGGCAGCGTGGGGCTTGTCAACTTCCGTGATGACAATAAGATAAGAGCGACGGGACCCCCCGGTCCCGGTCGGAGTTGCCGTGAGGCCCGAGCGACCGCTGCCCGTCGTGAACGCCGTTATGCTCCTGGCGGCGCTGTTTTCGGCCCCAGCCGCCGCGGGGCCGTTGCGGCTGGTCGAGGACGCGGCGCTGCGGCTCGACATCCAGCCGATCCTGGTCGTCGAGGGCCAGTCGGGCGCCCTGGCGCACCGGCAGCTGGAGGTGGACCCCCGGAGCGGGGGGAAGCTCGACTTCGAGCTGCACTGGCCCGACCCCGCGCGCGCCAGCCGGCTCGCGTTGCGGGTCGCCGGGACCCCCGGACCGGCCGACGGCGAACACCGGCTCGAGCTGAGCGCCGAGTTCGCGCTCCCCGACGGCCGCCTGTTCCGGGCGCAGCGCGCGCTGAGCGTCCGCGACGGGGCCACGGGCCTGTTCGAGGTCTACCGGGCCGAGGGTCACAGCCTGACGCTGGCCGTCCGTGCCGACCGCGTCGTGCGGCGGATCGAGGTCCAGGGCCGCCAGGTCGGCGACCCGGTGCGCTTCGACCTCGAGGTGGAGGGCGTGCGGGGCGAGCGGCACGTGGTGCTCGAGACGAACCAGCTGCACACGTTCATGGACGAGACGGTCGAGTACTCCTTCCGCCGCGGCGAGCAGGAGTCGGCCGAGTCGGTACAGCTGCTGCTCACGCCGGTCAGGCGCGGGAGCGACATCATCGAGATCGCGCTCGAGGTGGCGGGCAGCCTGCCGGGCGACGGGGAGCGGCTGCTGCTGAGTCGCCGCGAGACCCTCGTCACGTCGCGCCGGGCCACGTCCAGCGTCACCGTCACCGCCGGCGACCCGCCGTCGGGCTACCGCTTCCGCATCACGCCGGACTTCTAGGGTGCTGCCGGGCGGGGCCGTAACGCGGATGAGGTATCATCGATACGGCGCCGTCGCGCCCGGATCGGACGCTCCGTTCCCCCGCGGGAACGAGGAGGCTAGCCGAGTTGCCCATCGACCCCGCGGAAGTGCGGCGCATCGCCGCCCTGGCGCGCCTGGGGCTGGACGAGCGCACCGTCGAGACCTTCCGTCACCAGCTCCAGACGATCCTCGACCACGTGGCGATGCTCGATCGTCTCGACGTCGACGCGGTGCCGCCCACGGCCGGCCTGAGCGAGACCGGCCAGCCGCTGCGCGCGGACCGGCGGCACGCCTGCCTGGCGGAGCGGGACGTGCTGGGCAACGCGCCGGATGCGGCGATGAACCTGTTCCGGGTGCCGCGGGTCATCGAGGAATGAGCGAGCTCTCGGCGCTCGGAGCGGGGCAGCTGCTGGGGCTGCTGCAACGCCGGCAGGCCTCGGCGCTCGAGGTCACGCGCGCGTGCCTGGCGCGCGTCGGCGAGGCCGACCCCGACGTGCACGCGTTTCTGGAGCTCAATCCGCGGGCCGAGGACGAGGCGCGCCGGTTCGATCGCGAGCGGCCCGACCCGGCCGACGCGCCGCTGGGCGGTCTTCCGGTGGCGGTCAAGGACAACATCCTGACCCGCGACCTCGCCACGACCTGCGGCTCGCGGATCCTCGAGGGCTTCGTGCCGCCGCGCGACGCCACCGTGGTACGCCGGCTGCGGCGCGGCGGCGCGATCGTGCTGGGCAAGACCAACCTGGACGAGTTCGGCATGGGCTCGTCCACCGAGAACTCCGCGTTCGGTCCGACCCGCAACCCGCGCGACCTCGAACGCGTGCCCGGCGGATCGAGCGGCGGGTCGATGGCGGCGCTGGCGGCGCGGATGGCGCCGCTGGCGCTGGGCAGCGACACGGGAGGCTCGGTGCGGCAGCCCGCGGCGTTCTGCGGGGTCGTCGGCCTCAAGCCGACCTACGGGCGCGTTTCACGCTCGGGACTGGTGGCCTTCGGCAGCTCGTTGGACCAGGTCGGCCCCGCCGCCCGTTCCGTGCGCGACGTGGCGCGCCTGCTGGCCGTGATCGAGGGGCCCGATCCGGCCGACGCCACCTCGGCCCCGCTGGCCGGCGGGGACTACCTCGCGGCCTGCGACCGCGGCGTCCGCGGCATGCGCGTCGGCCTGCCCCGCGAGTACTTCGGTGCCGGGCTGGACCCGGCGATCGAGCGAGCCGTGCGGGCCGCCGCGGAGCGGCTGGAACGGGACGGCGCCCGGCTCGAGGAGGTCTCGCTCCCCCACACCGAGTACGCGATCCCGACCTACTACCTCGTGGCGACCGCGGAGGCCTCGAGCAACCTGGCCCGCTACGACGGCGTGCGCTACGGCCGCCGCGCCGGCGACGATCGCGACCTGCTCGGGATGTACCGCTCGACGCGGGCCGCCGGATTGGGGCCCGAGGTGAAGCGGCGGATCATGCTGGGGACCTACGCCCTGTCGGCCGGCTATCACGACGCCTTCTACGGCAAGGCCCAGCGCGTGCGCACGCTGCTGCGACGTGATTTCATGCAGGTGTTCGAAGACGGCTGCGACGTGCTGCTGGCCCCGACGACCCCCACACCGCCGTTCCGGCTGGGTGAGAAGAGCGACGACCCCCTCGCGATGTATCTCTCGGACGTCTACACCGTCACCATCAACCTGGCCGGTCTGCCCGCGCTCGCCGTGCCGGTCGGGACCACGGACGGGTTGCCGTTGGGCGCGCAGCTGATCGGTCCTCCGTTCGGAGAGGAACGGTTGTTCCAAGCCGGAGCGGTGATCGAACAGACGCCGGCCGGCGTCGGGGACGGTTCCTGATGCCGCGCAGCGCGTGCGCGATCGCGGCCGTGCTGGCCGTCCTGCTGCTCGGCTCGGCCGGCACCGAGATGCTCCAGCTGAGCTCCGACCTCCGGGTCCACGTGCGTCACGGCCGCGACGTCGAGCTGGAAGTGCTCGGCCGCCAGGGTGAGACCTTCGACGAGATCGCGCAGCGCGTCGCGGGCTCGGCCACGGAGTCCGCCGCGGTCCGGGCCTGGAACCCCGGGGTCGCCTCGCCGGCGGGCGTGTGGATCCGGGTTCCGCTGGCGTTGCTGTCGCCCGAGATGCGGGCGCTGGTGCTGCGCAGCCTGTTCCCCGCCGACCGCCTGGACGGCAGCGACTGGATCCACGTGGCGCGCTCGGGCGCGGTGCCGACCTACGGCGCGGGACTGTGGCAGGTCGCCGAGTGGTTCACCGGCCGCGGGGACAACTTCCGGCGGCTCCAGCAGGCGAACCGGCTGGCCTCCCCGGAGCTTTCCGCCGGCCGCGAGATCCGGATCCCCGCCGCGCTGCTGCACCCCGCGTTCCGGACCCACCCCCGCTCGGACGACGGGTCGCTGGAGTTCGGCTCGGACGCCGCGGGACCGTACGCCGGCTACCGGCTGCAGCCCGGCGAGGCCCTGTACTCGGCCGTGGTGGTGCGCTTCACCGGACGCAACAGCTCCGAGGACGTGACCCGGCTGGCGGAAGAGCTCTCGGCGCGCAGCGGCATCCGCGACGTGCGCGACATCCCGGCCGGGTTCCTGATCAAGATCCCGCTGGACGTGCTGGAGGCCGAGTACCTGCCGGGCGAGCATCCGCGCCGTCGTGAGGCCGAGGCGGCGGCGGCGGAGCTGGCCCGCGAGCTGGCCCGCGACCCGGTCCAGCGCACGCGCGGCGGGCTGGAGGGCGTGCTGGTGGTGCTCGACCCCGGTCACGGGGGGCGCGATCTCGGCACGATGAGCCACGGGATCTGGGAGCACGACTACGTCTACGACGTGACCTGCCGGCTCAAGCAGCGGCTCGAGCGCGAGACCGCGGCCACGGTCGTGCTGACGCTGGAGGACCAGGAGACCGGCTGCACGCCGTCCACGGGAGACAACCTGCTTGCCAACCACCAGGGCTCGGTGCTCACCACGCCGCCGTTCCTGGCGCGGGTGGAAGGCGAGGCGCGGATCGGGGTCAACCTCCGCTGGTATCTCGCCAACTCGATCTACCGCCGCGCGATGAAGAACGGCGTGGCGCCGGACCGCGTGGTGTTCCTGTCGATCCACGCCGACAGCCGGCACCCGTCGCTGCGCGGCACGATGGTCTACGTCCCGGGCGCGGCCTACCGCACCGGCCGCTATCGTCACACGTCGAAAACGTACAGCCGCTACCGCGAGGTGCGCGAGCAGAACGAGATCCGGTTCTCGTACAAGGACCGCATCCGGTCCGAGGCCGTGTCGCGCAAGCTCGCCGACTCGATCCTGACGTCGTTCCGCGGCGCGGGACTGCCGGTGCAGAAGCACCAACCGGTGCGCGACCGCGTGATCCGCGGCAAGCGGATCTGGCTGCCCGCGGTGATCCGCGCCAACGCGATCCCCTCCAAGGTGCTGATCGAACTGGTCAACCTCAGCAACTCCGAGGATGCCCGGCTGCTGGGCTCCGCCGCCGAGCGCGACCGTCTGGCCGACGGGCTGATGCTGGGGTTGTTCCACTATTTCGGCGAGCGCCCCCCCGCGCGGCCGGACGCTCCCCAGGCCGCGCGCTAGACCCGCCACGCCCGCCGGCTTGACAGGTCCCGGCGGCGATCCTACTTATTGGCGTCGCTCCGGAGGAGTCGGGATGCCGATCTACGAGTATCGATGCGAGTCGTGCCAGGACGAGATCGAGGTGCTCCAGCGCCTCGACGAGCCCCCGCGACGCAAGTGCGGCGAATGCGGGGGGCGGCTCCGCAAGCTGATCTCGCGCACCTCGTTCCAGCTCAAGGGCAGCGGCTGGTACGCCCACGGCTACGGCGACAAGCCGGCCTCGTCGAACGGGTCCGGGTCGCGTCGCAAGTCGCGTCGCGCGTCCGCGAAGCCCGGCGATTCGACCGCGGCCCCGTCCTCCAAACCCGCGTCCGCTTCCGACGATTCCTCCAAGAAGACCGCCGGCGACAACAAGTAGCGCCGCGAATTGACCGGCCCCGACGCGCGTGGAATAATCGGCGCTTCCCTTCGCCGGAGCTCCAACGATGCGGGTGTTGCTGATCGGAAGTGGCGGGCGCGAGGACGCACTGGCCTGGGCGCTGGGCCGCAGCGCCGCCGTCGAGCGGCTGGACTGCGCACCCGGTAACGCCGGCATGGAGCGCTACGCGCGGCGCGTCGCCATCGCGGCGACGGACGTCCCGCGCCTGGTCGCCCACGCGGCCGACGAGCGCTACGACCTCGTCGTCGTCGGTCCGGAGGCTCCGCTGGTCGCCGGTCTCGCGGACCAGCTCGGCGCGGCCGGCATCCCGGTCTTCGGGCCGTCCGCCGCGGCCGCGCGGATCGAGGGCAGCAAGGTCTTCGCCAAGGAGCTGATGCGCCGGCACGACATCCCGACCGCCGACTTCCACGTGTTCGACGAGCGCGACGATGCCGTGCGCTGGCTGCGCGGACAGGCTCCGAAAACCCGGCTGGTCGTCAAGGCCGACGGCCTGGCGGCCGGCAAGGGCGTGATCATGGCCGACGACACGGAGACCGCGGTCGCGACGGCCGAGGGCATGCTGAGCGGAGAGCTGTTCGGCGCCGCCGGCTCCCGCATCGTGGTCGAGGAGCGGCTCGAGGGGCGCGAGGCCTCGTTTTTCGTGCTCACCGACGGCGAGCGCTTCGTCGAGCTCGCGACCTGCCAGGACTACAAGCGCGCCGAGGACGGCGACCGCGGCCCGAACACGGGCGGGATGGGCACCTACTCGCCGTCGGCCTACCTCGACGAGGCCACGCGCGGCGTGCTGGTGGAGCGGGTCGTCAAGCCGACCATCGAGGGCATGGCCGCCGAGGGGTATCCGTACCGCGGCGTGCTGTACGTCGGCGTGATGCTGACCGCGGACGGTCCGAAGGTGCTGGAGTACAACGCGCGCTTCGGCGACCCCGAGACGCAGGTCCTGATGCCGCGGCTGGACGGCGACTGGCTGGAGCTGCTGCACGCCTGCGCCACCGGGCGGCTCGCCGGCGTGACGCCGCGCTGGCGCAGCGAGGCGGCGGTGTGCGTGGTGATGGCCGCCGGGGGCTATCCCGGCTCGTACACCAAGGGCCATCCGATCGAGGGCCTCGACGAGGTGCAGCAGATGCAAGAGGTGGTCGTGTTCCACGCCGGAACCGACCGGGACGAGCGCGGCCGCATCGTCACGGCCGGCGGGCGTGTGCTGGGCGTCACCGCGCTCGGCGCCGGTCTGGCCGCCGCGCGCAGCCGCGCGTACGAGGCGGTGCCCCGGATCCGCTGGGAGGGATCGCGGTACCGCACCGACATCGCGCTGGACGCCGTCCGGCGCGAGGCCAAGGAGAATCGATGATGAGCAAACCATCGCAGGCCGGGGTCGCGATCCTGATGGGCAGTGATTCGGACCTGCCCGTGCTGGCGGAGACGGTGCGGGTGCTGAAACGGCTCGAGGTGCCGTACGAGATCCACGTCGCCTCGGCCCACCGGACGCCCGAGCGCACCGCCGAGATCATCAAGGGCGCCCCGGGACGCGGGGTCCGCCTGTTCATCGCCGGAGCCGGAGCCGCCGCGCACCTGGCCGGGATGATCGCCGCCCACACCACGCTGCCGGTGCTCGGCGTACCGCTGGCCTCGAGCGAGCTGCAGGGTCTCGACGCGCTGCTGGCCACGGTGCAGATGCCGGCGGGGATTCCGGTGGGCACGCTGGCCGTGGGCAAGGCCGGGGCGGCGAACGCGGCCTGGCTGGCGGCGGCGATCCTGGCCCTGGGCGACGAACGCCTGGCGGCCCGCCTCGCCGCCGAGCGGCGCGCGATGGCCGACAAGGTCGCGAGCAAGAACGAGTCGCTGCCGCGCAAGCTCGACTCGCTGCTCGAGGGCTGACGAGCGGCCCGGGCACCCCGTGAGCGGCTTCCACACGATCACCCTCGGCTGCAAGCTGAACCAGTTCGACACGGCCGCGATCGAGGCCGAGCTGGCCTGCCGGGGCTACGGACGCCAGCCGGAGGTCGGGCGCGCGGCGGTCGTGGTGGTCAACACCTGTACCGTCACCGCCAAGGCGGACACCGAGGCGCGCAAGCTGATCCGCGGCGTGCGGCGCCGCAACCCGGGCTGCACGTTGCTGGTCACCGGGTGCTACGCGGAGCGGGACCCCGCTGCGCTGCGCGCCATCCCGGGCGTGGACGCGGTGTTCGGCAACCGCGACAAGCCGCGGCTGCCGGCGATCCTCGACCGGGCCGGGATCGCGAGCGGCGGCGCGGACGGCGGCGGCGCCGCGCGGGTGGCGACGCTCGACGCGCCCCGCCGCCCGCGCGACCACGGCGACCGGGGCTGCGACGCGCCGCTCGGCCTGCCCGGCGCGCTCCACTTCGGCGATCGCTCCCGCGCCTTCCTGCGCGTCCAGGAGGGCTGCGACCTGCGCTGCTCGTACTGCGTGATCCCGAGCGTCCGCGGGGCCAGCCGCTCGGTGCCGCCGCCGCTGGTGGAGGCCGCGCTGCGCTCGCTGCTCGACGCCGGGTACCGCGAGGTGGTGCTGACCGGGGTCAACACGGGGGATTACGGCAGGGACCTCCGGCCGCGGACGAACCTCGCCGCGCTGCTGCGCCGCCTGCTCGCCGCGGCGGGACCGAACCGCATCCGGCTCAACTCGCTCGAGCCGCTGACCGTGGACGACGAGATCATCGAGCTGCTGCGCGACGATCCGCGCCTGGCGCCGCACCTCCAGGTCCCGCTGCAGTCGGGATCCGAGACCGTGTTGCGCCTGATGCGCCGCAACTACCGGCTCGGGACGTACCTCGAGCGACTCGAGCGCGTGCGCGCGGCGGTGCCCCACGCCGGGCTCGGCGCCGACGTGATCGTCGGATTCCCCGGCGAGACCGACGACGAGTTCGAGCGCTCCTTTCGCTTCGTCGAGCAATCGCCGCTCAACTACCTGCACGTGTTCGCGTGGTCGCCGCGACCCGGCACGCCGGCCGCGGAGCTGCCCGGGCGGGTCCATGGCGCGGTGATCCGCGAGCGCTCGCTGCGCCTGCGCCGGCTCGGTGAGGAGCTGGGCTACCGGTTCCGGCGCGGGTTCGTCGGACGAACGCTGGACGCCGTGGTGCTCGGCGACACGCGCGCCGACGGACGCGTGCGCGCGCTGACCGGCAACTTCATCGAGGTCGGGATCGAGGACACGGCGCCCGGGCCGCGGCGCGGCGAGGCGCTGCGGGTGCGCGTGACGCACGCCGCGCGGAAGCTGACGGACGCGGTAGCGGAAGGAACGCCGCCGTGGGGCGCTCCCGCCCGCGGCCGCGGGCGGGGCGCAACGGCCCCGGAGCCGGCTCCGGGCTAGGACTGCTGGGACAGGACCAGGTCCTTCAGCGACTTCGCGACGGTGAACTTCACCACCGTCTTGGCCGGGATGTTGATCGGCTCGCCGGTCGCGGGGTTGCGGCCGACCCGCGCCTTGCGCCGCTGGACCTTGAACTTGCCCAGGTCCTTCAGCGGGACCTCGCCGCCGCGCCGCATCTCGTTCTGTACGATCGTGGTCAGGGTCTCGAGCAACTCCTTGGCCTGCCGCTTCTCCACGTCCGCGGCGTCGGCGAAGGCCTGGATCAACTCCGTTCTGGTCATCCTCGCTCCTCCCAAAGGTGATGCAAACGGGCGGGAGTTGTACCACCCCCGCCCGTCCTAAATCAACGAAAAACGCCAGGAATCCATCGCAGAACCCGCTCGGCGACCTCCTCCGGAGCCGCCCCGGAGGCGTCGACGCGCCGGTCGGCCAGCGCGTAGACCGCGCGGCGCCGTTCGAACAGGACCCGGAACCGGATCGGATCGCCGGGGTCCCACAGCGGT
Organism: Candidatus Polarisedimenticolaceae bacterium; assembly: GCA_041629655.1. Lineage (GTDB taxonomy): Bacteria > Acidobacteriota > Polarisedimenticolia > Polarisedimenticolales > Polarisedimenticolaceae > JBFKMV01. The sequence goes on from JBFKMV010000036.1 coordinate 28,056, forward strand.
CGCGCCGCGTCGCGGCCGACCCGGGCGACCGCCGTCGGGAGGTCGACGTCGAGCCACACCGACAGGCCGTGGTCCCGGATCCGCCGGCGGTTCTCCCGGGACAGGAACAACCCGCCCCCCGCGGCGACGACGAGCCCGCTCCGCGCGCTCAGCCGTTCCAGCACCGCGCGCTCCAGCTCGCGGAACCGCGGCTCGCCGGACTCCGCGAAGATCCGCGCGATCGGCCGCCCGTCCTGCCGCTCCACCAGCCGGTCGGTATCCACCAGCTCGCGACCGGTGCGCTCCGCGACCCGCTCGCCGACGGCGCTCTTGCCCGCCCCCATGAACCCGACCAGGTAGACCGCCCGCGGAGTGCTCATGGCAGGCGATCGGCGGCGTCCGGCCGGCGGTCCAGGAACAGCTCCAGCCTCGGGCGTGACGGCCAGACCGCGCCGGCGACGAGCAGGTGCATCGCGATGCCGGTCAGCGCGGCCGGGTGACGGGAACCCCACCAGACGACCAGCCCCGACAGCGCGACCGCCTCGGATACTCCCAGCGCCAGCAGCGTGGCCCGAACGAAGGCGGCGCCGCGTTGCTCCGGCGACATCGCGGCGGCGACCCGGTCGCGCTGCGTGAGGTACAGCCGGTAGGCCGCCACCGGGACGACGAGCCCCGCGAGCCCGACCGGCAACGTCAGCGCGCCCGCGTCGAAGGACAGCGGGGCCGCGACCGTCACGGCCAGCAGGGCCAGCGGCCCGCCGACCAGCGCCAGGGCGATCCAGCGCGCCCGCCCGAGCGCGCTCGAGCCGGGGTCGGCGGCGCGGCGCATCACGCTCCGCCGGCGTGCTTGTAGCCCCGCTCCCCCGCCTCGATCGGCGACGCCAGGCGATTGGCCGCGGGGGCGACCGGGCAGGCGAAGCGCTCCGGCGCGCCGTAGGCGCAGAACGGGTTCATGGCCAGGTTGAAGTCCAGCACCCAGCGGCCGTCGTCGAGCCGGTGCAGATCGACGTAGCGGCCCGCGGGGTAGGTCTCGCGGCCCGACGTCTCGTCGGTGAACGGCAGGAACAGGCTGGACTCGTCGTCCAGCGGGTTGTCGAGCATGCGGTAGATCTGGAGCACCGAGACCTGCCCGTCGAGCACGAACGACAGCCAGCCGTACTTCTCGCACGGGCGCAGCGCGCCGGCGGTGGTCGGGATCGTGAACTGCTGCCGGCTCTCGAACAGGTGGATCGGCCCGACGAAGCGCAGCTCGGGCCGGGGCGGCCAGTACTCGAGCCCCTCGAACGTCGCCAGGTCCTCGGCCAGCAGCGGCGTGTCGGCGCCCTCGCGGAACGAGCGGTCCTTGCGCGCGCGCGCCTCGAGCAGCTCCTGCTCCCAGCCGGCCGGCGGCGCTTCCGAGACCATGCGGCCGCCCGACGACGGGGTGCAGCTCGCGGGCAGCGCCAGCGCCAGCAGCGCGCAGGCGAGGATCGTGGATGACCTGATGGCTCCGTTCATGTCCAGTCCGCCGGGATGCGCAGCGTGCGCTCCTCGCGGTCACGGTACAGCAGGTACCCCCGTTCGCGCCCGAGCTCGTAGAGTCGCCGGGTCACCTCGACGTCCTTCCTGCAGTACTGCTCGATCAGATCGAGCCGGCCCTGCTTCCACCAGCGGAGGCTCTGGATCCCGTTGCCGGCCTTGGACTCGCCGAGATTGACCTCGGCCAGGTGGTTCAAGGAGACCCGCATCCCGGTCTTGCGGTGGATCCGCTCCAGCAGGTCGCAGGTCCGGATCCGACCCAGGTTCCAGTCGGTGTAGCCGGAGAGCACCTCGAGGTCGAAGCGCTCGATGTTGAAGCCGACCACCCGGTCGGCCATCACCAGGTCCAGCAGCAGGCGGTGCACGTCGGCCTCGTAGTAGGTCCGGTAGCAGCCGCGGGCCGCGTCGTAGACCACCGCCAGCGCGAGCCCCATGCGGAACGTCTTGCCCCAGCCGCCCACCTCGGCGGCGCTGCGCTGGGTCTCGAGGTCGAAGACCAGCAGCCGCCCCGCGCCGGGACGCGGGACCGCGTCGGCGGGCGGCGGCGGAGCCGGGGTCACCGCGGGAGCCGCCTCCGGATCGACGTTGCCCGCGCGCACGATCCCGTGCCGGCGCGGCGCGCGCGGCGGCGACACCGGGACCGGCGCGGCGGGGATCACGGGTCGTTCCCGGGGCGCGGGCTCGGACAGCTCGATCGTCTCGCGCCCGAGCAGCAACCGCAGCACCAACAGCGCCGCGCGCTTGTCCAGCGGCTTGTTGCCGTTGCCGCAGCGGGGCGACTGGATGCAGGCCGGGCAGCCGTCCTCGCACGGACAGCTCTCGACCAGTCCGAGCGTCCGGTCGAGCAGCTTGGGCAGCTCGCGAAACCCCTGCTCCCCCAGCCCGGCGCCGCCCGGCACCCCGTCGTAGAGGAAGATCGCGGGACCGCCGAGCTGCGGGTGCCCGGTGTACGAGATCCCGCCGACGTCGCCGCGATCGGCGATTGCCAGCAGCGGGAACAGCCCGATCATCGCGTGCTCGGTGGCGTGGATCCCGCCCATGAAGTGGAGCTCGCGCCCGGCGAACGCGGCGGGCAGGCCGCGCGGAAGCTCGATCCAGAACCCCACGGTCTCGAAGATCAGCGGCGGGACCTCGAGCGGATGGGTCGAGATCGGCTCGCCGCCGAACAGCCGCTTCTTCTGGTACTCGCGGATCCGGACCGTGACCTTCAACCGTCCCAGGCCGACCTCGACCGGGGGGCGCCCGGCGTCGCCGGGCTCGAGCGTGCGGCGGTCGAGCCGCTCCAGGATCTCGGTCTCCTTCTCTCCCAGCACGACCGTGTAGTAGTCGACGCGGGCCGGGGCGGCGACCGCGCGCCGGCGCTCCTCGTCCAGCTCCAGGATCCGCCAGGTCTGGCCGCCGTGCAGGTAGATCGCCCCGGGGTGGCACTCGTAGTACACGCGGATGCCGTCGATGGTGCCCAGCGTGTTGCCGCTGCGCCGGTCGACGATCGCGAACGGCTCGCCGGCCGAGCGCAGGCTGACCTCGCGGTGCGGCCGGCGCCGGAACGAGAACCACCGCGTCCCCTCGGCGTCCCGGGCCAGGCGGCCTTCGTGCACCAGCCCGTCGACGACCGCGCGCGTGCGGGGATCGGCCGCGGCCAGCTCGTCGGCGCGCAACGGATCCTCGGAGGCCGAGCAGACCAGATGGTGCGAGGCGACCAGCGGGTTCCACGGGTCGAGCACCGCGCGCTCGAACTCGCCGTCGAAGAACAGCTCCGGGTGCTGGACCAGGTACTGGTCCAGCGCGTCCGGCATCGCGATCAGCACCACCAGCGCCTCGCGATCCGAGCGACCGACGCGCCCGATCCGTTGCCAGGACGAGATCAGCGACCCCGGGTAGCCGACCAGCACGCAGACGTCCAGGGCGCCGACGTCGATCCCCAGCTCCAGCGCGCTGGTCGACAGCACGGCGGTCAGCTCGCCGCGGAACAGCCGCGACTCCAGCTCGCGCCGCTCTGCGGGCAGGTAGCCGGCGCGGTACGGCGCCACGCGCCCCGCCAGCTCGGGATGCTGCCGCACCAGCCACGTGTACAGCAGCTCGGTGATCCGGCGCGCCTTGGTGAACGCGATCGTCTTGAGACCCGCCGCGGCGGTCTCGGCGACCACGCGCACCGCGGTGGTGTAGGGCGAGACGCCGTGCGGGTTGAGGAACACCACGTGCCGCGGCGCCGCGGGCGCGCCCGAGCGCGTCACGGTCTCGAACGGCTGACCGACCAGGCGCTCGGCGAACTCCGCCGGGTTGCCGACGGTCGCCGAGGCGGCGATGAACTGCGGCCGCGCATCCAGGCCGGCGCAGATCCGGCGCAGCCGGGCCAGGATGTGGTGCACGTGGGCGCCGAAGATCCCGCGGTAGACGTGCAGCTCGTCGAGCACGACGAAGCGCAGCTCGCGCAGGAACCGCTCCCAGTCGCGGTGATGGGCCAGGATCCCCAGGTGCAGCATGTCCGGATTGGTGATCAGCACGTCGGGCGGGTCGGCCCGGATCTTCTTGCGGCGGTGCGCCGGCGTATCGCCGTCGTAGATCTCGATCCGGGGCTGCCGCAGCGCGCCGAGACCGGCGCCCAGCTCGGCGAGCCCCTGCCGCTGGTCCCGCGCCAGCGCCTTGGTCGGATACAGGCACAGCGCCCGGGTGCCGGGCTCGCGCTCCAGCCGCTCCAGCAGCGGCAGCGCGAACACCAGCGTCTTGCCCGACGCGGTGGGGGTCACGGCCAGCACGTTGTGGCCGTCCCGGACCAGGTCGAGCGCGCGGGCCTGGTGCCGGTACAGCCGTTCGATGCCGACGTGCCGCAACGCCTCGTGGACCGGGCCGGCCAGCGGGCGCGCGGGCTCGCCGTGCACCGCCGGCGTCCCCTCCACGCGCCGCTGGTGGACGACCATCGGCCCCAGCGCCGGATTGGCCAGCAGCCCCTCGAGGAACGACTTCACGGGCGGTGGAGCTCCCGCACTCCGGACGGCGTGCCGAGCAGCAGCAGGTCGGCCGGCCGCAGGGCGAACAGCCCGTTGGTCACGACGCCCGCGACGTGGTCGATCTCGCGCTCCAGCCCGACGGCGTCCTCGATCCGGAGGCCGTGCACGTCGAGGATCGCATTGCCGTTGTCGGTCACGAAGCCCTCGCGGAGCACCGGCCGCCCCCCGAGCCGCTCCAGCTGCCGGCCCACGTGCCGCAGCGCCAGCGGGATCACCTCCACCGGCAGCGGGAATGCGCCGAGCCGCTCGACCAGCTTGGACTCGTCGGCGATGCAGACGAAACGGCGGCTCGCGGCGGCGATGATCTTCTCGCGGGTCAGGGCGCCCCCGCCGCCCTTGATCAGCTCGAGACGCGGGTTGCTCTCGTCGGCGCCGTCCACGTAGACGGGGATCTCGTCGACGTCGTTGAGGTCGAGCAGCCGGATGCCGTGACCGGCGAGCCGGCGCGCGGACTGCTCCGAGCTGGCCACGGCGCCGTCGAAGCGCCCGCGCATTCCGGCGAGCA
>JBFKMV010000037.1:0-31866 GCA_041629655.1 Candidatus Polarisedimenticolaceae bacterium
CGGCTACCGCTCCCGCGTGCAGGGCGGCGGCCTGGTGATCGGACAGTCCCCGGCGCCCGGGACGGATCTCGCCGCGGGCGAGACGTGCACGATCCGGCTGGCCTGGCCGGAGGCGGGGGCGCGCGTGGCGGCGCTCGGGAGCCCCGCCCGATGACGGCGCCGGGCGTGCGGCTGTCGACGCTGCTGAGCGGGGCCGGGGTGCGCCCGCTGGACGCGCCGGGAGTCGACCCGCTGATCGAGGGCGTCTGTCTGGATTCGCGGCGGGTCCGCCCGGGCGACCTGTTCTTCGCGCTCGCCGGCCTGCGCACCGACGGCGTGCGCTTCGTGCCGCAGGCGGTCGAAAACGGCGCCCGGGGAGTCGTCGCCGGCTGCCCGCGACCGGCCGGCCTCGACGCGACGGTGGCCTGGGTGCGCGTGGAAGAACCGCGGCGGGTCGCCGGCCCCGTGTCGCGCGAGTGCTACGGGCGCCCCGACGAGGCCGTCACGCTGGTCGGCATCACCGGAACCAACGGGAAGACCACGGTGGCCTACCTCGTCGAGTCGATCGCCGCCGCCGCCGGTCTCGCGGCCGGCCGCATCGGCACCGTGGGTCACGCGTTCGGCGGCGTGGAGCGCGAGGCGCCCCGTACGACCCCCGAGGCTCCGGACCTGTTCCGGCTGCTGGCGGAGATGCGGGACGGGGCCGTCGCGCTGGTGGCGATGGAGGTCTCCTCGCACGCGTTGGAGCTGTACCGCGTCGAGGGTGCGCGGTTCACGGTCGCCGCGTTCCTCAACCTGAGCCGCGACCATCTCGATTTTCACAAGACCGAACAGCGCTACTTCGAGGCCAAGGCCCGCCTGTTCACGATGCTCGGCCCGCGGCAGAACGCCGTCCTGCCGGCCGACGACCCGCGGGGCGACGTGCTGGCCGGTCGCACGCGCGCCCGCGTGCTGCGCTTCGGGCGGTCCCCGCGCGCGGACGTTCGTCTGCGCGACGAGCGCCTCGGGCTCGACGGCTCCGCGGCGGTGCTGGAGATCGGGGGACGACCGCTCGAGGTGCGCACCCCGCTCGCGGGCCGGTTCAACCTGGACAACGTCGCGGCCGCCGCCGCCTGCGCGCACGCCTCGGGGCTGCCGGACGAGGCGATCGCGGCCGGTGTCGCCGCGCTGCGCAGCGTGCCGGGCCGCATGGAGCGGATCGATCGCGGCCAGCCGTTCGCGGCGTTCGTCGACTACGCGCACACGCCCGCGGCCCTGGCCGGGTTGCTGGCGACGCTGCGCGAGCTGACGCCCGGGCGGGTGATCGTGGTGTTCGGTTGCGGGGGCGAACGGGATCGCGGCAAGCGGCCCGTGATGGGACGCATCGCGGCCGAGGGCGCGGACGTGGTGTTCCTGACCTCGGACAATCCGCGCGGCGAGGACCCGCGCCGGATCCTGCGCGAGATCGAGGCGGGCCTGCCGGACGACCCGGGAGCACGGACACGCCAGCGCACGATCGCCGATCGCGCCGCGGCCGTGGAGGCAGCCGTCGCGGCGGCCGGGCCCGGCGACGCGCTGGTGGTGGCGGGCAAGGGACACGAAACGACACAGACCATCGGGGACCGCGTGGCGCGGCTGGACGACCGCGAGCTGGTCGGCGCCGCGCTGGAACGGTTCGGGCGGAGATGACCGTGCCGACGCTCAGTCTCGAGGAGCTGGCGGGTGCCGCGGGCGGCAAGCTGCTGCGCGGCGATCCGGCCGCGGCGGTGCGCTCGTACGGCATCGACACGCGGCAGCTCGAGCCTGGCGGCGTGTTCTTCGCGCTGCCCGGCACGCGCACCGACGGCCATGCGTTCCTCGGCGAGGCGGCGCGCCGCGGCGCCGCCGCCGCGGTGGTCACGCGGGAACCCGGCACCGACGAGCCGGCGCCCCCGGCACTGGTGCTGGTCGAGGACGCCGTGGAGGCGCTCGGCCGCTGCGGCGCGCACGCCCGAACCCGGGTGCGCGGGCTGACCGTGGTGGCCGTCACCGGCAGCGCCGGCAAGACCATGACCAAGGAGCTGCTGGCCGCGGGGCTGGCCGCGAAGCGGCGCGTGCACCGCACGGCGGGCAACCTCAACAACCACCTCGGCGTTCCGCTGACGCTCTTGGCCTGCCCCGACGACGCGGAGCTGGCGGTGGTCGAGCTGGGCATGAGCGGCGCCGGCGAGATCGCGACGCTGACGCGGATGGCGCGACCGGAGGTCGGCCTGATCACCAACGTCGCCCCGGCGCACCTCGAGTTCTTCGACTCGCTGGACGACATCGCCGCGGCCAAGGGCGAGCTGTTCGCGTTGCTCGCGCCCGAGGCGACCGCGGTGGTCAACCTGGACGACCCGCAGCTCCGCGTCCAGGCGCTGCGCCACGCCGGCCGGCAGGTCACGTTCGGCCGCCACCACGACGCCGACCTCAAGCTGGAGCGCGTCGAGGACCGCTTCGTTCCCGGAGTCGCGATGACCTTTCGCCATGCCGGCGAGCCGTTCCACCTCGAGCTGCGGCTCGGCGGCGAGCACGCCGCCCGCAACGCGCTGGCCGCGCTGGCCGCGGTGGTGGCGCTGGGCGGCGACCTGCGCGCGGCGATGCAGGCGATGTCGCGCGTCGAGGCGGGACCGGGCCGGGGACAGGTCCACCGGCTGCGGGACGGCATCGTGCTGGTCGACGACTCGTACAACAGCAACCCGGCGGCGCTGGCGGCGGTGCTGCGCACGCTGGGACACACCTCGGCCGCAGGCCGCAAGGTGCTGGTGATGGGGGACATGCTGGAGCTGGGCCGCGAGGCGGCCGCGTTGCACCGCGAGGCGGGCAAGCAGGCGGCGGCCGCCGGCGTGAAGCTGCTGTTCGCCGTGGGCCGGCTGGCCCACCTCGGCGCCGAGACGGCGCGTCGCTCCGGCGTGTCGGAGGTGCACCAGCACCAGGACGGCGCCAGCGCGGCGCGCGAGCTGCCCGAGTGCCTGCGGCCGGGAGATCTGGTGCTGGTCAAGGGATCGCGCGGCGTGCGCCTGGAACAGGTCGTCGAGGCGGCGGTCGCGGAGCTGGGGGGCGCGGACTGATGTTCTACCACCTGCTCTACCCGCTGCACGTCCACTTCGGCGCGTTCAACGTGTTCCGCTACATCACGTTCCGCACCGCCATGGCGACACTGACCGCGCTGCTGGTCTCGTTGCTGCTCGGCCCGACCCTGATCCGGCAGCTGCGCCAGTTCCAGATCGGCCAGGAGATCCGCGACGTCGGCCCCTCGTCGCACCAGAGCAAGCGCGGCACGCCGACCATGGGTGGCCTGCTGATCATCATCGCGGTCGTCATCCCGACCCTGCTGTGGGCCGACCTGCGCAACGTCTACGTCTGGATCACGGTCGTGATGACGCTGGCGTTCGGCGCGATCGGCTTCGCCGACGACTACCTCAAGGTCGCGCGCCGGCGCAACCTCGGCCTGACCGCGCGGTCGAAGTTCGCCGCCCAGGTGGCGGTGTCGCTGGCGCTCGGGGTGTTGCTGTACTGGCTCGCCGGCCAGGGCCGGTTCGAGACGACGCTGAGCCTGCCGTTCTTCAAGACCTTCACGCCGGACCTCGGTCTGGTGTACCCGCTGTTCGTCGCGCTGGTGCTGACCAGCGCGGCCAACGCCGTCAACCTGACCGACGGGCTGGACGGGCTGGCGATCGGCTCGGTGCTGATCGCCTCGGCGGCGTTCGTCGTGCTGACCTACGCCGCCGGCAACGCGATCGTCGCCGACTACCTGGGGATCCCCAACGTCAAGGGCACCGGCGAGCTGACCGTGCTGTTCGGCGCGGTGGTCGGGGCCAGCCTGGGCTTCCTGTGGTTCAACTGCCATCCGGCCGAGGTGTTCATGGGCGACGTCGGCTCGATGGCGCTCGGCGGGACCCTCGGCACGGTGGCCGTGCTGATCAAGCAGGTGCTGCTGCTGGTGCTGGCGGGCGGCCTGTACGTGGTCGAGGCGCTCTCGGTGATCCTGCAGGTCGGGTCGTTCAAGCTGCGCGGCCGGCGGATCTTCCGCATGTCCCCGCTGCACCATCATTTCGAGCTGTCGGGCTGGAGCGAGACCAAGGTGGTGATCCGGTTCTGGATCCTGGCGATCATCTTCGCGCTGCTGGCGCTGGCCACGCTCAAGCTCCGATGAGGTCGGTCATGACGCGTCCCAGGCTGGCCAGCCGCGACCCCGAGCTCGTGGACCTGCGGGTCCTGGTGGTCGGGCTCGGCCGCAGCGGCCTGGCCGCCTCGCGGCTGGCGGTGGCCCGCGGCGCCCGGGTGCGCGCCGCCGACCTGCGCGACGAGGGCGCGCTGGGGCGCGCGCTCGAGGAGGCGCGGGCCAGCGGCGTCGAGGTGCTCGCCGGCGGGCATCCGCCGGAGCTGGCGCGCGAGGCGGACCTGATCGTGGTCAGCCCGGGCGTGCCCCTGGACGCGCCGCTGTTCGCGGAGGCGCGCCGGCTCGATGTCCCCGTGTGGGGCGAGATCGAGCTGGCGTCGCGGTACTGCCGCGGGCGGATCATCGGCATCACGGGCTCCAACGGCAAGAGCACGGTGACCTCGATGACCGGGACGATCCTGCGCAGGGCGGGCTTTGCCGGCGGCACCGGGGGCAACCTGGACGTCCCGCTGGCCGAGCTGTTGGAGTTCGATCGCTGCGGCGCGGTCCATGCGCTGGAGCTGTCGTCGTTCCAGCTCGAGGCGATCGAGACCTTCCGCGCCGACGTCGCGGTGATCGTCAACCTGACGCCCGACCACCTCGATCGCTACGCCTCGTTCGACGACTACGCGCGCGCCAAGCAGCGCCTGCTGGAGACCCAGCAACCCGAGGACGCCGCGGTGCTCAACGCCGACGACCCCGAAAGCCGCCGTTTCGAGCCCGCGCTGCGCGGCCGGCCGTGCCGTTTCTCGGTCCGCGGGCCGGTGGATCGGGGGGCCTTCCTGCGCGACGGCGTGCTGGTGTTGCGCACCGAAGGCCTCGACGAGCCGGTGCTCGAGGCCGCGGCGCTGCCGGTTCCCGGGACGCACAACGTGGCCAACGCGCTGGCCGCGGCGCTGGCCTGCCGGCTGGCCGGGTGCGAGGTGGACGCGATCGCCGAGGGCCTGTCGGTCTACCGGGCGCTCCCGCACCGCTTGGAGCGGCTCGGCGCGATCGGCGACGTCGCGTTCTGGAACGACTCCAAGGCGACCAACGTCGACTCGGCCGTGTGCGCCCTGACGTCGTTCCCCGGCGGGACGGTGCACCTGATCCTGGGCGGCAAGGACAAGGGCGCGGACTGGAGCGCGCTGGCCGCGCCGCTGCGGCGTCACGCGCACCGCGTGCTGCTGGTGGGCCAGGCGGCGCCGGCGATCCGCGCGGCGCTCGAAGGGGTCGTCGAGCTGATCGACTGCGGGACGGTCGAGGCGGCGGCCCGCGAGGGCCTCGCCGGAGCGCGTCCGGGCGAGCACGTGCTGCTCTCGCCGGCCTGCGCGTCGTTCGACCAGTACCGGAGCTTCGAGCAACGGGGGGACGATTTCCGCCGCGTGTTCCGCGCGCTGGGCGGGGAGCAGCGGCGTGCCTAGACGCATGGTCTACGACCCGCTGCTGTTCTTCACCGCCGGGATCCTGGTGGTCAGCGGGCTGTTCATGGTCGGCAGCTCGTCGTCCTACGTGGCGATGAACCAGGGCGACACGCCGTACGCGTTCCTGCTCAAGCAGGCGCTGCACCTGCTGCTCGGGTTGCTCGCCTTCGTGGCCGCGTTGAGCGTGCCCTACCGCCGGCTGATGGACCGCTGGCTGGTGTTCGTGCTGGTCGCGGCGAGCCTCGTCGCGCTGGTGGTGGTGCTGGCGATGCCCGCCGTGGGCGGCGCCCACCGCTGGATCCGGGTCGGCGTGCTGAACTTCCAGCCCTCGGAGCTGGCCAAGCTGGCGGCGGTGCTGTTCATGGCCGGTGTGCTGGCGCGCAAGGAGGAGCGGGTCAACGATCCCTGGGCCGTTCCGGTGCCGTGCCTGGTGGTGGTGGGATCGCTGGCGCTGTTGACCGCGGTCGAGCCGGACCTGGGCTCCGCGGTGATGCTGGCCGGCGTATCGGCGGTGATGCTGTTCGCCGCCGGGCTGCGCTGGCGCTACATCGGCGCGCTGGCGGGGCTGGGAGTGGCCGGGTTCGTGATCGCGGTGCTGGCGGAGCCCTATCGGCTGCAGCGGATCCGGACCTTCCTCGACCCGGCGGTGGACACGCAGGGCGCCGGTTTCCAGCTCACGCAGTCGCTGATCGCGGTGGGCAGCGGCGGGCTGACCGGGGTCGGCCCCGGACAGGGGCAGCAGAAGGCGTTCTTCCTCCCGGCGGCCCACACCGACTTCATCTTCTCGGTGATCGGCGAGGAGTTCGGGCTGATCGGCACCGTGTTGCTGTTGGCCGCGTTCTTGCTCCTGTTCTGGCGTGGAATGCGTGCGGCCGCGCGGTCGCCGGACAAATTCGGTTTCTACCTGGCCCTGGGGATCACCAACCTGCTGGTGCTGCAGGCGCTGGTCAACATGGGTGTGTGCGTGGGGCTACTGCCCACCAAGGGCCTGCCGCTGCCGTTCATCAGCTACGGCGGGTCTTCGCTGGTGATGTCGCTGGGAGCGATGGGGCTCCTGATCAACGTCTCGCAGTACTCGAACTGAGGCGGGACCGCGTGAACAAACGACCGGGCAAATTTTACGGCGCCGATGAGCGAACGCGGCGCCAGGACTGAGAGGAGACGGCGGATCGTGATCGCGGGCGGCGGAACCGGCGGTCATCTGTTCCCGGCGCTGGCCGTGGCCGGCGAGCTGCGGGCGCGGTACGCGTCGGCGGAGATCTCGTTCGTCGGCAGCCGGCGCGGGCTCGAGGCGCGGCTGGTCCCCCGGGCGGGCTACCCGCTGTGGACCCTCTCGCTCGGCGCGCTCAAGGGGCAGCGCTGGCTGGCCCGCGCCCGCTCCGCCGTCGCCGCGGGTTGGGCCGTGCTGCGCTGCACGGCCCGGATGCTCCGGCACCGGCCCGACCTGGTGATCGGAGTGGGCGGATTCGCCTCGGGCCCGGCGGTCCTGGCTGCCTGGCTGCTGCGGGTGCGGACGATGGTGCTGGAGCAGAACCACTACCCGGGTGCCACGAACCGCTGGCTGGCCCCGCGGGTCGACGTGGTGTGCGTTCCCTCCCGGGCCGCAGCGGAACGATTGCGCGGTCGGCGGCTGGTGACCGGCAACCCGGTACGGGCCGAGTTCGCCGCGATCGGCGACCCGCCGGCGGGCCCCGAGCCGAAGCTCCTGGTGTTCGGCGGGAGCCGCGGAGCGCGCTCGATCAACCGCGCCCTGGTGGCAGCGCTGCCGGAGCTGGCGCGGCTAGCTCCCCCGCCCCGGATCGTGCACCAGACCGGGCCGGCCGACGAGCCGGAGGTGCGCGCGGCCTACGAGCGCGACTACCCCGCCGGCCGCTTCGAGGTGCACGCGTTCCTCGACGACATGCCCGAACGGTACGCCGCGGCGGACCTCGTCGTGGCCCGGGCCGGCGCCACCACGGTGGCCGAGCTGGCCGCGGCGGGCCGGGCCTCGATCTTGGTCCCGTACCCGTTCGCCGCGGACGATCACCAACGCTACAACGCCGAGGCGCTGGCGGAATCGGGTGCGGCGATCGTCGTCGCCGACGGCGAGCTGGCCGGGGGCCGGCTGGCCCGCGAGATCGCGGCGCTCGCCGGCGATCCGCAAGGCCGCCGTCGCATGGCGCGGGCCGCCCGCGGTTCGGCGATGCCGGACGCGACGCGGCGGATTGCCGATGTCGTGGACGCGCTGCTGGAAGGCCGCACGGAGGCTGCCGATGTTCCGTAAGGCGCGGCGGCTGCACTTCGTCGGAATCGGCGGCTCGGGGATGAGCGGCATCGCCGAGGTGTTGCTCAACCTGGGCTACGGCGTCTCGGGCTCCGACCAGCAGATGACCGACGTCACGCGGCGGCTCAAGAAGCTCGGCGCCAGGGTGCGGCGCGGCCACAAGCCGGCCCACGTCAACGGAGCCGACGTGGTGGTCGTCTCGTCGGCCGTGCGCCGCGACAACCCCGAGGTGGTCGAGGCGCGGCGGCGGCGGATCCCGGTGATCCCGCGCGCCGAGATGCTGGCCGAGCTGATGCGCCTCAAGTACGGGGTCGCGGTCGCCGGCTCGCACGGCAAGACGACCACCACGGCGCTGCTGGCCGAGGTGCTGGCCGGTCTCGACCCGACGGTGGTGATCGGCGGCCGCTTCTCGACCTTCGGCTCCGGGGCCAAGCTGGGCAACGGCGAGCTGATGGTCGCCGAGGCCGACGAGTCGGACGGCTCGTTTCTGAACATGAAGCCGACCATCGCGGTGGTGACCAACATCGACCGCGAGCACCTCGACCACTACCGCGACCTGGCCGAGATCCAGGACACCTTCGTGCGCTTCCTGTCGCGGGTGCCGTTCTACGGGGCAGCCGTGGTCTGTGTCGACGAGCCCAACGTGCGCGCGATCCTGCCGCGCGTCGATCGCAAGCTGATCACCTACGGCCTGTCCAGCGAGGCCGGCGTGATGGCCACCGACGTCCAGATCGACCAGTCCGGCTCGTCCTTCGAGCTGCGGGCGAACGGCGAGCGGCTGGGGCGGATCCAGCTCCAGGTGCCGGGGCGGCACCTGGTCTACAACAGCCTCGCGGCGGCGGCGGTCGGGCTCGAGCTGGACGTTCCGTTCCGCACCATCGCGGCCGGGCTGCGGCGTTTCTCCGGGGTCGACCGGCGGCTGCAGCGGCGCGGCGAGTACCGCGGCGCGACGGTGATCGACGACTACGGCCACCATCCGACCGAGATCGAGGCGACGCTGACGGCGCTGCGGGAGGCCTACGGGCGGCGGACGATCGTGGTGTTCCAGCCGCACCGTTACTCGCGCACGCAGGCGCTGCTGGAGGAGTTCGGCCGGGCGTTCGTGCTGGCCGACCGGGTGATCGTGACCCAGGTCTACGCCGCCGGGGAGACGCCGCTCGCGGGGATCGACGGCTCGTCCGTCGCCGATTCGCTGGTCCGGCACGGGCATCCCGCGGTGGACTACGAGCCGCGGCTCGCCGCGATCCCGGCCCTGCTGCGGAAGACGCTCCAGGCCGGCGACATCGTGCTGACGCTGGGGGCCGGAGACGTGTGGAAGGTCGGCGAGCAGCTGCTCAAGCGACCGGCGGCGCGCAAGACCAAGACCCGGCGCACGCGGAGGTCCGTCTGATGGCGCTGCGGCGCGATCCGATCCGCGGGCAGGACCTGCGTTACTTGCGACGGCGGGCCAACCGGCGCGTGCGCGAGGTGCGCCGCGCCAAGACGGTGCTGCGGCTGGCCGGGATGATCGCGTCCAACCTGGCCGTGTTCGGCGTGCTGGTCTTCGGCGGCTACCGTGCGGTGCGCCACCTGGCGGCGAGCCCGGTGTTCGACCTCGAGGTCATCTCGGTGGGCGGCGTCGAGCGCGCGTCGGCGGACGCGCTGCGCGGGCGGCTGGAGCCGTTCGTCGGCCGCAACCTGCTCGACCTGGAGCTGCAGGAGGTGGCACGGCGCGCCGCCGACGACCCCTGGATCCGGCGCGTCTCGGTCAAGCGGACCCTGCCCCAGGCGCTCCGGCTGACGATCGAGGAGCGCCGGCCGGTCGCGCTGGCCGTGATCAACGGGTTGGCGCACGTCGTGGACGAGGAAGGGTTCGTGGTCGGCGCCAGTGGCCCCGGGATGGCCGAGAACCTGCCCGTGCTGACCGGTCTCGAGGGCCTGTCGCGCACCGAGCTGCGCGGCGCGCTGGCCCGCGGCGTCCGCGGGTTGGCGCGGCTTTCGCGAGTCAGCAGCGATTGGACCGAGCGGTTGTCCGAGATCGACGTCGGCCGCGGCGACCGCATCATCGCCCGCACGACCGGGATCGGCCCGGCCTTCCTGCTCGACCCGGCACGGGTCGAGCGCAATCTCGAGCATTACCTCACCTTGCGCGCGGAGATCGAGGAGCGGATCGGACCGGCGGAGTACGTGGACCTCCGCTGGCGCGATCGCATCTCCGTGATGCCCGGCGCGGGGTTCTCACCGGTGGAGCAGTAGGACATGATCAAATCGGAACGCTACGTCGTGGGGTTGGACATCGGCACCACCAAGATCGCCTGCGTCGTCGCGGAGCTCGGCGAGACCGGCGGCGTGCACGTGGTGGGCATCGGCGAGGCGCCCTCGAAAGGGCTGCGCAAGGGCGTGGTCGTCAACCTCGACGCCACCGTGCAGGCGGTCAAGGCCGCGGTCGAGGAAGCGGAGCTGATGGCCGGGGTGAGCGTCGAGTCGGCCACGGTCGGCATCGCGGGCGGTCACATTCGCTCGTTCAACAGCCGGGGCGTGGTTGCGGTCGCGGGCAAGAACCGCACCGTGTCGCGGGAGGACCTGCGGCGGGTGATGGACGCCGCGCAGGCCGTCAGCATCCCCCAGGACCGCGAGATCCTGCACGTGCTACCCCAGGAGTTCGTGCTCGACGAGCAGGGCGGGATCAGCGATCCGGTCGGCATGAACGGCTCGCGGCTGGAGGCGAACGTCCACATCGTCACCGCCGCCAGCACCTCGGTCCAGAACATCGTGACCTGCGTCAACCGCGCGGGTCTGGAGGTCCGCGACACGGTGCTGGAGCAGCTCGCCGGCGCCGAGTCCGCGCTGAGCGAAGACGAGAAGGAGCTGGGAACCGCGCTGATCGACGTCGGGGGCGGCACGACCGACCTGGCGATCTTCGAGAAGGGCGCGATCTGGCACACCGCCGTGCTGCCGGCGGGCGGCGAGCACTTCACCAACGACCTCGCCGTCGGGCTGCGGACGCCGATCCCCGAGGCCGAAAAGCTGAAAAAGAGGCACGGCTGCGCGCTTTCGGCATTGATCGGCGACCAGGCCGCGGTCGAGGTGCCCTCGGTCGGCGGCCGCAAGCCGCGGTTGTTGTCGTTGCAGGTGATGGCCGAGATCCTCCAGCCGCGGGCCGAGGAGATCTTCACGCTGATCCACGAGGAGATCGCGCGAGCGGGCTTCGAGCGGCAGCTCAACGCCGGCGTCGTGCTGGCCGGAGGGGGCAGCCTGCTGCCCGGGATGTCCGAGGTCGCCGAGCAGGTGTTCGACCTGCCGGTGCGGATCGGCCTGCCCGGTGGCGTCGAGGGCCTGATCGACCCGGCCTGCGGTCCGAACTACGCCACGGCCGTCGGACTTTCGCTGTACGGCGCGCGGCACCAGGCACCGCGGCGGCGGGTGATGCTGCCCATCGACACCGGCCTGCTGGGCCGGGTCGGCGGGCGGGTCCGGGAGTGGTTCTCGGAGATGTTCTGAGAGGTGCGAAGCGTCAGAAGCGCATACAATCGTGCGACGGGGCACGCAGCCGGTGACGAGCCGGCCGGCGTCGCTTCGCCGCCCAGGTGAAATCGGGTGACACGGAGACGGAAAAGTCCCTCGCGCAAGCCGACCAGGCGGGCCGGCCGGGGACGCAACCGACCCGAGGGGGAAAACATGATCAGGATGGACGACAAGGGCGGGCGCAAGAAGAGGACCTTGAAGGTGTCGCTCGAGGACGCCGCGCCGTCTCCGGCGGAGCTGCGCGTGGTCGGCGTGGGCGGCGGCGGCGGCAACGCGATCAACCGGATGATCGCGGCCGGGGTCAAGGGCGTGCAGTTCCTGGCCGCCAACACCGACTGCCAGGCGCTGACGGCCAACCAGGCCCCGATCAAGCTGCAGCTCGGGGCCAAGCTGACCAAGGGGCTCGGCGCCGGGGGCAACCCCGAAATCGGCCGCAGCGCGGCCCTGGAGGACACCGAGAGCATCGTCGACGCGTTGCAGGGCGCCGACATGGTCTTCGTGACCGGCGGGATGGGCGGCGGCACCGGCTCCGGCGCCGCCCCGATCATCGCCAACCTGGCGCGCGAGATGGGCGCGCTGGTCGTGGCGGTGGTCACGCTGCCGTTCTCGTTCGAGGGGCGGCAGCGACGGCAGCAGGCCGAGGAGGGCCTGGCGACCCTCAAGCAGATGGTCGACACGGTGATCACGATCCCCAACGACAAGCTGCTGCACACCGTGGACCGCGAGACGCCGATCTCCGAGGCGTTCGCGCTGGCCGACGACATCCTGCGCCAGGCCGTGCAGGGCATCTCCGACCTGATCACGGTCCCGGGCGAGATCAACCTCGACTTCGCCGACGTCAAGACGGTGATGGCCGGGATGGGCATGGCGCTGATGGGCACCGGCGTGGCCGAGGGCGAGCACCGCGCCGCCGAGGCCGCCCAGCGCGCGATCTCGTCGCCGCTGCTCGAGGACGCCACGATCCACGGCGCCCGCGGCGTGCTGATCAACATCACCGGTGGCGAGGACATGACGCTGCACGAGGTCAGCGAGGCCGCCCAGATCATCCAGGAGGCCGCCGACCCCGACGCCAACATCATCTTCGGCACCGTGATCGACCGGGCGTTGAAAGGCAAGGTCAAGGTCACCGTGATCGCGACCGGCTTCATGCGCGATGCGGATTCCCGCTCGCTCGCGGCACGCCGGATGGCCCAGGTCGAGGGCGAGCCGTTGGCCCAGGGCGCGCAGCCCGGCGACCGCGGCTTCCTGCGCGGAGACCGCGCCGAGGGCACCCTCGACTTCGAGACCACCGACGAGGGTTTCATGCCCAACTTCGGAAAGATGAAGGACGACCTTGACGTGCCGGCTTTTCTTCGTAAACAGATGGATTGAGTTCCCCCGCTCGAAGAGTCGCCCCGATGCCGCAGCCGCCCGACAGCCAGCGCCGCACGATCCTGGTCGTGGATGACGATCCCGCCACCGCGCAGGTCGTGCGCTCGTGGTACGAGCGCGAGCCGTTCGAGGTGCTCGAGGCCGCCGACGGCGAGCGCGGGCTCGAGCTGGCCCGGGAGGCCGCTCCCGAGCTGATCCTGCTCGACCTGCGGATGCCCGGCGTGGACGGCATCTCGGTGGCCCGCACGCTCAAGACCGATCCGCGGACGGCGGCGATCCCGGTGATCCTGCTGACCGCCTGCCGCGACGTGACCAGCAAGATCGAGGCGTTCAGCGCCGGAGCGGACGACTACGTCACCAAGCCGTTCGAGTTCGAGGAGGTGGACGCGCGGATCCGCTCGATGCTGCGCCGCCGCTCGATGCTGGTCGGGATGGAATCCGAGATCAAGAACCTGCGCTCCGAGAACAAGGAGCTCGAGCAGCTGCTGGTGCTGGACGAGAAGACCGGCCTGTACAACTTCCGGCACTTCCGCGCCCGGCTGCACGAGGAGTGGCAGCGCGCCGAACGCTACGGCACGCCGTTGTCGCTGGTGTTCTTCGACATCGACAACTTCAAGCAGGTCAACGACACCCGCGGCCACCCGGCCGGCGACCGCGCGTTGCAGGAGTTCGCCACGCTGGTCGTCGGCGGCGCGCGCTCCACCGACATCGCGGCGCGTTACGGCGGCGAAGAGTTCGCGATGATCCTGCCGCACACCGACGGGCCGATGGCGCAGCGCGTGGCCGAGCGCGTTCGCGTGGCCGTCGAGCAGTTCACCTTCCTCGCCGACGAGCGCCCGATCGAGATCACGGTCTCGGGAGGCATCGCGACCTACTCCGCGACCTCGGGCCTGGATTCGATCGATGCCCTGGTCCGCGCCGCCGACACGGCGCTCTACCGGGCCAAGGACCGGGGCAAGAACCGCGTCGTGCGGGCGGACCGGCAGAACGGCGGCGCCGGGCGCGCGCGCGCCGAGCGGGCGGGACGCAGCCTGGATCCGTCGGTCTGAGCCTCTCGCGGCTTGCCCGCGCCCGCGCGCCCGCTACACTGGAACCACGATGGGTCTCCGATGAACCGCAGGTTCGTGGCGCTGGTCTCGGTCGGACTGGCGGTCGTGGTGGTCGCGCTGGTGTTGTACATGCGACCGGCGTGGGAGACCGCTCCGCCGGAGGGTCTCGCGCCGCCGCAAGCAGAGTCGCCGGCGCCCGATCCGGGCGAGCCGGAACCGCCTCGGCCCGTGCCGCCCAGCGTCCCGGCGCGGCCGGCGCAGACGCCGCCGCTGCCGGCGCTGGACGACAGCGACTCCGCGATCCTCGGCGCGCTGACGGGTACCTCCGGTGCCGAGCGGATCGAGCGGCTACTGGTGCCCGAGGGGATCGCGCGCAAGCTCGTGGTCACGCTGGACGGCCTCGATCGCGCGATCGTGCCGATGAAGGTGCGGGCGATCGAGCCGCTCGGGGGGACCCTGGCCGTCGAGGAGGACGGCGAGGCGTTGCTGCTGAGCCCCGACAACTACCGGCGCTACGACTCCTTCGTGTGGTTTCTGGCGTCGGTGGACACGGGGCGCGCCGCCGACGAGTACGCCCGCTACTACCCGTTGCTCCAGCAGGCCTACGAGGAGCAGGGCTACCCCGGCAAGCAGTTCCACGACCGCGTGCTGGAGATCATCGACCACCTGCTCGCCGCGCCCGAGATCGAGGGACCGCTGCCGCTGGTGCGGCCCCACGTGCTGTACGAGTACGCCAACCCCGAGCTGGAGTCGCTCTCGGCGGGGCACAAGATCCTGCTGCGCATGGGCGTCGACAACGCCCGCGCGCTGAAGGCCAAGCTGCGAGAGATTCGCGCCGAGCTGGTCGGGCGCTCGCGGCCGCTGGCGGGGACCTGATCCCTGCCGGGTCTGCCCGCGGGCGCCCGGATCCCCCGCAATCTGTGTATGATCGCCCTCTACCCCGAGGGCGAAACATGGAATCCGGGACCGCGATGACGCTGCTCGTGGTCGCCGGGCTGGTGGCGATGATCGTGATGGCGCTGCGTGCGCGCTCTCCACTCGCCGCCGCCCCGACCGCGTCCGAGGACCACGCCGAGCTGTACCAGGTCGCCCAGCGCGCCTTCGAGCGCTTCCAGGTCGCGGCCAGTCCCGGGGACACGCTGCGCGACGACGCGTTCCTCGAGGGGGTGGAGCTGCTGCGCCTGGGGCCGTACTCCGAGTCGGATCTGCTGGGCTACTTCACCGGAGACAGCGTCGTGATCGCCTGCATGGCGCTTGAGGCGCTGGCGCGGACCCCCGGCGGCGACGACGTGGTCGAGCCGATCCTGGCCGGGATCAACGACGTCGCGCCGTGGACGCGCCACTTCGCGCTGCGCGTGCTCGCGGCTCGCGTCCCGGCGGGAGAGCCGCTGGTCGGCCGGCTGCTGTCCCGCATCGACCGCTCGTGGAGCTTCCAGCCCGCGGTGCGCATCCTGCGCGAGTTCGTGCAGCAGCGCATTGCGGGCGGCGAGTCGCCGACGATCGCGGGGGACCTGGAGGCCTGCGCGCGCCCCAGCGCCGGCGCCGACGACGACTGGGGCGGTCCCGGCGGGCCGAAGCCCCCGCCGTCCCACGGCACGTGGCTGCTCGAATTCGTGCCCCGGCTGGGCGACGAGCTGCGTCCCGTGCAGGACCAGCTACGCGCGTGGAGCGCCGGCCGGGTCGACAAGGATGCGCTGACCGCCATCGGCACGGTGTGGCCCGAGGGTGGCGGCTTCGACCCGCCGGTCTCGCATCCCGAGCTCGAGCGACGCGTCGCCGCCGTGGAGACGGAGCTTCTCAAGGCGCCGCCGCGCTCGACGCTGTTGATCGGCGACTCGGGCACCGGCAAGACCTCGGCGATCCGGGCCCTGGGCACCCGGCTGCAACGCGACGGCTGGACGGTCTTCGAGGCCGGACAGGCCGAGCTGATGGCCGGCATGGCCTACATGGGACAGCTCGAGGAGCGGATCCGCGAGCTGGTCGGCCTGCTCGGCGGGGGGCGCAAGGTGCTCTGGGTCGTGCCGGACTTCCACGCCCTGTCGTGGGCCGGGCGGCACCGGTACGACAGGACCAGCGTGCTGGACTACCTGCTGCCGCTGGTCGAGCGCGGCGAGATCAAGCTGGTCGGAGAGACGACCCACGCCGGCTACCAGCGCTTGCTGCAGTCCAAGCCGCGCTGTCGCACGGCGTTCAACTCGTTGCGGCTCGAGCCCCTGTCGGGCGAGGAGACGCTGCAGCTCGCCCGGGACTGGATCGTGCGGCACACGCCGGACGGCTCGCCGCCGATCGTGTCCGACGCCGTCCTCGGCGAGGCCTGGAACCTGGCCCAGCAGTTCATGGGCACGCGGGCCACGCCGGGCAACCTGCTCGAGCTGCTCTCGATCACGCGCAGCCGGATGCTCGCCGGCGGGTCGGACGGCAAGCTCGAGATCCGGCTGGACGACCTGATCGCGACGCTGGGCGCGGTGTCCGGCCTGCCCGCCAGCATCCTCGACGAGCGGCAGAGCCTGAACCTGGCCCGGCTGCGCGAGGTGTTCGAGTCCCGCGTGATGGGCCAGCAGGAGGCGGTCGACTGCCTCGTCGAGCGGGTGGCGATGATCAAGGCCGGCGTGACCGATCCGACGCGGCCGCCGGGGGTGTTCCTGCTCGCCGGGCCCACCGGCACCGGCAAGACCGAGATCGCCAAGGCGCTGGCCGGGTTCCTGTTCGGGTCCGAGGAGCGCATGATCCGCCTCGACATGAGCGAGCTCCAGGACGAGGCGTCGCTGGTGCGCATCTTCGGCGACCCGCAGGCGCTGGAGGCGGCCGACGCGCTGGTCGACCAGATCCGCAAGCAGCCGTTCTCGGTGGTGCTGCTGGACGAGTTCGAGAAGGCCCACCGACGGGTCTGGGACCTGTTCCTCCAGGTGTTCGACGACGGGCGCCTGACCGATCGGCTGGGGCGGACGGCCGACTTTCGCCACGCGTTGATCCTGATGACCTCGAACCTCGGGGCGAACATCCCCGCGGGGCTGGGCCTCGGCTTTCTCGACCGCCGCGGGGCCTTCAGCGTGGACTCGGTGCGGCGAGACGTGGCCCGGGTGTTCCGCAAGGAGTTCCTCAACCGCATCGATCGCGTGATCGTGTTCCGCCCGCTGGGCCGCGACACGATGCGCGAGATCCTGCACCGCGAGCTGGACGAGGTGTTCGGTCGCCGCGGCTTGCGTAACCGCCAGTGGGCCGTGGAGTGGGACGACGCCGCCGTGGAGTACCTGCTCGAGAAGGGCTTCACGGCCGACCTCGGCGCCCGTCCGCTGAAGCGCGCGGTGGAGCGCTACCTGCTGGCGCCGCTGGCGCGGACGATCGTCGATCACCGGTTCCCGGAGGGCGACCAGTTCCTGTTCGTCAGCAGCACCGGCTCCGGGCTGCGGGTGCGCTTCGTCGACCCCGATGCTGCCGAGGACGAGGGGGCGGCTGCGCCTGACGAGCTCGAGGGCCGCGAGGCGGCCGAGCTCCGACTCGAGACGGTCGTGTTGTCGCCGCACGGGGACACCGCGGAGATCGCGCTGCTCCGCGCGCGGTACGACGCCGTCGCCGCGCGGATGGAAACGGAATCCATGCACGCCGCCAAGCGGCAGGCACTCCAGCGCACCGCGCAGAAGGGCTTCTGGACCTCCCCCGAACGGTTCGCCGTGCTCGGCCGCGCCGAATACCTGGACCGGATCGAGGCCGGAGCGAGGTCCTCGGCCTCGCTGTTGGAGCGACTGGAGAAGCTGGCCGCACGGCGTCCAGCGCGCCTGCCGCGCGACCTCGTCGGCCGGCTGGCCCAGCAGCTGTGGTTGCTCGAGCGGGCCTGCGACGACGTCGGCCGGGACCGGCCGACCGAGGCCTGGCTGCTCGTCGACGCCGGCCGCGGCGGCAACGCGCAATCCCCGCGGAACGTGTTCGCCCGGCAGCTCGGGGAGATGTACCGGAGCTGGGGCAAGCGGCGCGGCATGCGGCTCGAGGAGCTGGAGGAGAACGGCCGCGGTGGCTACCGCCTGCTGCTCGGCGTCTCCGGCTACGCGGCGTGGGCGCTGCTCGAGCCCGAGGACGGGCTGCACGTCCTCGAACGACCGGGGGCCGGCAAGCGCGAGAAGACCCGTCGCTGGGTCGTGCGGGTCCGCGTGCTGCCCCAACCCGTCGGGGCCGTCGACGACCCCCGGACGGTGGCCAGGCAGGAGATGGCCCGCCCGGACGCGCAGCCGCCGGAAATCATCCGCCGCTACCGCGAGGCCCCGTCGCCGCTGGTGCGCGACAGCCGCCGCGGGTGGCGCACGGGTCTGCTGGACCGGGTGCTGGGCGGGGACTTCGATCTGATGGGCTGAGCACGAACGACCCGTAAGGGTCCGCTCACGACCGCCCGAGCGCCTCGCGCGCCTCCTGGTCGCTCGGCCGCAGCTCGAGCACGCGGCGCCACGCCCGAGCCGCCTCCTCGGGCCGGGATGCGGCGGACGACCAGCGGGCAAAGGCCCGCCAGCCCGTGAGCGAGGCGGGGTTGTCCGCCAGCCAGGCGCGCAGCAGCGGCTCGGCCTCCGCAGGTCGGCCGACCCGCCCGAGCACCGTCGTCAGGCGCTCGACCGTCTGCGCCGACAGCGGGGCGATGCTGGCGTGCTCGCGGTACAGCTCGAGCGCGCGCTCGTAGTCCTCCCGCCGCACCTCGAGACCGGCCAGCCGCCACAGGATCTGCGGGCTGGCCTCCACGTCCGCGATCGACAGCGCCTCGACCAGCGCCTGCTCGGCCCCGTCGAGATCGTGCCGGGCGATCCGGGCGTCGGCCAGCCTGCAGCGCGCCGTGACGTTGCCCGGGTCGACGGACAGGATCTGCAGCAGCATCCGCTCCGCGACGTCGAAGCGGCGCTGCATGATGGCGAACGTCGCCAGCTGGAGCGTCGTGTACTGGCGGATGCGGTGCTTGGGGTCGGGAAGCTGCTCGTCGTCCGGGCGCCCGACGTCCGAGGAGCCCTGGAGGTAGCCGAGCGACTGGAGCCGCTCGAGGTGCTCCTCGTCGATGTCCTGCGGAAGATCGGCGGCCGCGCCGGCGAAGGCGGCCTCGATCCGCTGGAGCATCTCCCGTGCACGATCGGATTCCGTCGGCGCGAGGTTGGTTCGCTCCCCGGGGTCGTCGCGCAGGTCGTACAGCTCCGCCTCCGGCGCGTCGATGTACTTCCAGTCGGCGGTGCGCAGCGCGCGCAGCGGGGCCCAGCCGAACTCCAATCGCCCGAAGTGGCTCTCGGCGAACACCTCGCCGCGGTGCCGGTCGGTGGTGCCGCGGGCCAGCTCCCACAGGCTCGCGCCGTCGAGACCGGGTTCCGGATCGAGACCGAGCGCGGCCAGCACCGTCGGGACGACGTCCACCAGACCCACGACCGGGGTACGCCGCTCGCCGCGCGGCAGCCCCGCGGGGTAGCGCACGATCAACGGCACCCGCAGCAGCTCCTCGTAGAGGAACACGCCGTGGGTCAGCTCGCCGTGGTTCATCAGCCCCTCGCCGTGGTCGGCCGTCACCACCACCAGCGTCTGGTCCAACCGCCGGTCTTCACGCAGCGCCCCGATCAACCGCTCGAGCTGGTCGTCCACGAAGGCGATCTCGCCCCGGTAGGCCACGAACGCCTCCTCGGATGCCGGGACGCCCGTCGCCGGCATGTACTCCGCCGGTGGCTCGTACGGGACGTGGGGATCGTAGTAGTGGAGAAACAGGAAGAACGGCCGACCCGGGTCGGGACGTCGTGCGAGCCACGCCAGCGCCGCGTCGGTCACCTCCGAGGCAGGCCGCTCCGGATTGTGGTAGCGCTCGCCGCCCACGGCGAACGCGTCGTCGTACCGGTCGAAGCCCTGGTCCAGCCCCGACGAGGCCTCGAGGGGCAACGCCCCGACGAAGGCCGCCGTCTCGAAACCCGCCGCGCCCAGCCGCTCGGCCAGCGTCTCGAACGGCTCTTCGAGCTGGTAGATACCGTTGTGCCGGATGCCGAGCCGCCAGGGGTCGAGCCCGGTGAGCAAGCTGGCGTGGGCCGGCAGCGTGATCGGCACCGGCGCCAGCGCCGACTCGAAGGCCACGCCCTCCGCGGCGAGACGATCGAGGGTCTCGCTGCGCGTGAGCTGGTCGCCGTAGCAACCCAGGTAATCGGCGCGCAACGTGTCGATGCTGACCAGCAGCACGTTGCGGGGAGGCGGGCCCGGGGCCCGGGCTCCGGTCCGGCACCCGACGGCGCCGACGGCAAGGGCCGCGGCCAGCACGCTGGCCACGCCGGCGAGCCGCCACCTCATGCGAACGAGCTTCCGCTACCCGGCATCCTCCCCCCCAGGGCGCCAGGAGAATACGGCGACCGGCGGAGGATGTCAAAGTCCGGGAGCTACCCTCCCTCCCCGGCATCCTCCCGCACCAGCCGGTGGGCCTGGTACGGGATGATGCTGAACGTCTCGCCGCGCTCGAGGCGCTCCTGGGTCGCCTGCCAGAAGCCGACCTCGAACAGGTCGCGGTGCTGCTCCAGCAGCACCGGGAGGAACTCCCGGGGCAGGTCCAGGACGCGCAGGAACTCCTCCGGGAACACGTCGGACTTGCCGACCGAGAACCACGGGTTGTCGCTGATCGCCTCGTCGTAGCTCGACGGTTCGGGCATGTTGCGGAAGTTGCAGCCGGTCAGCGTGGTCAGCTCGTCGTAGTCGTAGAACGCGACGCGCCCGTGCCGGGTGACGCCGAAGTTCTTCAGGAACAGGTCCCCGGGGAATACGTCGGCCCGCGCGAGGTCCTTGAGCGCGCAGCCGAAGTCGAGCACCGCGGCGGCGGCGGCGGCGTGGTCGGCCTCGCGGACGTAGACGTTGAGCGGGGTCAGTCGCCGCTGCACGTAGACGTGGCGCAGGATGACCTTCGAGTCGCGCAGCTCGACCGAGCGCGTCGCGTTGGCGGCCAGGTCCTCGAGCAGCTGCGGCGAGAAGCGCTTGCGGTCCAGCACCAGGTGCTCGAACTCCTGCGTGTCGACGAGCCTGCCGGCGCGGTCGTGCTCGAACACGTGGCGGTAGGAGCGACGGACCTGCTCCCGGGAGACCCGCTTCGGCATCGGGAAGCGGTCCCGGATGACCTTGAACACCAGGTCGTAGGACGGCATCGTGAACACGATCATCACCATCCCCGGCTGCCCCGGAGCCACGTCGAAGGTGTCGGGGGGGTGATGCAGCACGTCGCGGTACAGCTCGGTCTTGCCGTGCTTGTGGAAGCCGATCGAGATGTAAAGCTCCGCGATGCGCTTGCTCGGCAGCAACAGCTTGAGAAACCGCACCAGCTCGTAGGGCCGCGGGCACTCGACGTGGAACGAGGAGCGCGTGAAGCTGAACAGGATGCTCACGTCGTTTTCGTCCAGCAGCAAGGCGTCGACGACGATCCGCTCGCCGCGGGTCCTGAACGCGATCACCATCGGGATCCGCGCCGCCCCGCTGAACAGCCGGCCGATCAGGTAGGCGCCGTCGCCGCGGTAGAAGATCTCGCGGATCACCTCCGCCCTGTCGATCCGGCCGAGCGAACCGGCCTCGCGCAGCCGTGTCCGGATCACCGCGACGACCCGCCGCGCGTCCTCGGCGAGGTCGAGCAGGCGGTCGGCGAACGGGGTGTCGCCGAGCATGCGGGCCAGCAGCAGTGCGTCCGAGGCCTCGTGGGGATAGGAGCGGGAGAGCGGCTCGTCGGCGCGGTTGGGCGGCGTGTCGAAGTCGGTGTCGGCGAACTCGATCTCGTCGTCCACGCCGACGGTGGTGAAGATGCGGCGCGTCACCGAGTTGTAGAACGTCTCGGCGAGCTCCCAGTCCGTGCAATCCGCCGCCAGGCCGGAGAAGACCGCCTTGATGCTGATCCACACCGCGCGCTGTTCGACCCGTTCGTCGAGCAGCTCGGTCAGCCCGGCGACCGTCCGGCTCACGGACTCGTCGTACAGCGCCAGCCGCCGGCGCGCGTCGTCGTGCATCCCGGCGACATCGCGGCGCGCGAACCGCTCGCCCGCCCGGCGGGTCACGCTTCCGAACTCGTCGCGGTACGCGCGGAATCCCTTGATGACCTGCCGCGCCGCCAGGTTGGCCAGCCGGCTCAGTGTGGGTTTCGTTCTCGGCATCGCGACGGGGAAAGTATAGTGCCGCCGCCGGCGAGCGACCCGGTCAGCTGCCGGTCGCGTCCGGTTCCGCGGGCTGCGTGGCCGGGGCCGCTGCCAGGTGACGCCCGATCCACGGGAACACGACCTCGCGCAAGCGCTCGCCGATCCGCTTGCGGTGGTCGCCGTCGTAGACCTCGAAGGTGTGCGGGATGCGCAGCTCGGACAGCCGCTGCGAGAACAGGCGTCCGCCCTCGGGGATGTGCGGGAACTGCTCGCCGGTTCCGTAGTCCAGCCCCAGGCCGCGCAGCGACAGCAGCGCCTCGCGCCGGGCCCTGACGTGGTGCACGGGGAAGGACAGCACGAACCGGGTGTAGGCCGGCTCGTCGGGCAGCGTCTCCCCGCGCTCGCTGCGGAACGGATGCTCGATGAACAGCGGCGGCGCCGCGGGGTCGGGCAGGAACGCGCTCAGCAGGCCCACCGCGGCCACGACGTAGAAGTCGCGCTGCTCGATCGCCTCGTCGAGCGCCGCGGGACCGTCCAGCTCGCGGGCGGCGAGCCAGGCCGGGTTCCCCTGCCCCAGGTCCTCCTCCGCGGCGAGGCAGCACGGGCTCATCGCCCAGGCCGTGCCGAACACGTCGGGCCGTTGCATCACCAGGTGCAGCGCACCGTAACCGCCCATCGAGTGACCGGTCACGGCGCGGCTGTCGCGCTCCGGCAAGGTG
Source organism: Candidatus Polarisedimenticolaceae bacterium (assembly GCA_041629655.1). Taxonomy (GTDB): domain Bacteria; phylum Acidobacteriota; class Polarisedimenticolia; order Polarisedimenticolales; family Polarisedimenticolaceae; genus JBFKMV01. The sequence continues at coordinate 22,544 of JBFKMV010000037.1, forward strand.
CGGTAGCCGGTGTCGACGAACGTGACCAGCTCCTCGGCGATCAGGTCGGCCCAGTTCCCCGAAACCGGGGAATTGCGGTAGAAACCGCCGCCGATGCGGTTGCCCCCGTCCGGCATCACCACGATCAGCGGCGGGACGCGACCGTCCCCGATCAGGTCGTCGAGCATCGCGGGCAGCTCGTAGTGCCGCGACCACACCGACGGGTGGTCGAAGATGCCGTGCAGCAGATAGACCACGGGATAGCGGGTGCCCGCGGCCGCCGCCGCGTCGTAGCCCGGCGGCAGGTACACGCCGACCTGCTTGGGCCCGCCGTCGCCGACGCGGTTGCCTTCCAGGGAACGCGCCGGGATCTCCCGGATCTCGAGGCGGCCGGCGGGGCCGACCGGTGCCGGCTCGGGCGCCGCGGCCGGCTGCTGCGCGGCGGCGGACGCCGCGGACAGCATCAGCAGGGCCGGGACCATCCAGCAGGTGGGGGTCTTGTTCCTCACGTTCATCGCTCCTCCCGCCTGGTGATACGCCCGAGATTCGCCACGAGTTCCCTGCCGGGGCGCCCGAGACTTGACAGCGTTCGCCGCTTCCCCCTAGCCTCACGGACGATCGCTACCCTCGATGGAGACCACCAGATGGTAACGTTCATTGCGTTGCTCGACTACACGGATCAGGGAATCCGCAACATCAAGGACTCCCCGCACCGGGCCGACCAGTTCAACGCGATGGCCGAGCGCGCCGGCGCGCGGGTCGTCGGGCAGTACTGGACGATCGGCTCTCACGACGGCGTGCTGATCCTCGAGGCCCCCAACGACGAGGTCGCCGCCTCGGTGCTGCTGGCGCTCGGCGCGGCGGGCAACGTGCGCACGACGACGCTGCGGGCCTACGAGTGGGGCGAAGCGCAGGGGCTGATCGAGGGCTGATCGAGCCTCGCTAGGTCTTGGCGACGATCACGGGCAGCGACGCCAGCAACAGCGCCACGCACAGCCAGGCCACGGCGTCTCCGATCCGATCGTAGACCGTCAAGCGCTCGATCACCGGAAGATCCATCACGCCGCTGGCCTCGACGAACAGCCCGGTCCTCCCGTGCACGCGGCCCAGCGGGTCGATGAACGCCGAGTGTCCGGTGTTCGCCGCGCGCACGAACGCGACACGGTTCTCGATCGCGCGGAGCCGCGCCGTGTCGACCATGTAGCTCTGGAACGGCGAGCGCCCGAACCACGCGTCGTTGGTGATCACGGCCTGGAGCCCGGCTCCGCGGCGCTTCAGCATCCGCGCCAGATCGGGAAAGAACTCCTCGAAGCACACCAGCACGCCGACCTGCGTTCCGGATGCCGGCAGCAACGCGTTCTCCGGCGCCGGCCGGAATCCCCCGGAGACCCAGCGCCATTCCCCGCCACGGCCCTCGAGCAGCGGCCCCAGCAGACCCTCGAACGGCGTCTTCTCGGTGAACGGAACGAGGTAGACCTTGCCGCCCCAGGCCGGGTCGAGCGTGCCGTCGGGGTGCGCCACGAACGCGGCGTTGTAGGTCGCGATGGGTTCGTCGGGCCGGTACGGGTAGTAGTCGGCGCCGACCAGCAACGACACGCCGAGGGAGCGGGCCAGCAGCTGCACGTCGTCCATCCGGTACGTCTGCGGGTAGTCGAGATGGTGGAAGAACGGATCGGGCCGCGCCGTCTCCGGCCACACCACCAGCTCCGCCCCGCGGCCCACGGCCTCGCGCGTCAGCCGTTGCAGCGTGTTCCACTGCTGCTGCTCGGTGCCTTCGGCGTGCTTGAGCTCCAGGGGGACGTTGGGCTGGACGAACGCCGCGCGGACCGCGGGCGCCGCCGCCAGCTCGCGGGCCGTCCGCTGCCACGCCCAGCCGTCGTAGGCCAGCACTGCGGCGACCAGCAGCACCAGCGCGACCGCCGCGCGGCGCCGCGTCAGCGCGTAGAACCCGTACAGCGACTCGTAGAGCAGGCCGTTGAACAGCAGCACGAACAGCCCGACGCCGTACGTTCCCACGAGGTCGGCGAACTGGACCAGGAACGGGTACGGCGCCAGCGTCTGCCCCACGTGGTCGAGCGTCATCTTGAGATCGCCCCAGCTCTGGAGCCATTCCACCGACAGCCAGGTCATCGGCAGCAACAACGCGTACGACCAGCCCGAGCGCGCGCGCAGCCACCCCAGCAACGCCACCGACAACGCGACCTTGAGCCCGTAGGCCAGCACGACACCCAGGTACAGCGGCGCGGCCAGCCACGACTGCGACAGCATCGCGTAATGGAAGTGCGCCGCCCCGGCGAACGCCACGCCGCCGAACACGAACCCGGCCCACAGGCGGCGCAACCGCGAGGCATCCTCGTTGAGATCGAGCCACAGCAACAGCGGCAGGAACAGCAGCAGGCTGGGCACCAGCACGCCACCGTAGTAGGCCAGCACCAGCAGCGCCCCCGACAGGGCCGGGAGCTTCCAGATGCTGCGGTGCGCCGCGGTCACGCCCGGATCAGCACGAGGCAGGCGTTGTGCCCGCCGAACCCGTACGACAGCTTCAGAGCCGCCTGGATCGCTCCCTCGCGCGGAACGTTGGCCACGACGTTGACGTCGCACTCGGGGTCCGGGGTCTCGTAGTTGATCGTGGGCACCTGGATGTGGTGCCGGATCCCCAGCGCCAGCGCCGCCGTCTCCAGCGGTCCGGAAGCGCCGATCCCGTGCCCGGTCATCGACTTCAGCGCGGTGACCGTGATGTCGTCGGCGCGCCCGCCGAACATCAGCCGCAACGCCTTGGACTCCGTGCGATCGTTGACGATCGTCGAGGTGCCGTGGGCACTGACGTGGTCGATCTCCCCCGCGCCGACGTCGGCGACCCGCAGCGCGTCCTTGATCAGGGCGACGATCACCTCGCCGCTCTCGTCGAGCTGCATCATCGAGTGCGCGTCGCAGTTGGTCGCGTAGCCGCGCACCTCGGCGTAGACGTCGGCGCCCCGGGCGCGGGCGTGCTCCTCGCGCTCGAGCACCAGCACCGCCGCGCCCTCACCGAGCACGAAGCCGTCACGGTCGCGGTCGAACGGCCGGCTGGCCCGTTGCGGATCGTCGTTGCGGGTCGACAGCGTTCTCAGCCGGTCGAAGCCCATCAGACCGTAGGAGTCGTCGTCACCGACCACGCCCTCGGCGCCCCCGGCCAGCGCCAGGTCGGCAAAGCCCTCGCTGACGCTGCGCCAGGCATCGCCGATCGACATCGTGCCGGCCGCGCAGGCGGTGCTGATCGCCTTGCATTCGCCGCGGGCGCCGAAGCGGATCGCGACCTGGCCGGCCGGAGCGTTCGGGATCAGCATCGGCAACGAGTAGCGCTTGATCGACACCTTGGAGCGTTTCTCACGCCAGGTGGCGTGCGAAACCTCCAGCGTCGCCAAGCCGCCGATCCCGGATCCGACGATGGTCGCGATGCGATCGCGATCGACGCCGTCGACCTGCAGCTGCTCGCGCCGGTCGTCGGCCGCGAGCAACCGAAAGCCGGCGTCGGTCAGCGCCTCGTGGGCCGCGGCCAGCGCGAACTGCGACGTGCGATCGAGCAGCGGGACCTGGCGCCCGGGGATCCCGGCCCGGACGGGATCGAAGTCCCGGACCGGCGCGGCGATGCGGGTGGAGAGATCGGTCTCGTTGACCCAGGGAGTCTCGAGCCGGACCGCCCCGGACCGTCCCTCGAGACAGGACGTCCAGAAGGCGTCCCGGGTCGGGCCGATCGGGCTGACCACGCCGATCCCCGTGATGACGACGCGATGTCGGCTCAACCGGCGCTCCCCCGCACTCGAGAATCTCGAACGTGCTTTGTACGGTTGGCCCGCGAAACAGCGGTGGCGCGAATGCTATCATGCGCCGAATGGACCCGTCCAACCGGGAAGTCGAGATCAAGCTCCGCTTCGAGTCTCCCGAGAGGGCGCGCGCGCTGCTGGCTCGGCTCGGGGCACGCGAGCGGCGCCCGCGCGCGTTCGAGGACAACGCCGTCTACGACGACGGCGCGAAGACGCTCAAGCGTTCGGGGCGCCTGCTGAGGCTGCGGCGCGCGGGCGACTCGACCCTGCTGACCTACAAGGAACGGCCGGACGACGCGACGGGCTCGCGGCACAAGGTGCGCGATGAGATCGAGACCCCGGTGCGCGACTTCGCGGCGATGCACGAGATCCTCACGCGCCTCGGCTACCGCACCGTGTACCGTTACCAGAAATACCGTGCGAGCTACGAGCTGGACGGCGTCGAGGTCAGCCTCGACGAGACGCCGCTGGGCTGCTTCGTCGAGCTGGAGGGCGCGCCGGAGGCGATCGACCGGGTGGCGGTCCGGCTGGGTTGCGGTCCCGAGAGCTACATCACGCTGACTTACCGCGAGCTGCAACGCGAGGCCGCCGGCCCGGACGCCGAGCTGGGTGACCTGTTGCTGGAGCGCGCGCGCCACCCATGAAGGCAATGCTGCTGTGCGCGGGGCTGGGCAAGCGGTTGCTCCCGCTCACCCGCACGGTGCCCAAACCGATCGTGCCCGTGCTGGGCCGCCCGATCGCCGCCCTGAACCTCGAACGCCTGGCGCGGTACGGCGTCACGACCGCCGTGGTCAACCTGCACCATCTGCCGGACGTGGTCCGGCGGACGCTGGGCGACGGCGCAAAGCTGGGACTGCGGATCGTCTACACCCACGAGGAGCGGCGGCTGCTGGGCACCGGCGGCGGGGTGCGCAACGCGGCCGCCCACCTGAGCGGGAGGGACCCGCTGATCGTCGTCAACAGCGACTTCCTGTCGGACATCGATATCCAAGCCGCGCTGAAGGCGCACCGCGCTTCGGGATGCGAGGCGACGCTGGTGCTGGCGGAACGGCGTGCGGGCTACTCGACCGTCGACGTGGACGCCGCGGGGCGGATCCGCTCGATCGCCGGCACGCCGGCGATCGCCCCCGACACGATCGCCGGACGGCACCTGTTCACGGGCCTCCAGATCCTCGAGCCGCGCGTGCTGGAACGGATTCCCGCCGCCGGGCCGAGCGACATCGTGCGGCACGTGCACATGGGCCTGGCGGCCGAGGGCCGTCTGGGGGCGTTCGTCCACCGCGGGTTGTGGTGGGAGTTCGGCGGCTGCCGGGCCTACCTGGACGGCTCGCTGGCCCTGCTCGACCTTCCCGCCGAGCGGCTGCGCGAGGTGGCGCGGACCGACGACGTGCGCCGGCTCGACGGCGTGCGGGTGGCCGTCGGGACGGGCGCCGACTTCCATAACGCCGTCGATCTGCGCGGGCGCGTGGCGCTGGGCGCGGACTCGACCGTGGCCGAGGGCACCTCGGTCGAGGACTGCGTGGTGATGCCGGGCGCGCGGATCGGCCCGGGCTGCACGCTGCGCCGCGCGATCGTCGGCCCGCACGCCGAGGTCCCCGCCGGGATGGAGCTGAGCGACGTCCTGGTGGGTCACGACGACGACCCGGACTCGGCGCCGCCCGCAGACACGCGGCGCGAGAACGGCCTGCTGATCCGGCGCATCGAAGGTTGACGCGCGTGGAACCGCGACCCGAGCTGGCACGGTACCTGGAGCGGCGCCACCCCGGCGCGGTGCTGGAGCCCGTCGCCGGAGACGCCTCGACGCGGACCTTCTGGCGGCTCACGCTTCCGGACGGCGCGACGCGCGTGGTGATGGACTACGGTGCGCCGTTCACCGGCCCGACCGACGACCTGCGACTGGCCCGCGTCTTTGCCGACGCGTCGTTGCCGGTGGCCCGCGTGCTCGAGGACGCGCCGGAGCCCGGCTGCCTGGTGCTGCAGGACCTCGGCGCGTGGACCATGGAACGGGCGTTGCTCGACGAGACCGGGGCGGCGGCGGCGGAGCGCTCGTTGCCGGGTGCGCCCGAGCTGCGCCGGGAGCGGCTCTACGCGGGCGCGACCCGCCTGGCCGCGGACATCGCCGTCAGCGGTTCCCGGGCGCTCGCCGCATCGCCGCTGGCCGACGGGCCGGCGCTCGACTCCGAGCGCTTCCGGTTCGAGATGGACTTCTTCGTCGAGCACTACCTGGGTGCGTACCGCAAGGCGGGTGCGGTTGCCGGGCACCGCATCGAGCAGCTTCACGCGCTGGCCGATCTCGCGGCCGAGACCCCCGAGCGCGTGCTGTGCCATCGCGACTACCACAGTCGCAACCTGATGGTGCGGCCGGACGGCTCGCTGGCGATGGTCGACATCCAGGACGCGCGCTGGGGCCCCGACAGCTACGACCTGGCGTCCTTGCTGCGCGACGCGTACGTGGACGTTCCCGAGGAGCTGGTGGAGCGGATGATCCGGCTTTACGGACGGCACCTCTCGAAGCCGCCCGATCCCGAGGCGTTCCGTCGTCGCTTCGACATCGTCGCGGCCCAGCGGATGATCAAGGCCCTCGGGACCTTCGGCTACCAGATCGCGGTTCGCGGGCGGCGGCGCTACGAGGATGCGGTGCCGCGCACCCTGCGGCGGCTGTCCAGGCTGCTGCCGCGGCGCCCCGAGACCGCGCAGCTCGTCGCGTTGATTCAGTAGTCGAGGACCAGCGCCGGCGTCACGACGCCCAGGTGCGTGCTCCGCGGCGGGCCCGCGGCGGCGGCACACCTCCGGACCAGGCTCTCGGGCGTCTCGCGCAGCACCAGCTCCTGCCACGGAGTGATCGGGCGACGGTCCTCGAGGTCGGTCGTCTCCAGCTCCAGGAGCCACTCGTCGTCCAGCGGATGGATCCGCAACGAGCCGGCCAGGCGGGCCCGCGGCGGCGGCGCGTCCGAGCCGGGCTCGATCCGGAGGCACGCTGCGGTCGGTACCGGAGGATCACGAAACGACGCGCGCCTCAGGAAGCCCTCGGAACCGATCGACCCGACGACGCTGCCGCCGTCGGCCAGCCGTCGCGCCCGGGTGGGAAAACCGGCGTCGTCGAACGTGGTCCCCAGCAGGGCCCCGGCGGCGCGCGGGTCCTCGGTGACCCGCCATCCGGCTCCGACCGGACGGCCCGGGGCGGCGCCGGGGGCGTGCAGCGCGCCGACCAGGGCCTGGACGTGGGCCGCCGCCGCCGGCGGCGGCAAGACGAGCGGCAGCCGGCGGCCGTCCGGGCGGCCGCGGCCGGGAACCTCCGGGGGCAGGTCGAGGGCCCAGCCGTCGACCGGGAGGGCGCCGAGCGAGCGCGCGGCCGCGGCGTGGTGGGCCTCGCGCTGGCCTGCGGCCCCCGGCCGGAGAATGCGCGCCGTCGCCCAGACCCGCGACCGGACCCGCGAGGCCGCCAGACCGCCCGCTCCCACCAGGGTCTCGACGGTGAGCGCCGCCTCGACGCCGCAACGCACCGTCCGGACCCCGTCCCCGCAGGCGGCCAGGCGGTCGATGGCGTCCTCGAGCCAGCGGGCCAGGTCGTCGGGCGCCGGCAGGTCCGCGTGCTCGTCATGGTCACGGGGCTCCGCCGGGGTGGCGGCTGCCCAGGGAGCCCCCGGCACCCCGGCGCCCCACGGACGGTCCAGCGCGGCGGCTATCAGCCGTTCGGTGACGCTCTCGCCCGATCCCGATCCCGCGGAGAACGCGTGCCGACCGGCCCGGTTCTCGAGCCTGACGGCCGTGCCTTCCTCGAAGCCCTCGTGGGTCGTGAGCGATCCGCGCTCGTCGCGTCGACCGACGCGCAGTGTCACCGCGGCACGATGAAACAGCTCGATGCGCCGCGCGCCCGAGCGGGCCGACGCTCGATGATGCAACTGCGTGAGACGCGCGAGCAGAGCGTCCGCCTCGATCGTGCGTCTCAAACCGTTCCCTCGTCGCAGCCTTGGTCAGGAGGAGTTCGGCAACCCTTGGTCATCTGACAAGACTAGACTGATCATGGTTGTAGCAATCTCAAAATTTCTTAAGGCAAAAGTATTGTCAGGGGTAGACAAATTGTCGGCGCGCCGACGCTCACGACCAGGGGTTGACCATCGCGCACGCAGCTGCCGATGCAGGTGTCGAACCTGAGGTCGCGTCCGATCGCGCCGATGCCGCGGAGCAGGTCCGCCGCACCGATCCTCAACAGGAAGGGCTTGCACGGCTCTGCAAGACGTCCGCGCAGGATCCGGTCGGCGTCGACGACGCGAAACGTCGCCGACCCGGAAACCGTATGCGCCACGGCACCCTCGATGCGTCGCACGTGAACCGCATCGGCGAGGCCCTCTAGGATCTCCGCGGGCTCGGCGTCACCGGCGGCGACGAAGGTGCAGCCCATGCGTGGCAACACCGGCTCCCGGTAGGAGGCGCGGCGCCCATGGCCTGTCGGCGCAGCGCCGGCCTCGCGTGCCGAGCGCAGGTCGTGCAGCCGGCCCGAGACCTTGCCGCGGTCGATCAATGGCGTCGCCCGCGCCGGCTGCCCCTCGTCGTCCACGGTCCACGCGCCCCTCCCGCGACGGGGATCGTCGATGACCCGGAGTGCCGCGGACGCGGTCGCGTCCTCCCCTGCGAGCGGCGACGCGGCCGTGGCGGCACCGTCGCCTTCGAGGGCGTGGCCGACCAGCTCGTGGAACACGATTCCGCCCACACCCGCGGCGAACACGGCGGAAGACGGGCCGGAAGGGGCCGGCCGGGCGTCCAGGCGTTGCCGGGCGCGTTCCACGGTCCGGTCGGCCAGCGGCACGGGGTCGAATGGCCGATCCCGGTCGATCCTCAGCTCGCCGACGGCAAAAGCCGCGGCTCCGCGCGCTTGCAGCCATACTTCCAGCCGGATCCGCTCGCCGCGCCTGCGGTCGGCGACGATGCCGCGCTCGGGGCGCGCGATGGCTACACGCTGATCGAAGCCCACGTAACGGGCCCGCAGCCGGACCCGGTCCGGGCCCGCGGCCGAGCCGGCCGCCCCGAGCAGCCCTTCCAGGGCCCGGGTGGCCGGGCCCGCCGGGAGCGGGGCGGCGTCGAACGCCCAAGGACCCGCGTCCCCGGGCGCTTTTTCGGCCTCGCGGCCGGGTGCCGGTTCCCGCGCCAGACCCGCCAGCCCCTGCGGCTCGGGATCGGAGACCGCCCGGTACCGGTAGGGCCCGGACCCGGTGCGAAGGGACACCCCCCGCAGACCGGTCCTGACGGTTCGCACCCCGGCTTCATCCAGGTAAATTACTAAATCTTCTCTTTCTTCTAAAAAGACAAGGTCCGTCGAGGCTGTCCTCCCCGGCCGGTGAACGGCGGCCGTGAGGGCCGCCTTCCACTCCGCGGTCGGGGCATCGATTCGGCCGGACATGGGCGAGGATTCCAACGGGTTTGCCAGCTTGAAAGGTCGCCGCGCCGGAACCTATGTTTGAGCCCGCGGCGCGTCCGGCGCTGCCGGATGCCGCGTCGACTTCGCTTCACGGGCCACCTGGATGTCGAATTATACGATCCTGC
>JBFKMV010000038.1:0-31787 GCA_041629655.1 Candidatus Polarisedimenticolaceae bacterium
ATGCCGGCGATCGGGCTGTTCGGGTCGGTCCGCGCCACGGGATTGACGACGTCGTTCGCCCCGAGCACGATCGCGACGTCGACCTGCTCCATCTCCGGGTTGATGTCCTGCATTTCGATCAGCTTGTCGTAGGAGACGTCCGCCTCCGCGAGCAGCACGTTCATGTGGCCGGGCATGCGCCCCGCGACGGGGTGGATCGCGAACGAGACCTCGATGCCGCTCGACTCGAGCAAGTTCATCAGGTCGCGCACCGCGTGCTGGGCCTGCGCGACGGCCATGCCGTAGCCCGGGACGATGACGACGCGCTGCACGCCGTCGAGCAGCATCGCGATCTCCTCGGCGGACGTCGCCTTGACCGTCTTGTAGACCTCGTCCGCGTCGGGCGTGTCGGCCGTCGGTCCCATGGTGCCGAACAGCACGTTGCCCAGCGAGCGGTTCATCGCCTTGCACATGATGTTGGTCAGGATGATCCCCGACGCGCCGACCAGCGAGCCGGAGATGATCAGGGCGGTGTTGTTGATCACGAACCCGGTGGCCGCGGCGGCCAGGCCCGAGTACGAGTTCAAGAGCGCGATCACGACGGGCATGTCGGCGCCGCCGATCGACAGCGTCAGCACGACCCCCAGCACCCCGCTGGTCGCGACCAGCACCCAGAACAGCATGAAGTTGCCGGGGTACATGAACACCAGCACGCCCAGCACCACGCAGGCCACGGCCATCGCCGTCTTCAGCGCGTCCATTCCGGGGAAGCGGTCCTTCTTCACCAGCAGGATCGCGCCGATGATCACCGCCGCAAGCATCAGCAGGATCGACAGCAGGCCCTCGGCGGAGCCCGCCCCGTACGGCAGGATGCCGCCCACCACGCCGTAGCCGATGCCGCCCGCGGCGACGGCCAGCGAGAAGCCGTACTTGATCACCTTCTGCCAGGTGTGGAGCTTCCACTTCACGGCCAAGAACTCGGCCAGCTTGCCGAAGGCCACGTAGCTGCCGAAGAACGTCACCGAACCGATCAGCGCCGAGGCCACCGTGGCGACCTTCATCTGGGTGCCCGCACCCGAGGCGCCGGCCTCGACGCCGCCGGCCAGCGCAGCGACGGCGCCGATCAGCGCCGACCCGGCGACCAGCACCGAGGCCCCGCCGCCGAAGCCGTTGAACAGCCCGACCATCTCGGGCATCGCGGTCATCTTGACCTTGAGCGCCGCCGTCCCGCCGATCACGGTGCCGATCGCCACGCAGACCAGCATGATCGTCCAGTCCATCGGCTCGCTGAGCAGCGTCGCCACGATCGCCAGCAGCATGCCCAGCGCGCCCGCCGCGTTGCCGCGCACGGCGGTGCGGGGATGCGCCATCCACTTCAGGTCGAGGATGAACAGCACCGCGGCGACGACGTAGATGATGTCGCGCAGTTGATCGGGGATCATGGCTTCTTCCGGAACATGTCGAGCATGCGGTGGGTGACCAGGAAACCGCCGACGACGTTGATCGTTGCGAACACCAGCGCCACGCCGGCCATGACCTTGCCCAGCGTCGTGTTGCCGAACTGCCCGGCCAGGATCAGCGCGCCGATGATCGTGATGCCGGAGATCGCGTTGGAGCCGGACATCAGCGGGGTGTGCAGCGTCGGCGGGACCTTCGTGATCACCTCGAAGCCCACGAAGATCGCGAGCACGAACACGGTCAGCAGCAGGATCAGCAGGCCGCCGGCATCCAACCCCGCGCCCGTCGTCTGGGCGGCGGCCGGTGCGGCAGCCAGGAGCGGAACGGTCAGCATCGGCAACTCCTCCGCTACGCGGGAGCCGAGGCGAGGCCGAGCGCCTCGCGGATCCCTGAATGGACCACGTCTCCGTCCCGCGTGACGAGCGTTTCGCGAACGATCTCGTCCTCCAGGTTGATCTCGAGCTTGCCCTCCTTGACCATGTTCTGGAGGAAGGTCGTGACGTTCTTGGAGAACATCTGGCTGGCGTGGAACGGGACGTCGGCGGGCAGGTTGATCGGACCGATGATCTTGACGCCTTTTTCGGTCACCACGTCGCCGGCGCGCGTCGACTCGCAGTTGCCGCCGCGCTCGGCGGCGAGGTCGACGATCACCGAGCCGGGCGCCATCAGCTCGACCATCTGGCGCGTGATCAGCACCGGCGCCTTCTTTCCCGGCACGGCGGCCGTGGTGATCACCACGTCGGACTCGGCGATCACCCGGCCCATCAGCTCGCGCTGTTTCTTGTAGAACTCCTCGCCGAGCGCCTTGGCGTAGCCGCCCTCGGTCTCGGACTCGCCGGCGTCCAGCTCCATCTCGACGAACTTGGCGCCGACGCTCAGGACCTGCTCCTTGACCGCGGCCCGCACGTCGTAGGCCTGGACCACCGCGCCGAGCCGGCGCGAGGTCGAGATCGCCTGGAGCCCCGCCACACCGGCGCCGATCACGAACACCTTGGCCGGAGTGATCGTGCCCGCGGCGGTCATCATCATCGGAAACATCTTGGGCAGCTGGTCCGCCGCCAGCAGCACCGCCTTGTACCCGGCGATCGTCGCCATCGACGACAGCACGTCCATGCTCTGCGCCCGCGTGATGCGCGGGATCAGCTCCAGCGCGAACAACGCGACGCCGCGCGCGGCCACCTCGCGCGCCGCCTCGACCGAGGTCAGCGGCTCGAACGTGCCGATCACGACCTGCCCGCGGCGCATTCGCTCCAGGTCGCCGCGGCCCTGCTCGAGGTTGGCCCCGTAGGCGCGCACCTGGGCCACGATGTCCGCCCGGGCGAACACGTCGTCGCGTGAGCCGGCCACCTCGGCGCCCTTGTCGCGATAGACCTCGTCCGGATATCCGGCCGCGGCGCCCGCGTGGCTCTGCACCAGCACGTCGATGCCGAGCTTCTTGAGCATGGGCAGCACCGCGGGAACGATCGCGACGCGGTTCTCGCCCGGGTAGGTCTCGGTGGGGATGCCTAGGATCATCGGGTTACCCGCCTGTTTCGAGCTTTGGTCCGGGTCGTCGTACCACCGGAAAGACCCGACACCGGAACCGATCGACAACATGAGACGGACCGCGCCGGGGTCGATCGACGATCCCGTGGAGCCCGCCGGGCAAAAGGACGGGAATATTATAGGATCCTGTGGATTTGTCACCCGGCATTGTGGAGTCGAACCGGTCCGGGGAAACCCGTTGAAGCTCTCCCGCTTTATCGCCCGCTCTTCGATCCCGGCCCCGGCGCCGTCGCTGTACGACTGGCACGCCCGTCCCGGAGCGCTGGAGCGACTGACCCCGCCGTGGGACCGGGTCGAGGTGCTGGAGCGCCGGGGCGGGATCGAGGACGGCGGCCGGGTGTCGTTGCGGGTCAAGGCCGGTCCCTTCGGCCGTCGCTGGGAGGCCGTGCACCGCGACCACGAGCCCGGGCGCGGTTTCCGCGACGAGCAGCAGAGCGGTCCGTTCGCGCACTGGTCGCACCTGCACCGTTTCGAGCCCGACGGCGCCGAGCGCTCGCTGCTGCGCGACGAGATCGAGTACGCCTTGCCGCTGGGCGTGCTCGGCCGGATCGTCGGGGGAGGCTGGACGCGGCGCAAGCTGGAGCGATTGTTCACCCATCGCCACGCCGTCACGGCCGCCGATCTGGCCCGCCAGCGTCGCTACGCGCAATCGCCGCGACTGACCGTCGCCATCGCCGGCGCCGGGGGACTGGTCGGGAGCAGCTTCGTTCCGTTCCTCACCACGGCCGGCCACGCGGTGCGGCGACTGGTCCGCCGGCCGCCGCGAGGCCCGCACGAGATCCACTGGGATCCCGCGGCGGGCCGCGTCGACGGCGCGGCGCTCGAGGGCGTGGACGCGCTGGTCAACCTGGCCGGCGAGAACATCGGCGCGGGCCGCTGGACCGCAGACCGCAAGCGGCGCATCGTGGACAGCCGCGTCGACGGCACGCGACTGCTGGCGGAGACGCTGGCTGCGCTGCGTGACCCGCCACGGGTGCTGGTCAACGCCTCGGCGGTCGGGTTCTACGGGGACCGCGGCGAGGAGGAGCTGGACGAGGCCAGCCGGCCCGGCGACGGTTTCCTCGCCGAGCTGTGCCGCGACTGGGAAGCCGCGACGGAGCCGGCGGCCGCGGCGGGGATCCGCGTGGTGCTGCTGCGCACCGGGATCGTGCTGACCCCGGCCGGGGGCGCCCTGGCCAAGATGTTGCCGCCGTTCCGGATCGGGCTCGGCGGGCGCGTCGGGAGCGGCCGGCAGCTCATGAGCTGGATCTCGATCGAGGACCTGGTCGGCGTGCTGCACGCCGCGCTCCGCGAGCCGCGGCTGAGCGGTCCGGTCAACGCCGTCGCCCCGGAGCCGGTGACCAACCGGGCGTTCACCCGGACGCTGGCCCGGGTGCTGCGCCGGCCGGCGGTGTTCCCGGTGCCCGCGGCGGTGGTCGGCCTCGCGTTCGGGGAGATGGGCCGGGAGTTGCTGCTGGCCGGAGCCCGCGTCGTCCCGCGGCGGCTGCAGGAGGCCGGGTTCTCCTTTCTCCATCCCGAGCTCGAGGCGGCGCTGTCGTTCGTGCTGGGACGACCGGATCCGGCACGGGGCGGCGCGCGGTTCGAGCACGCCAGCGTGCCCTGAGACCGTTCCCACCCGGGCGTTGTCGGCGTCTTCGGAGCTGGCGTCTCCACCCCCCCGATAAACTTCCAACTATTACGTAAACGTATTTGAATATTCGAGAAGGGAGAAATAGATTTGCGATGATCGTGAAACCCATATGTCGCAGTCTGGGTGGTGCCGATCCGGAAGCGGACCCAGCCGGGGAGCGGACGTTGAGCTACGAATCGAGTCGAGGTTCCGCGCTGGTGATGGCGCTGTTCGTCCTGGTGCTGGTCGGCAGCATGGGCGTGGCGCTGATGTTCGTCAGCCAGAACGAGATGAAGATGAGCAAGGCCAGCGGCGAGCTGAAGCGCACGTTCTACCTTGCCGAGAGCGGCGTCGAGGACGGACGACGGACGCTCTACGACACCAATTTCACCGGCAGCTTCGACGACGACCTGACCGCCGCGGCCGGCGGCAACGGCACGATCGATCTCGATCCCGGCGCGCTGCGCCCGGTGTTCGACAAGGACGGCAACGTCACGTCCTTCACCGGCGCCGGCGACGACGTGCCGCTGCGTGGACCGACCGCCCTCGAGGACGGGTTCTACGCGGCCTACCTCAGCAACGACCCGGCCGAGGCCGGCGGCCGCGGGGATCTCGGCGATACCAACGACCGCGTGATGGTGATCGGCGTCGGCGTCGGCCGCAGCGGCTCGCTGGAGGTCACCGAGGCGATCGTGGAGCCGGAGCCGCTGCTTCCGGACCTGCCCCCGGCCGCGATCACGCTGCTCGGGCCGAACCCGGACTTCGCCAGCGGCACCAGCCCGGACCAGACGTTCTCCGGCGACGACTGCCAGAGCTCCGGGATTCCCGGTTACTACGTGCCGACCGTCGGCGCGATCGGTCCGGGAGCCGAGGCGAGCGTCGAAGCCGGGATCGAGAGTGAGCTCAAGATGGTCAAAGGCGAGGAGGTCGAGATCACGTCGCAGTACGTTACCGACCCCGCGTTGACCACGCCCGAGGAGACCGTCTCCGACCTCACCAACATGGGCGACCCGCTGGTGCACGGCCCGCTGGACTCGATGTGGACGGATTGTCAGGCGCTGCACGACATGCTCGACACGCTGAGAAGCAAAGCGACCCACTACTGCAAGGGAGACTGCACGCTGCCTGCCGGCACCAACTACGGCAGCGTCACCTTCATCGACAACGGCCACGACACCTCGTTGGTCTTCGCCATCGACTCCGCGGACCCCGACGGATACGGCACGCTGGTCGTCACCGGCGAGCTAATGATGCACGGCGGCCGGAGCTGGAACGGGATCCTGTTCGTCGTCGGCCGCGGCATCGTCGAGCGCAAGGGCGCCGGGGGCGGCACCGTCTCCGGCGCGGCGATCGTGGCCGACGTCGCCGGGCCGGACGGCATCTACGGCAACGACGACGACTGCACGGGCGGGCTCGGCCAGGCGACGTACCAGATCGAGGGCGGCGGCAACAGCACCACCGCCTTCTGCAGCAACGACATCACGCAGGCCAACCCGCCCGTCACCTACGACGTGGTGGAGTTCCTCCAGCACTGAGCCGGGGCGCTCAGCTGACCTGTTCCAGCGGACGCGGAGCGCCCACGAACTCGGCGTAGCCCTCCTCGACCAGCTCGAGGTTCTGCACGCCGCGGCGCCGGACCCACCAGCCCAGCCCGAGCAGCGGAATCCCGATGATCGCGGTCAGGATCAGCAGCGTCAGCCCTGCGCCCATCACCATCAGGTAGACGCCGACCAGCTTGGGGAACTTCGCCAGCGAGACCAGGCTCGCCTTGTGGGAGTGCAGCACGTCGGGGTCGCGCGACCCGGCGGCCTTGAAGTAACCGATCACGGTCGGCTTGTCGAGCTTCAAAAACGGGCTTCTCTCGATCTGCATGGCGTCACCTCCATCGCCGCCGGTCGGGCGGTCCGTGTTCACCCCTACCTTGCGTCGTGGACGCCGCTGAACTGTCACCGGCCCCCTGAAATCGCTTGCCCGCCCCGCCGGAGCGCAGTACCGTCTCCGCCATTCGGGGCCGGCGCGGCCCCCCGGTGACCTCATGGCTGACGCCGAACGGCGGGCCCTCGACGAGCTGTTCAGCCTGACCTACGAGGAGCTGCGGCGCCTCGCGGCGACCGTCCGCCGCGGCGACCCGGGCGCCAGCGTCAACCCGACCGCGCTGGTCAACGAGGTCTGGCTCAAGCTGGCCGGCTCACCGTCGCTGGGCAGCCTGCCGCGGCTGCACTTCATGCGCATCGCCGCGCGCGCGATGCGGCAGGTGCTGGTGGAGGCGGCCCGGCGTCGCAAGGCCGAAAAGCGCGGCGGCGGGGCGCCCCTGGTGACCTTCGACGAGGCGCTGCGGCCTGCCGTCGCGGGCGCCGGGCAGCTGCTCGCCCTCGACGAGGCGCTCGATGAGCTGGCCCGGATCAACCCGCGGCAGGCCGCGGTGATCGAGAGCCGGTTCTTCGGCGGCCTCGACGTTGGCGAAACGGCCGCGCTGCTCGAGGTGTCCGAGGTGACGGTCCACCGCGACTGGCGCGTCGCCCGGGCCTGGCTCGCCCGGCAGCTCCGGCGGAGCGGCTGAGGAGCCCGGCGGGCCATGGAGCGCGAGCGCTGGGAGCGGGTCGAGGCGCTGTTTCACGCCGCCGCCGCCCTCCCCGTCCACGACCGCGAGCCGTTCCTGCGCGAGGCCTGCGGCGGCGACGCCGGGCTGCTCGACGAGGTGAACTCGCTGCTGGCCGAGGACGCCCGGGGTTGTGCACCGCTGGACGGCGGCCTGGCTCCGCTGGCCGGCGAGATGCTCGACGGCGCGGACTCGGCGCAGCTCCGGCTCAGGGAGCTCGGACCGTACCGGATCCTCCGTTTGCTCGGCGAGGGCGGCATGGGAACGGTGTATCTCGCGCGACGCCTCGACATCGGCGGCCTGGTCGCGATCAAGGTGCTGCGCGACGCCTGGATGTCGCCGGCCCGGCGCGAGCGCTTCGCGGCCGAGCAGCGAACGCTGGCCCAGCTGTCTCACCCCGCGATAGCGCAGATCCACGACGCGGGCGCGCTCCCCGACGGGACCCCGTGGTTCGTGATGGAGTACGTCGAGGGGCTGCCGCTGACGGATTACTGCCGGTCGCGCGCGACGTCGATCGAGGGTCGCCTGGAGCTGTTCCGCAGGGTCTGCGAGGCCGTGCAGTACGCCCACGGGCAGGCGGTGATCCACCGCGACCTCAAGCCTTCGAACATCCTGGTCAAGCCCGACGGCACGATCAAGCTGCTCGACTTCGGCATCGCCAAGCACCTGGTCACGACCGAGGCGACGATCGACCAGACGCGGACCGGGCTGCGCTTGATGACCCCGGCCTACGCCGCGCCGGAGCAGATCCGCGGCGAGCGGGTCGGGATCCGCAGCGACGTCTACGCGCTGGGAGTGATCCTGTACGAGCTGTTGACCGGCGCCCTGCCGTTCGACCTCGCCACGCGGACGCCGGCCGAGGCGATATCGCTGCTGGCCTCGGTCGAGCCCGAGCGGCCCTCGGCGGCGGTGCAGCGACTCGGGGCGGGGGAAGGTCCGCTGTTTCGCGCGGCGGGGCGGGCCTCGTGGGCCGATCTCGACGTGCTGTGCCTGGCGGCGATGCACAAGGACCAGCTGCGGCGCTATCCGAGCGTGGAGGCCCTGATCCGCGACATCGATCACTACCTGGCCCACGAACCGCTGGAGGCCCGACCCGACGCGGTGGGTTACCGCGTGGAGCGCTTCGTCCGGCGCAACCGCTCCGCGGTGACGGCGGGCGCGCTGGTCGTGGCGGCGATCGTGATGCTGGTGGCGTTCTACACGACCCGGCTGGGCCGGGCCCGCGACGCGGCGCTGGCCGAGGCGGCGCGGACCCAGCGCATCCAGCGGTTCATGCTCGACCTGTTCGAGGGCGGCGACCCGGCCGTGGCGCCGGCGGCGGGCCTCTCCGTGGTGACGCTGCTGGAGCGGGGTGTCCAGGAGGCGCAGGCGCTGGACGGCGAGCCGCTGCTGCAGGCCGAGCTGTACGGAACGCTCGGCGGCATCTACCACAAGCTGGGCGAGCTGGAGCGCGCCGACGGGCTGCTGCGCAGTGCGCTGGACCGGCGCCGCACGCTGCTCGGTTCCGCTCACCCCGACGTCGCCGCCAGCGAGGTCGCGCTCGGCCTGCTCCGCGCCGACCAGGCGGCGTACGACGAGGCGGAGCGGCTGGCCCGCTCGGGCCTCGAAGCCGCGCGACGCGTGCTGCCGCGCGACCACCCCGAGGTCGCGGCCGCCACCGCGGCGCTGGGTCACGTGCTCGTCGAGCGCGGGGCGTACGCCGACGCGATCGCGGTCCTCGACGAGGCGGCGCGGATGTACGCGCTGCGCGGCGAGGCCTCGCCGGAGCTCGCGAGCACGCTGCACGAGCTGTCGAATGCCCACTTCTACACCGGCGACCGGGATACCGCGGAGTCGATCAGCCGGCGGGTCCTGGCGATGAGTCGCGAGCTGCACGGCGAGCGGCACCCCCACGTCGCCGAGGACCTGGTGAACCTGGGCGCGATCCAGCACGAGCAGGGGCGCTACACCGAGGCCGAGGCGTTCTACCGCGAGGCGCTGGAGATCACCCGCTCCTGGCACGGGGACGACCACTACCAGACGGCCTCGACGTTGACGATGCTCGGGAGGTCGCTGGTGTTTCAGGGCCGGCTCGACGAGGCCGAGGCCCTGCTCGAGCAGGCGCTGGCGATCCAGGAGCGCGTGTTCGGCCCCGACCATCCGCGCGTCGCCTCGGCGGTCAACGACCTGGGCACCGTGGCGCTGCAACGCGACGACTTCGACGCTGCGGAAAGCGCGTTCCGCCGCATGGCCGGCATCTACCGCCGGGCCCATCCCGACGGGCACTACCTGGTCGGCATCGCGCTGTCCAACCTGGCCAGCGTGCACCAGGCGCGCAAGGAGTACGCCGAGGCCGAGACGCTGTACCGCGAGGCGATCGCGATCTATCGCGCGACGCTGCCCCCCGATCATCTCAACACCGCGATCGCGCGGATCAAGCTCGGCCGCTCGCTGCTGCGGCAGGGCCGCTACGCCGAGGCCGAGCGCGAATCGCTGGCCGGCCACGACACCGCGGCGAGCCAGGCCGCACCCTCGGTGAGCTGGCTGCGCTCCGCGCGCGAGGACCTGGCCGCGATCTACGACGGGCTGGGGCGGCCGGACGAGGCGGCGCGGTACCGCGGCGAGGGCGCCGACGGCGTTGCTCCCGGCGGCCGGAGGTGATAAGCCACTCCTGACGGGCCGTGACCGACAGGCCCGGTTCCGGCAGGAGCGCATGATGAGTCCCGACACCGCGAGCACCCGCTTCCGCGAGACGATCGCCGAGGGGATCCCGGCCCGGCTGCCCGAGCCGCCGCCGCACGACCCGTCGGTCAGCCACGCGCCGGCCCGCCGGCCGGTGCTGTCGCCGCAGGAGCAGCGGCTGGCGCTCCGCAACGCGCTGCGCTACTTCCCGGCCGAGACCCACGCGACGCTGGCGCCGGAGTTCGCCCGCGAGCTCAAGACCGACGGGCGGATCTACATGCGGCGCTTCCGGCCCACGGAATACGAGATGCGGGCGCGCCCGATCGACGAATACCCGGCGCGCAGCCGCCAGGCCGCGGCGATCATGCTGATGATCCAGAACAACCTCGATCCCGACGTGGCCCAGCATCCGCACGAGCTGATCACCTACGGCGGCAACGGGACGGTGTTCCAGAACTGGGCCCAGTACCGGTTGACGATGCGTTACCTGTCCGAGATGACCGACGAGCAGACGCTGGTGCTGCACTCCGGGCACCCGCTGGGCCTGTTCCCGTCGCACCCCGACGCCCCGCGGCTGGTGCTGACCTGCGGCATGGTCGTGCCGAACTACAGCCGCCGCGAGGACTACGAGCGGCTGGCCGCGCTGGGGGTGACCTCCTACGGGCAGATGACCGCCGGCAGCTTCATGTACATCGGCCCCCAGGGCATCGTGCACGGCACGACGATCACGCTGCTCAACGCCGCGCGGCGGGTGCTGCCGGACGCCGAGCAGCGCGGGCTCGCTGGCCGGGTGTTCGTCACCTCGGGGCTCGGTGGGATGAGCGGGGCGCAGGCCAAGGCGGCGGTGATCGCGGGCGCGATCGGGGTCGTCGCCGAGATCAACCCCGCGGCGGTCGAGAAACGCCGCTCGCAGGGCTGGGTCGAGGAGGTCGAGACCGACCTCGACCGGGTGCTGCGGCGGATCGAGCGCGCGCGGAAGGAGCGCCGGCCGTCGTCGGTGGCCTACCTGGGCAACGTGGTCGACCTGTGGGAGCGGCTGGTCGAGGCCGGAGCGGCGGTCGAGCTGGGCTCGGACCAGACCTCGCTGCACAACCCGTTCGCCGGCGGGTACTACCCGGCCGGACTGACCTTCGAGGCGTCGAACGCGATGCTGCGCGACGACCCCGCGGGCTTCCGCGAGTGCGTCCAGGCCTCGCTGCACCGGCAGGTCGACGCGATCAACGCGCTGGCCGCGCAGGGGATGTACTTCTGGGACTACGGCAACGCGTTCCTGCTCGAGGCCGGCCGCGCGGGCGCGGCGGTGACCCGGCCCGACGGCGGCTACCGCTACCCCTCGTACGTCGAGGACATCATGGGACCGATGTGCTTCGACTTCGGGTTCGGGCCGTTCCGCTGGGTCTGCACCAGCGGCGACGCGGCGGACCTGCAGGCCACGGACGCGATCGCGGCCGAGGTGCTGGAGGCGATGGCGGCGGAGGCGCCGCCCGAGATCGAGCGCCAGCTCGAGGACAACCTGCTGTGGATCCGCGAGGCCGAGCGGCACCGCATGGTGGTGGGCTCGCAGGCGCGGATCCTGTACGCCGACGAGGAGGGTCGCAAGCGCATCGCCCTGGCCTTCAACCGGGCGATCCGCGAGGGCCGCGTGTCGGCTCCGGTGGTGCTGGGCCGCGACCACCACGACGTGTCCGGCACCGACTCGCCCTACCGCGAGACCGCCAACATCCGCGACGGCAGCAACCTCTGCGCGGACATGGCGGTGCACAACGCGATCGGCGACGCGTTCCGTGGCGCCACCTGGGTCAGCCTGCACAACGGCGGCGGGGTCGGCTGGGGCGAGGCGGTCAACGGCGGCTTCGGGATGGTGCTCGACGGCAGCGACGACGCCGACCGTCGGATCGGGTCGATGCTCGCGTGGGACGTGACCCACGGGATCGCGCGACGCGCCTGGGCCGGCAACGCGGGCGCGCGGTTCGCGATCGACCGCGCGATGGAAGCCGACGCCCGGCTGCGCGTGACGGGGGCCGAGAGCGCCGACGAGGGTCTCATCGCGCAGGCGCTCGACAGCGCGGGCCGCGACGGGGGGCCGGGCGCCGATTGACAGGCTCGGCGGGGAGTGTCTAGCATCGGCGCGTCGTGAGGGTCGCTTCCCCGGAAACGCAGGAGATCGAGTGATGATGAAACGGATCTTGCCCCTGGTCATGCTGTTCCTGCTGGTGCTCTGCGCCGGTTGCTCCTCCGACGGCGGTTCCGGAGACGAGGCCCCGGCGCCCGCGGCACCCGAGCCGCCCGCCGCGGCCAGGACCGCGACCGCGACGCTCGAGGCCAAGAGCGGCAGCAGCCTGACCGGCAGCGCCACCTTCACGCAGGTCGGCGACGCCGTGCGCCTGGAGCTGCACGTCAACGGAGCCCCCGACGGCGAGCACGCCGTGCACATCCACGAGCGGGGCGACTGCAGCGCCGAGGACGGCACCTCGGCCGGCGGGCACTGGAATCCGGCCGGCGTCGACCACGGGCAGTGGGGGCACCCGCCGCACCACCTCGGCGACATCGGCAACATGACCGTCGCGGACGGGCACGGCACGATCAGCCTGGAGAACGCGCCGTGGACGATCGGTGACGGCGGCCCGTCGGACGTGGTGGGCAAGGCGGTGATCGTCCATGCCGGAGTCGACGACTTCAAGACCCAGCCGACCGGCGCGGCGGGGGGTCGCATCGGCTGCGGCGTGATCCAGCCCGGCGGCTGATCGCGGATGCCCAGGATCGCCGCCAAGATCACCGGGGTCGCGCACCACGTTCCCCCGCGGTTGGTCACGAACCAGGACCTGGAGAAGATCGTCGAGACCTCCGACGCCTGGATCGTCGCGCGCACCGGGATCCGCCAGCGCTACTTCGCCGAGCCGGGCACGGCGACGTCGGACCTCGGCCTCGAGGCGGCGCGCAAGGTGCTCGAGCAGACCGGCACGGCGCCGGACGAGATCGACCTGATCGTGGTGGCGACGATCACGCCGGACATGCTGTTCCCCTCGACGGCCTGCGTGCTGCAGGAACGGCTCGGGGCCGGACGCGCCTGGGGCTTCGACCTCGCGGCGGCGTGCTCCGGGTTCGTCTACGCGCTGACGGTCGGTGCGCAGAGCGTCGCGGGCCGTCCCGGAACCAAGGCGCTGGTGATCGGCGGCGACGTGATGACCTCGATCCTCGACTTCCAGGACCGCGCGACCTGCGTGCTGTTCGGCGACGGCGCCGGGGCGGCGCTGGTCGAGTCGTGCGCGGAGGGCGAGGAGGGGATCATCGACTTCATGCACGACGTGGACGGGTCGGGGGTGCAGCACCTGCACATGCCGGCCGGCGGCAGCCGGCGCCCGCCCAGCCGCGAAACCGTCGAGCAGCGCATGCACTTCGTGCGGCAGGAAGGCAAGCACGTGTTCAAGTACGCCGTGCGCCGGATGGCCGAGCTGCCGCAAACGCTGCTGGAACGCAACCGCCTCACGCCGGGGGACCTCGACCTGCTGGTGCCGCACCAGGCGAACCAGCGCATCATCAGCGCCGCCGCCGAGCGGCTGGGTCTCAACGGCGACCGCGTGGTCCTGAACATCGATCGCTTCGGCAACACCACCGCCGGAACGATTCCGATCGCGCTGTCCGAGGCGACGTCCAGCGGCCGGCTGAAGAAAGGCGACCTGGTGATGCTGCTGTCGGTCGGCGCCGGCTACACGACCGGCGGCGTGCTGTTGCGCTGGGCCTACTGAGCGGCGGGGTCCGCGGGAACGGTCACGGCGGGCGCCTCGGTCTCGTCCGGCTCGGCGGCCGGCTCGCCCAGCAGCGTCCGCCGCGCCTGGCGCGCCAGCGTCCGCAGCTCGCGGTCGTTTCGCACGTCGATGCGCAACGCGTCGAGCTGCGGCGCCGCCGGTTCGGGCGCCAGCGCCAGGTCGGCGGTCAGCCGGAACTGCCCGTTCCCGGGTGCCGCCAGCTCCAACACCACGCGGGTGCTGGCGAAGGCGTGCAGCGGGTCGTGGCGCGCCGGGTCGCCGAGCAGCTGGTAGTCCAGGCCGGTCACCCGGTAGCCGCGGGATCGCAGGTGGGCCCCGAGGCCCGGCTCGGCGGCCATGGCCCGCTCCAGCACCCCGTGCGCCAGCGGCCGGTCGGCGACGAGATCGAGTGGGATCCCCGGCGGCGGCCCCGGCGCTTCCCGTTCGCGCATGCGGGGCCGGATCAGGCACGGGCGCGGCAGCACCACCCGCCAGAACCCGATGCAGTCGCAGCCCGGATCGTGGACCGGCACCAGCAACGCCATCACGCGGGCGCGATCGGGCAGTGAGAAACCGTCCCGCAGCAGGCGCCACGCCGCGACGAAGTCGTCGTCCGACGGCGACGGCCCCGTCCCGAGCCGTCGGTCGATGCGCTGTTTCTCCCAGCGCGCGAACAGCTCGTGGGCCGGGATGTCGCCGAGCCATGCCGCCAGGTACTGCTGGAGGTCGATCTCGGAGGGCTGCTCGGCCCGCTCGAGGATCCGCTGGCCCTCGAGCGAGTAGCGGGCGGCGGCGTCGAGCGCCGCCTCCGACTCGCCGGGGAACTGCGACCGGTACCGCTCGGCGAGCCCGCGCAACAGCTCCTCGGCCTGCTCGTGCAGCTTGCCCAGCGCCCAGCGCTTGTAGTCCGGGTAGTGGAACAACGCGCGCGCGATGGCCGGACGCATCTCCAGGAACGCCGTTCCGTGCGTCAACATCGGCTGCCAGACACACGGCGACGGGCCGTTCTCGGCGTCGCACGCCGCTTGCGAGGGCGCTTGTCCGGGCGTCGCGGCGATGAAGCGCGAGAGGGCATCCTCCGGGCGCGCCGGCAGCCGGTCGAGCGCCGGCACGTCGATCTCGAACGGCCTGAGGTAGATCTGGACCCGGTCGTTCTTGTGCAGCGGCTCGGGTCCCTCGGGGCGGTAGAGCATTCCGTGCTCGCGCGTGATGTCCGGGCCGCAGCCCCAGGTCCGCGCCGCATCGGTGTAGAAGACCCACATCGGTCCGGGATACGCGGTGGCGTCGGCCGGGCAGGCGCCGCTGGTCCGGCGCTCCGCCGCGTCCTTGAACAGCTCCTGGTAGGCCCGCGTCGGCGGCGTCGCGAACCGCGCCGGGATCTCCGGGAACGGCGGGCCGAGCGGCCAGCGCCGGGGGTCCTTCTCCCGCGCGTCCTCGAACGAGCCCAGCGCGGTGACGCGGAAGCCGCCCCGGCCGGATTCCACCTGCAGCTCGGCGGGCGCCGCCTCGGCGTCGGGGTCGACCACGGTGACCGTGACCTCGGTCCCCAGGATGGCGCGGATCCGCAGGTAGACCTGCTCCAGGTCCGAGGCCGAGTCCAGCTCGAAGTACTTGCCGTGGGTCGCCTCGGCCATCCGCCGCAGCAACACCCGCGCGCTGCCGGTCGCGGACTGGCGCAACCCGATGCCGATCGTGAACACCACCAGGTCGGGGCGGCTGCGCACCTGGTCCAGCACGTGGTCCTCGTCGTAGAAGCTGCTCGTGTCGTCGCCGTCGCTGAGCACGATCATCACCGGTCGGTCGCGGTACGAATCCAATTCGCGCAGCGTCAACGTGATCGCGTCGAACAACGAGGTGTGACCGCCGAGACGCAGGTCGCCGATCACCCGTTCCAGCGCGGCGACGTCCTCGGTGACTCCGTGCCGCAGCACGACGCTCTCGTCGAAGGTCGCGACCAGCGCGCGGTCGTGCTCGGGCCGGAGCCGCCGCACGTACTCGACGGCGGCCCGCTGCACCTCCGCCAGCTCGGTGCTCATGCTGGCGCTGGTGTCCAGCACCAGGGCGTGGACGGTGCGCTCGGGCCGGCAGTCCAGGCGGATCGACTGCTCCCCGCGCACCACGGTCTTGCGGCGCGGGCGCTGCCCCGGCACCGCGGGAGCGTCCGGCTTGGGCCGGATCACGACGTGCAGGTCGGTCGTGCGGATATCGCTGCAGGCGCCCGTCCCGGGTTTCCCGCTGGACTCCACCCGGATGCGCTGGAACAGCAGCCGCGCGCGGGTCTCCTCCGTGATGTCCGTGGCGACCTGGGCCGGCGTGTCGCCGGTCAGCAGCAGTCCGAACCCCGCGACCAGCGCGAGGGACAGCGCGCGGCTGCGGCGTGACCGCGGGGGGAGCGGGGCGGCGGCATGAGGACAAGAACCCATCGTGTGATCGTCATCGACCCCGCAGGAGAGTATACGCGACAGCCCGGCGGGAAGCCCGCTCTCAGTAGCCCAGCGCGCAGCCGTCCTTGCGCGATTCGGTCGCCCCGGCCCAGACCCCGTTCTCCGCGTCGCGGGCCACCGCCTGGTAGCCGCCGAAGACGCCGACGGTGTCTCGCACGACGTGCCCCATCCGCACCAGCGCCCGGCGGACGTGGGCGGGAACGCCGCTCTCCAGGTTCAGCACGCCGCCGGTCGTCATCAGCGTGCCGGTGGGCTGCGACGATCCGCCGTGGTGGAACCGTGGCGCGTCGCCCGCCTCCTGCAGGTTCATGCCGAAGTCGACCAGGTTGACCAGCACCTGCACGTGCCCCTGGGGCTGCATGCCCCCGCCCATCACCCCGAACGACAGCCACGGCTTGCCGTCCCGCGTCGCGAAGGCCGGGATGATGGTGTGGAACGGACGCTTGCCGGGCTCGAGCGAGTTGGGGTGGCCGGGCTCGAGATTGAACAGCCCGCCGCGGTTCTGGAGCCCGAAGCCCCACTGCGGGACCACGTAGCCCGAGCCGAACCCGGTGTAGTTGCTCTGGATCAGCGAGACCATGTTGCCGGAGCGGTCGGCGACGGTGAGGTAGGTCGTGTCGCCGTGCTCGAGGCGCGGGTTGCCCGCCTCGATCCGCCTCGCCGCGCGGCGGGGGTCGATCCGTTTCGCCTGCTCGCGGCCGTAGCGCTTGGAGATCAGCTCCGCCACCGGCACGTCGGCGAACGCCATGTCGGCGTAGAAGCGCGCCCGGTCCTCGTAGGCCAGCTTCTTGGCCTCGACCATGGTGTGCCAGAACTCGGCCGAGTCGCGTCCCATCGCGCGTAGGTCGAAGTGCTCGAGGATGTTGAGCATCTGCAGCGCCGCGATGCCCTGGCCGTTGGGCGGCAACTCCCACAGCTCGACCCCGCGGTAGCTCGTCGAGACCGGGTCGACCCACTCCGAGCGATGCGCGGCGAGGTCCTCCGCCGAGAAGAAGCCCCCGTGGCGGCTCGAGAACTCGACGATCGACTTCGCGATCGCGCCGCGGTAGAACGCGTCCCGTCCCTGCTCGGCGAGCAGCTCGTAGGCCCGGGCCAGCGCGGGGTTTCTGAACACCTCGCCCTCGCGCGGAGGGCGCCCGTCGGGCAGGAAGACCTCCTTGAAGCCGGGCTTGTCGCCGAACCGGCCGACGCTGCGCTGCCAGGCGTTGGCGATCACCTGCGGCACCGGCTCGCCCTCGCGCGCGGCGCGGATCGCGGGGGCCAGCACGTCTTTCATCGGCAGCTTGCCGAAGCGGGCGTGCAGCTCGAACCAGCCGTCGACGGTGCCGGGCACGCTCCACGCGTAGGGTGTGTAGAGCGGGATCGTCCCGTCCGGGTCGGCGGGAACCTCGTCCGCGGTCAGCGCGGCGGGGGAGCGTCCGGACCCGTTCAAACCGTAGAGCTTACCGCTCTCGGCGTCCCACACGATCGCGAACAGGTCGCCGCCGATCCCGCAGGCCACCGGCTCGAGGAACCCCAGCGCGGCGTTGACCGCGATCGCGGCATCGACCGCCGAGCCGCCGCGCTTCAGCACGTCGACACCGATCTGCGCCGCCAGTGGGTGTGCCGCGGCGACCATGCCGTGTTTCGCGTAGACCACCGAGCGGGTCGCGAACAGCTTGCCCTCGGTGCGGTCCGCGGCCCGGCCGCCCGGAGCGAGGGCGATCGCCAGGACCAGCAGCAGCGTGCGTCGTTTCATGATCGGTTCTCCGTTTCGGGATCCGGTCGAGGTCGCTTGCGGCGGCGGCGGATCGTCGGGACCGGCTCGCCGGTTCCGAGAATTCCCTTGCCCAGCCAGGCGCCGCCGTCCATGGTCAGGCACTCTCCGGTCACGTAGGCCGCCGCGTCGGAGACGAGCCACGCCGCCGCCGCGGCCACCTCCTCGCGCGAGGCGAAGCGGCCCAGCGGCACGCCGGCCCGGACCTGCCGTTCCAGCTCCGCCGACGGCCACAGGCGATCGGCCGCCCCCGCGGAATCGAACGGGCCGGGAGCGATCGCGACGACGCGGATCTTGTGGCGCGCCCACTCCACCGCCAGCGTGCGGGTCAGGGCCAGCACGCCCGCCTTGCCGCAGGCCGAGTGGATCGTTCCGGGGCCTCCGGTCCAGGCGTAGGTGGCGACGACGTTCAGGATCACCCCGCCGTCGCCGCGCTCGATCATCACCCGGCCCGCGGCCCGCGAGCAGTTGAACGTGCCGTTGAGCACGATGTCGATCACGTTGGCGAAGGCCTTTTCGGGCAGCGACTCCGCCGGACGGACGAAGTTGCCGGCGGCGTTGTTGACCAGGACCGCGAGCGGCCCCAGCTCGTCGTCGACCCGCCGGACGGTGCGCCGGACGGCACGGAAGTCGCGGACGTCGCAGGGCACGGCGAGCACCGCGGCCCCCTCGGCGGCGAGCGCCGCGCGGCCCGCCTCCAGATGTCCGGGGTCGCGGCTGGCGATCGCGATCCGCGCACCGGCGCGGGCGAGGCAGCGTGCGATCTCGAGCCCCAGGCCGGTCCCGCCGCCGGTGATCAGCGCCGCGCGGCCGTCGAGCCGGGATGTCCCTGGTCGGGGTGGGCTCATGCCCGGGAATCCTACCACCGGCGGCCACGTCCAGACGCCCACTCGCGCGTATAACATGGGCGTGGGCGACGACGGGCCGGCCCCGTCCGGCCGACGGAGGAATCGCGATGTCGAGTCTGTCGCAACGAGCGCGTCTTCTCGTTTCGCGCGGGACGCTGCTGCTGTCGATCGTGGCGCTGGGAGTCATGGCGCTGGCCGTCGTCGAGACGGCGCGGGCCGACGAGCAGGCACCCCGCGTCTATTCGTTCTCGTTCTCCGACGGCGGAAGCTCGGCCTACCTCGGCGTGACGATCGAGGAGCGGGCCGGCGGCGCGCCGGCAGGTGTCCGGATCACGGAGGTCGTGGACGGCTCGCCGGCCGAGCAGGCGGGGCTCGCCGCGGGTGACGTGATCGTCGAGTTCGACGGCGAGGCCGTGGACGGGCCGGCGGCGTTGACGCGGAAGATCCACTCCCGTAAACCCGGCGACCGGGTGCGGGTGGACGTGCTGCGCGGCGAGCGGCGCGAGTCGTTCCTGGTCGACCTCGGCGACCGCAAGGAGGTCGACCGGAGCTGGTTCGTGTGGGACGACGACGAGGGCTCGATGACGCGCGAGGAGTGGGCCGACCGGATGCGCGAGATGGGCGAGCGTTACGGCGAGTGGGCCGAGCGCTTCACCGAGCGGTTCCAGGACCCGGAGTGGCAGGACCGCATGCGCGGCAACGTGTTCCGCTTCCGCGGGATGTCGGGCAAGCCGCGGTTGGGGGTCCAGCTGACCGAGACCACGCCCGAGCTGCGCGAGCATCTCGGCGGCAGCGCCGAGGCCGGCGTGCTGGTGAGCAAGGTGATGCCGGACACCCCGGCCGCCCGGGCGGGAATCAAGGTCGGCGACCTGATCCTGTCGGCCGGCGGCAAGACGGTCGGCACGTCGTCCGAGCTGGTGCTGGCGCTGGCCGACCAGGAAGGCGTGATCGATCTGGAGCTGGTGCGCGACGGACGCCGGATCACGCTCGAGGCTGACATCGGCGTTCCCGCGGACGACTCGTTCTCCGGCCCACGGGCGATGCTGGCCCCGCTTCCGCCGCTGCCCGACGTCGTCCTGCCGGCGCTCGCGCCGTTGGCCGAGCTGCCCGAGCTGCCCGATGTCGTGTTGCCGGCGCTGGCCCCGCTCGCTCCGCTGCCGGACGTGGCGCTGCCCGCGCCGCCGCCGCTGCCCGTGCTCGCCCCCGTCCCGGCGCCTCCCGCGCCGACCCGGGTGATCTGACACCGGACCCGCCGCACCAGCCAGGAAGGCTTCGGGGCCGGGCGCCCACGCCCGGCCCTTTTTGCGACCCCAAGCGGACCCTGCCGGGCCGGACCGCGGGTTGATGGGCCGCGCCCGGGGCGGATACAATCCTCGCCCCCGAACGGCAATCGCAACGACAATCCGCGGCGAGCCGCGATCTCCACGGGAGCCGACGATGGCCACGCTGTCCAGACGAGCGCGCGAGCTGGGAACCGAGAACGCCTTCGTGGTGCTGGCCGAGGTCGGCAAGCTGCAGGCCGCGGGCAAGTCGATCGTCTCGTTCTGCATCGGCCAGCCCGATTTTCCGACCCCGGACAACATCCGGCTCGCCGGCGTCCGCGCGATCACCGAAGGTCACACCGGCTACACGCCGTCGCCGGGCATCCCGGCGCTGCGCGAGGCGGTGGCCGCCTACTTCACGCGCACCCGCGGCGTCGAGGTGCGTGCCGACGACGTGGTG
This sequence comes from Candidatus Polarisedimenticolaceae bacterium, assembly GCA_041629655.1. Lineage (GTDB taxonomy): Bacteria > Acidobacteriota > Polarisedimenticolia > Polarisedimenticolales > Polarisedimenticolaceae > JBFKMV01. Next base: position 20,368 of record JBFKMV010000038.1, read on the forward strand.
GCCGGCTGCGGCGGCAAGCCGTTCATCGGCTACGCGGTGCTCTCGGTGACCGACTACGGGGCGGGCCACGAGGTGATCTTCCCCAACCCGGGCTTTCCGATCTACCGTTCGCAGATCGAGGCCCACGGGGCCGTGCCGGTGGCCCTGCCGCTGCGCGAGTCGCGCGGCTTCAACTTCGACGTGGCGGAGCTGCGCAAGCTGGTCAACGACAAGACGCGCCTGTTGATCCTGTGCAGCCCCGGCAACCCGACCGGCAACGTGCTGAGCCGCCAGGAGCTGGACGAGGTCGCCGGCATCGTCGCCCCGTTCGAGAACCTGTGGGTCTACAGCGACGAGGTCTACGCGGGCCTGGTCTACGACGGCGAGTTCCAGTCGATCGCGGCCTCTCCGGGCATGCTGGAGCGCACGATCATCGCCGACTCGGCGTCGAAGACCTACGCCATGACCGGCTGGCGCATCGGCTACGCGGCCAACCGCGCGCTGGCGCCGGCGTTCACCCGCTGGGTCACCAACACCGACTCCTGCCCGCCGCACCCCAACCAGTACGCCGTGGTCGAGGCGCTCAACGGGCCGCAGGACGCCGCCCACGCGATGGCCGAGGTGTTCCTCAAGCGGCGGGACCGCATCGTGGCCGGCCTGAACGAGATCGACGGTTTCACGTGTCTCACGCCGGGCGGTGCGTTCTACGTCTGGCCCAACGTGACCGAGGCCTGCCAGATGGTCGGGGCGCCCGACAGCGACGAGTTCCGCAAACGGCTGCTGCACGAGGCGGGCGTCGCGGTGCTGGCCGATGTGCACTTCGGCCGGCCGGTCGAGGGCGAGGGCCAGCACGTGCGGTTCTCCTACGCCTCGTCGTTCGAGGCGATCGACGAGGGACTGACGCGGATCGCCGATTTCATGAAACAGAACCGGAAGTGACGGGCCGGCGGAGGATCACTGTGGAAGGCACCCAGGTAACCGACCTCGACCGGATGTACGCCGAGGCCGAGACGTCGTTCGCGCGCTGGGAGGTGGTCAAGGACCTGGTCGACGAGATGATCGACCTGATGCTGAACTACCGCCAGAGCGGCCACCCCGGCGGCTCGCGCTCCAAGGTCCACCTGACGCTGGCGCTGATGCTGTCGGGTGCGATGCGCTGGGACATCCTGCGCCCGTGGCGGCCGTTCGGCGACCGCTTCGTGCTCTCGGCCGGGCACACCATCCCGCTGATCTACGCCTGTCTCGCGGTGCTCAACGAGGCGATGCGGGCGCGGCACGAGGCCACGGGCGACGAGGCGTTTGCGTTTCCGTTCGACGGCAAGTACGCGCTGACCTGGGAGGACCTCAGGAACCTGCGCCGCAACAAGGGGCTGCCCGGCCACGCCGAGATGGAGGGCAAGACGCTGTTCCTGAAGTGGAACACCGGGCCCTCGGGACACGGCATGCCCCCGGCGGCGGGCGAGGCGCTGGCGCTCAAGCGGGCCGGCATGGAGCAGGTCAAGGTCTTTGCCGTCGAGGGCGAGGGCGGCCTGACGCCCGGCGCGAGCCACGAGACCAAGAACTCGGCCTGGGGGCTGGGACTCCACAACCTGGTGTTCCTGGTCGACTGGAACGACTTCGGGATCGACGACAACGCCGTCTCGTCGGTGGTGCACGGCAACCCGGAATCCTGGTTCGCCCCCTACGGCTGGCGCGTCGACGGGACCGAGCACGGCTCGGAATGGGGACCGGTCACGCGCGTGGTGCTCGAGGCGGCGCGCGGCGACAATCCCGGGCGCGTACCGTCGATGGGCTGGTTCAAGACCCGCAAGGGCCGCGGCTACCTGAAGTACGACAACAAGTCCCACGGCGCCGCGCACCCGATGCACAGCGAGCCGTTCTGGACGCTGCGCAAGCAGTTCATGGAGAAGTACGGCGTCGAGTACGAGGGCGTGGACCAGCCGGCCCCCGCCGACCCCGCCGAGCAGCGCGCGCAGGCGACGCGGAACTTCCAGGTCGCCCTCGGCGTGCTGCGCCGCGACGAGGGACTGGTGACGTACGTCTCCGACCGGCTGCGCGAGCTGGCCGGCGCGGTGCCCGACGCGAGCCCCTCGTTCAAGCTCGGCGGCGAGGGCGCCAGGCTCCACGAGGACGAGCGGATCTACGACTTCAAGAGCTACCCCGAGGCGATGTGGGCCAAGCCGGGCGAAAAACAGCCCAACCGCGCCGCGCTGGCCAAGTGGGGCTCGTGGGTCAACAGCTTTGCGCGCCAGCACTACGGACGGCCGTTGTTCCTGGCCTGCGCGGCCGACCTCGCGGACTCGACCAACATCTCCGGCTTCATGAAGGGCTGGGACGACGTCGAGGGCTGGGGCTGGTACAACCGCGAGACGAACCCCGAGGGCACGCTGCTGCCGCAGCAGATCACCGAGTTCACCAATTCCGGAATCTGCGTCGGCATCGCCTCGGTCAACCTGGCCGACGATCCGATGCAGGACTGGAACGGATTCTTCTCGGCCTGCTCGACCTACGGCTCGTTCTCGTACCTCAAGTACGGCCCGATGCGGCTGTTCAGCCAGCTGGCCCAGGACTGCGAGCTCCAGGTCGGCAAGGTGCTCTGGATCGCCGGGCACTCGGGGCCCGAGACCGCCGAGGACAGCCGGACCCACTTCGGCATCTTCGCCGTCGGCGTGACGCAGCTGTTCCCCGACGGACACGTGATCGACCTCCACCCCTGGGAGCACAACGAGGTCCCGGTGGTGATCGCGGCGGCGCTCAAACAGAAGGCGCCGATCGTGGCGCTGCACCTGACGCGGCCCAAGGTCGAGATCCCCGATCGCGAGGCGCTGGGCATGGACTCACACTACGCGGCCGCCCGCGGGGCCTACCTGATCCGCCCCTACCGCGACGGGCAGCCGCGGATGGGCACCGTGTTCGTGCAGGGCACCTCGACGACCGCCAACCTGGTCAAGATCCTGCCCGAGCTGGACAAGGCGAAGCTCAACGTCAAGATCGTCGCCGCGATCAGCCCGCAGCTGTTCGCGCTCCAGGACAAGCAGTACCAGGAGCGCGTGGCCTCGGTCGCCGACCGCTGGGACTCGATGATGATCAGCAACCGCTCGCGCCGCGTCTCGCGGGACTGGATCGAGAACTCGATCGTCGCCGAGTACTCGCTGACCTCGGACCAGGACGACCGCTGGCGCACCGGCGGCAGCGTCGAGGAGGTCGTGGCCGAGGCGCGGCTCGCGCCCGAGCACCTGCTGGCCGGGATCGAGCGCTTCGTGCGCGAGCGCGACCGGCGGCTCCGGCGCATCCGCGAGGCGCTCGAGGCGGCCGACCGCGCCTAGCCCGGCTGCGCCTGCGGACCGGGTGACCGCAGCGATGCGCCCGCCCCGCGGGGAGAACGTTGTAGCATGGCCCCGGGGGCGATCGCAGAGGGGGTTGTGACGCTGCGCCCTGGGGAGAGGTTCCTCGAGCTGGTCAAGGCCGGTGACGCCGACGGCGTCCGCGCCGCGCTGGCGCGCGACCCCGAGTTGATCCGCGCCCGCGCCGAGACCGGAGTCGGCCCACTGCTGCTCGCGCTGTACCACGGCCAGGACGCGGTGGCCGAGGTGCTGCGCGCGGCCTCACCCGAGCTGGACCTGTTCGAGTCCGCCGCGATCGGCGACGCCGACCGCGTCGCGGCGCTGCTCCGCCACGATCCATCCACGATGCGCGCCCACGCTCCCGACGGCTACCATGCGCTGGGCCTGGCTGCGTTCTTCGGCCGCCGCGCCATCGTCAGCCTGCTGCTCGACGCCGGAGCCGATGTCAACGCCCCCTCGCGCAACGCGATGCAGGTCATGCCGCTGCACAGCGCCGTCGCCTCGCGCAATCGCGACGCGGCGACGGAGGTTGTGCGCCTGTTGATCGACCGCGGCGCCGACGTCAACGCCAGCCAGGCCGGCGGTTGGACGCCGCTGCACCAGGCGGCCTCCGCGGGCTGTCCCGAGCTGGTGCGGCTGTTCCTGGAGCGCGGCGCCGATCCCGGCGCGGCGAGCACGGGAGGCAAGACGCCGGCCGACGTCGCCGCGGAGCGCGGTCACGCGGAGCTGGCGCAACTCCTCCGCGACCGCTCCGGGGGCAACGACTCGCTGGCGAAGTAGCGCGACAACGTCAGCAACCGTCGCCCCGCGGAAGGAACGTCGAGGTCACCGAGGTCATCCGCCACTGGCCGGCGCGCTTCTCGTAGGTCGCGGTGTAGGCGCTGGTGTATCGCATTCGATGCGATGCGATCATCCGTGCCTCCTGGTGGGAAATGCGAGCGCCGGATCTCTATGGCATACTGGCCGCAAGGCACGGTCAGGTTGACGTTGAAAGACCCACCGCAGCTTCCACCGGAGCAGTCGCCCGGGCCGGGCGGTCGCTACGAGGTCCTCGAGGTCCTGGGCGAGGGCGGCATGGGCACCGTGTACCTGGCGCAACAGCACGAGCCCGTGCGCCGGGAGGTCGCGCTCAAGGTCATCAAGGCCGGCATGGACACCCGCCAGGTGCTCGCCCGGTTCGAGGCCGAACGCCAGGCGCTGGCGCGCATGGAACACACCAACATCGCGAAGGTCTTCGACGGCGGTGCCTTCACCGACGGCCGGCCGTACTTTGCGATGGAGGTCGTGCGCGGCGTTCCGATCACGAAGCACTGCGACCGGCACCAGCTGCCGATCGCGGCACGGCTCGACCTGTTTCTCGACGTTTGCCATGCGGTCCAGCACGCACATCAGAAGGGCATCCTCCACCGTGACCTGAAGCCGTCCAACGTGCTGGTCGCCGACGTCCAGGGCCGGCCGACGCCCAAGATCATCGATTTCGGGCTGGCCAAGGCGCTCTATTCCGCCTCCGTCGACGAGACGGCGCTCACCGAGACGGGTTACGTCGTGGGCACTCCCCGCTACATGAGCCCCGAGCAGATCTCCTCCGGCTCGGGCGTCGCGGATACCCGCAGCGACATTTACTCGCTCGGTGTGCTGCTCTATCTGTTGCTGACGGGCGTCCACCCGCTCGACATCAGCGACCTCGCGACGCCCGGTCTGGTTGAGCTCGGCCTGCGCCTGCTCCAGTGCGAGCCCGAGAAGCCGAGCGCGCGCGTCGCGTCGCTGGGGGGGCATGCCGTCCCGCTCGCCCGCAACCGGGCCACCACCCCACGCGCGCTCTGTCGGCAGCTCCGGGGCGATCTCGACTGGATCACCATGAAGTCGCTGGAGCGGGAACCGATGCGGCGCTACGCCTCGGCGTCGGAGCTGGCGCGCGACATCCTGCGCTGGAAGACGGACGAGCCGGTGATCGCGGGGCCGCCGGACCTGCTCTACCGCACCAAGAAGCTGGTCCGGCGGCACCGCACCGCGGCGGTGGCGTGTCTGGCGACGCTCGGGGTGCTGATCGTCAGCGTGCCCGCGCTGGCGTGGCTGTACCTGCGGGCCGAGACGAATCGCCAGGCAGCCGAACTCGAGGCCGAGCGCGCGGAGGCCTCACGGGCGTTCCTGGAGCAGATCCTGTGGCCCGGGGACGCGCAGTCGCGGCACGCCGAGATCCGGCTGGTCGACCTGCTGGACAAGGCGGCGACGGAGGTCGACGCGGCCCCCCCGGAGCGCGCCAAGGTGGAGGCCGACGTGCGAGAGACGATCGGTACGGCGTACCGGTTCCTCGGTCTGTACGAGCGCGCCGAGCACCATCTGGCGAAGGCTCTCGAGCTCTACGAGCGGGAGGTCGGGATGGACTCGGACCAGGCGCTCCAGGTCAAGGAGCGTCGGGCGCTGATCCAGGAGAACCGGGGAGACTACGCGCAGGCGGGAGTGTCGCTACGCGAGGTGTACGAAGCGCGGCGTGCCCGCCTCGGCGACTCGGACCCCCGCACGCTGGGCTCGGCCCAGGCACTGGCGATCAACCTCGGACTTCAAGGAAAGGCGACGGAGCGCGAGCAGGTGGTCCGCGAGGCTTTGGCCGCGTCGCTGAGCGCGCCCGGGACCGGGCGAAGATGGGCGGGACGGTTCCAGCTCCTGCTGGCCGACATCTGCCGCGATCGGGGCGACTACGCGGAGGCGGAGTCGCTCTACAGGGAAGCCGTGCGGATCGGCCGCGAGGTCGAGTCGACCGGTGAGCAGATCCGGCGCCGCCACATCCTGGCCAACTTCCACCTGTCGACCGGACGGGTCGAGGAGGCGGAACAGGTACTCCGCGAGATCCTGCCGCTCGCCGTGGAACGTTACGGCGAGCGGCATCCCCGCGCCCTCGCCGTGCGCAGCAGCCTGGCCCGCTGCTCCTACGAGCGCGGACAGCCGGACCTCGCGGCCTCGCTGTTCCGGGAGATCCTCGCCGCCCACCGTGAGGCGCTGGGCGAAGACCACCCGTACACGCTGAGATCCGCGCTGGGTCTCGCCCGGGCTCTCGCCGCGATGCGACGCCACGGCGAGGCCGAAACGATCCTGAGCAGCGCGCTGGCGCACGGCCGGAACGCTCGGGGCGGTGACCGCACGACCGTGCTGCTCCTCGAGCAACTGGGAGCTGTTCTGCTGGAAACGGCGCGATCCGAGGAGGCGCTCGAGGTGTTGCGGCAAGCCCTCGGCGTCGTCCACGACGCTGCGTTCGAGGGCGCCCAGGAGACGGCGCTGGTCGAGGCTCGCTACGGCGCCGCCTTGCTCGAGGCCGGGCTGCCCGAGGAAGCGGAGCCGTACCTGCTGTCCGCGCTGCGAGTCCTCGGGCAGCGCCTTCCCGACGATCACCGCTCGGTGCGCGGGGTGCTGCAGCAGCTCGTGGCGGTTCAGGAGCAAAAAGGGGACCTCGATAGAGCAGAGGAGTATCGCGGGAGGCTCAGCGGCGTCGAGCCTGCCGACACCGCAACCGCAAATCGACAAAGGAGGCAAAGATGACCGACACGGGGAAGTTGAAAGAGACCGTCAATCTGCCCCCCAATACCAGCGTGCGGCTCAAGGTCACCTCGGACCTGGTGAAGGAGCAGCAGCTTCACAAGCAGGGAACGAAGGGGTACGAGACGCCCCCGGACTACTTCCACAAAACGGTGGTGACGTTCCCGGTCGGCCAGTTCGCGCTCGAGTTCGTCACCCCGCAGCCCGCCACGGACAGGCCGCTCACCTACGGCGACATCGTCTTCAACACCGGAAGCGGGGGCGACTTCCAGGTCGAGGTGTTCGAAAGGAAGGGCAGCACGGGCAGCTTCACCCCGATCCGCGTGAAGGCCACGAGCGGGACGAACAAGCGCGAGGTGCGTGCCGACGGCCATCCCCAGGGCCCCCCGCCCACGGTCGGCACGGGCCTGGGCCTCGACTGGGACGACACGGTGCTGGATTTCTCCTGGTAGGCGCCCGCGGAAGCCGGAGAGCCAGCCTGCCGATGGCGGAGCCGAGGATCGCCACCGCGACCATCCCCGCCACCATCGGGTGGCTGCTGCGCCGCGTCCCACACGGGCCTCACGACCCCGGGCTGAACACCTCGATCGTCACCGTTTCCGTGGCGCTCTTCTGGCACTGGTAGGTGCGGCCGCGCGGCGATCCGGTGGTTGTCGTCCATGACCAACCTCCTCAAAGCTCGTTGCGGTTCGCTGAGATGTACGCGGGCGAGCCTGTTGGCGTCCGAGGATCGATGTTGGCGCTAGAATCCGACAATACGGCTGTGATGTCAACCTGTTGATCTTGAAGAAGGCCGATCGAACGAGCGTCGCGGACGCCGAGGCGCCGCTTCGGCAAAGCTACCGGAAGGCGTCGTCGCCGCGTCGCTCAGCCCCCGTGCTTGCCCACCACCACGCGCGCCGGCCGGATCACGTGCTCCCCGAGCCGGTAGCCCGCCTGGAGCGTGCGCAGCACCTTGCCGTCGGCGGCCGGGTCGTCGACCGGCTCGACGTGCATCGCGTCGGCCTCGGTGGGGTCGAACTCCTGTCCCGCGGGGTCGAGCGGCTCGACGCCCTGGCGGCCGAGCGCGGCCAGGAAGCGGTCGCGGGCCATCGCGACGCCGTCGGCCAGCGGCTTGGCCTCGGGGACGCCGTCGACGTGGCTCAGCGCGAGGTCGAGGTCGTCGACGGTGGCCAGCAGGTCCTGGAGCAGGCTGCCGAAGGTCTGCTCGACCCGGCGGTCGACGTCGCGCGTGAGGCGCTGCCGCACCTGCTCCTGCTCCTCGCGGAAGCGCTTGTGCGCCTCGATGTACTCGAGCAGCTTGGCTTCGGCGGCCTCGGCGCGCTGGCGGTACTCGTCGACGATCGTGGGCTGGGTCGAGGGCACGCCGGCCTCCTCGCCCTCGTCGTCGGACTCGTCCGGCGTGGCCCAGTGCCGGCGGTCCTGGACCTTGAAGCTCGCCGGCTCCTGCTCGGCCCGCTCCCCGTTGTCCTTGCGCTTCCGGTCCTTCACCTTCTCCATCCTCGCTCTTCGCCTCCGTGTGTCGCGGGTCGCCCGCTCAGCGGCCGAGCAGCCTCTTGATTCGCTCCTCGGCCGGCGGGTGCGTGCTGAACAGGCTCATCAGCCCGCCGCCGCTCAGCGGGGCCATGATGAACATGTGGCTGGTCGCCGGCGTGGCCTGGGTCGGCACGCGCTTGGCGTAGCCGGACAGCTTGCCCAGTGCGCTGGCCAGGCCGTACGGGTTGCCGGCGATCCTGGCGCCGGTCGCGTCGGCCGCGTACTCGCGCGAGCGCGAGACCGCCATCCGGATCACCAGCGCGGCGATCGGCGCCAGGATCGCCATGAACAGCAGGCCGAACACGTTGCCGCCGTCGCGGCCGCGCCCGCCGATCCCGAAGATCGCCGCCCAGCGCGCCATGCCGGCCAGCATCGTGACCGCGCCGGCGATCGTGGCCGCGATCGACGAGATCAGGATGTCGCGGTTCTTGACGTGGGCCAGCTCGTGGGCGATCACGCCCTCCAGCTCCTCGTCGTTCATCAGCTCCAGCAGCCCGCTGGTCGCCGCGACCGCGGCGTGCTTGGGGTTGCGCCCGGTGGCGAAGGCGTTCGGCGCCGGCTGGGGCAGCACGAACAGCTTGGGCATCGGCAGCCCGGCGCGGGCGACCAGGTTCTCGGTGATCGCGAACAGGCGCGGCGCCTCCTCGCGCGTCACCGGGCGGGCCCGGTACATCGCCAGCACGATCTTGTCCGAGAACCAGTACGAGCCGAAGTTCATCACCGCGGCCAGCCCCAGCGCGATCAGCATCCCGGTGCGGCCGCCCAGCAGCTGCCCGCAGACCAGGATCAGCCCGGTCAGCAGGCCCAGCAGCAGGGTCGTCTTGAAGTAGTTCGTGGTCGTCATGACCGCTCCTCACCACGGCGCCGGTGCGGGCAATCGCCGCGCGACGGCACCGCTACGTCGATTCTAACAAGCGGGAAGTGTCGCCGCCGGGACCGGCGGTGCGGCCGGTCTACTCGGAGGCGACCTCGATCCGTCCGGGCCCGTCGTCGCGGCGCTTCTTGGGCAGCACGACCTCGATCACGCCGCCGCGGTGGACGGCCTGGATCGCGGCCCGGTCGATCGACGGCGGAAGCGCCACCTCGGCGCGAAACGGACCGTACGACCGCTCGACCCGCAGGTACGATTCCGCCGGCACGCCCGGGTCGCGGCGCCGCTCGCCGCGCAGCGTCAGGCTGCCGTTGTCGATCTCGAGCTCGTAGTCTCCGGGAGCCACGCCGGGCAGGTCGGCCCGCAGCACGTAGCGGCCCGGCTCCTCGAACAGGTCGATCGACGGCCGCCAGCCCTCGGCCGCGGCCTCGCCGCTCTCGGCGCCGGACCGCGACAGCGTCTGGTCGAACAGCCGGTTGAGCCGGTCCCGTAGCTGCACCAATTCCGTCACCGGATCCCAGCGCCGGATGGCCATGGCTCCGTCCCTCCAGAGATATCGGGCTCCGTTCCATCAATCTACGGCCTTTTCCGCCCGGCGCACGCCCGGAAAACGGGTCATTCCGCGACCGCGGCGGCCCGGCCCAGCGTGATGCCCTGGCCGTCGTCGTCCAGCAGCACCCCGTCGCCCGGGGCCAGCTTGCCCTCGAGCAGCCGGAGCGCCAGCGGGTCCTGCACCAGCCGCTGGATCGCCCGCTTGAGCGGCCGCGCACCGAAGGCCGGGTCGTAGCCCACCTCGGCCAGGCGCTGCCGCGCCGCCGGCGTGGCCTCGACCGTGATGCGCCGGTCGGCCAGGGTCAGGTTCAGCTTCTCGAGCTGCAGGTCCACGATCTGCACCAGGTCGTCCCGGCTCAACGAGCTGAAGATGATCGTGTCGTCCACGCGGTTCAAGAACTCCGGCCGGAACGCCTCGTGCAGCGCCCGGTCGACCTTCCCGCGCAGCGCCTCGGGGTCCTCGCCGGCGTGCTCCAGGATGTAGTCCGAGGCCAGGTTCGAGGTCATGATCAGGATCGTGTTGCGGAAGTCCACGGTGCGGCCCTTGCCGTCGGTCAGCCGGCCGTCGTCCAGCACCTGCAGCAGCGCGTTGAACACCTCGGGATGCGCCTTCTCGATCTCGTCCAGCAGCACCACCGAGTAGGGGCGGCGCCGCACCGCCTCGGTGAGCTGCCCGCCCTCGTCGTAGCCGACGTAGCCGGGTGGCGCGCCGATCATCCGCGCAACCGAGTGGCGCTCCTGGTACTCGCTCATGTCGAGCCGGATCATCGCCCGCTCGTCGTCGAACAGGAACTCCGCCAGCGCGCGCGCCAGCTCGGTCTTGCCGACCCCGGTCGGTCCGAGGAAGATGAACGAGCCCACCGGGCGGTTGGGGTCCTTCAGCCCGGCGCGGGCGCGGCGCACCGCGGTCGCCACCGCACCCACCGCGGGGTCCTGGCCCACGACGCGGCGGTGCAGCTCCTGCTCGAGCTGGATCAGCTTCTCGGCCTCACCCTCCATCAGCTTGGCCACCGGGATCCCGGTCCACTTGGAGACGATGCCCGCGATCTCCTGCTCGCTGACCTCCTCGTTCAGCATCGCGCCGTCGCGCTGGAGGTCGTCGAGCCGCGTGTTCAGCTCGTCGAGCTGCTTTTCCAGCCGCGGGATCTCGCCGTAACGCAGCTGCGCCGCGGTCTCCAGCGCGCTCTCCTTCTCGGCCCGCTCGGCCTTGGCGCGGGCCTGCTCGATCTCCTCCTTGGTGCTGCGGATCCCGGCGATGGCCTGCTTCTCGTTCTCCCAGCGGCCCTTCATCGCCGAAAGGCGCTCGCCGAGGTCGGCCAGCTCCTGCTCGATCTTGGCCAGCCGCTCGCGCGAGGCGCGGTCCTTCTCGCGCCTGAGCGCCTCGCGCTCGATCTCGAGCTGCATGATCCGGCGCTGCACCTCGTCGATCTCCGCCGGCACCGAGTCGATCTGCATCCTGAGCTGCGCCGCCGCCTCGTCGATCAGGTCGATCGCCTTGTCGGGCAGGAAGCGGTCGCTGATGTAGCGGTGCGAGAGCGTCGCTGCGGCGATGATCGCGGCGTCCTGGATCCGCACGCCGTGGTGCACCTCGTAGCGCTCGCGCAGGC
>JBFKMV010000039.1:0-30966 GCA_041629655.1 Candidatus Polarisedimenticolaceae bacterium
ACCGCGCGCGCCGGACGGCCGCTGCCGGTGATGCTGACCGCTCCCGCCGGCGACGCCTGGGTGCTGTTCACCGTCGAGGCCGACGACCTCTACGACTGGCAGGTCGTGCACCTGACCGGCACGGTCAAGCTGGTCGAGCTCCCGATCGACGCCCGGCACGTGCCCAACGTGTACCTCGAGGCGGCGCTGGTCACCGATGGCGAGCTGCTGGTCGACACCGAGCAGGTCGTGGTGCCGCCGGTCGAGCACTTCCTGGACGTCGAGGTCGCGCTCGATCGAGAGGAATATCTTCCGCGGCAGCAGGGACGGCTGACCGTGACGACCCGCGACCACGAAGGACGGCCGGTCGCCGCGGAGGTGGCCCTGTCGCTGGTCGACGACTCGGTGTTCTACATCCAGCAGGACTACGCACCCGACCCGCGCGAGTTCTTCTTCGGCGACAAGCGCGCCAAGCGTACGCGGATCCAGGGCAGCTTCCATCACAAAGCCTTCGTGCGGCTCGGTCGTGACGCGGAAGGCGGCCTCGTGGATCGCCGGGGTGACGACCTTGACCCGTCGATGATGCCCGGCGTTGCGGCGGCCAAGTCGCGCTTCGCCGCGGACGCCGTGGCCGAGGAGGCGTTCGTGGGGAACCTCGAGGCCAAGCGCGCCGCGCAGGCGCCGGCCGCGGCACCCGCACCCGCCGAGATCGCGGGCGGCGCCACCGGGGAGCCGGCCGTGGAGGTGCGCACCGACTTTCGCGCCACGGCGTTCTGGCAGCCGGACGTCGTGACCGGCGAGGACGGGCGTGCCACGATCGAGGTCGACTTCCCGGACTCGCTGACCACGTGGCGGGCCCGCGCGCGCGTGGCGACCGCGGGCAGCGCGTTCGGTACCGCGCAGGCCACGGCGCGCACCAACAAGCCGTTGATGGCGCGGCTCCAGGCGCCGCGGTTCTTCGTCGCCGGCGATACCGCGATCGTCTCCGCCGTGATCAACAACCGCAGCGAGAGCGACCTGGTGGTGGTGCCGACGCTGGAGGCCGAGGGACTGCGCCTGGTCGGGCGCGTCGACCCGGCGGGGCAGCGCGGCCCGGCAGTCGCGCTGCCGGCGGGCGGCGAGGTCCGCGTGGACTGGAGCGTCGAGGCGCAGAGCGCCGGCGAGGCGCGGTTGACGGTGACCGCCCGCGCCGATCAGCACGACGACGCGATGATGAGGAGCTACCGCGTCTGGGAGCACGGCATCGACAAGCTGCTGGCGCGCTCGGGCAAGCTCCGCGGGAGCGAGGCCGAGGTGTCGATCGAGCTACCCGCCGCGCGCCGCGCGGGCTCGACGACGCTGACCGTGCAGATCGCCCCGAGTCTCGCGGTGACGCTGCTCGACTCGCTGCCCTACCTGATCGACTATCCCTACGGCTGCACCGAGCAGACGATGAGCCGCTTCCTGCCCGCGGTGGTCGTGTCAGGGACTCTGGAGCGGCTCGGGCTGCGGCCCGAGGACGTGGCCGGACGGATGTTCGGCGGGATCGAGCGCGGGCACGCCGCGGCCACGCACCCCGACGGGCCCCGCGACCTCGCCAAGCTCCACGACATGGTGCGCCAGGGACTGCGCCGGCTCTCCGACTTCCAGCACGGCGACGGCGGCTGGGGCTGGTGGAAGGAAGGCGACAGCGACCATTTCATGAGCGCCTACGTGGTGTGGGGCTTGGCGCTGGCCCGCGAGGCCGGCGTGAAGGTCGACGACTCGGTGCTGCGCCGCGGGATCGAGTTCCTCGACCGCGAGCTGGTCGAGCAGGAGCGAGAGCCGGACCTGCAGGCGTTCATGCTGCACGCGCTGACCGCGGCGCGTCCCGGAGGCTCGCGCTTCCAGCGCACGGCCCTCGACAACCTGTACGGCCAGCGCGACCGGCTGAACGCCTACACGCGGGCGCTCGTGGCGCTGTCGGCGCACCGGCTCGGCGAGGGCGAGCGCGCGCTGACGCTGACCCGCAACCTGCGGAACGGCGTCGACCGCGACGACGCGCCGGACACCTCGGTGATCCAGCGTGGGATCCGCGGCGGTGGAACCGAGGTCATGGGCACGGCCCACTGGGGCGAGGACGGCCTCGTCTGGCGCTGGTCCGAGGGTGGGGTCGAGGCCACGGCGTTCGCGCTGACCGCGCTGCTGACGGTCGAGCCCGAGAGCGACCTGATCGAGCCGGTCGTCAACTGGCTGGTCAAGAACCGCCGCGGCGCGCAGTGGAACAGCACCCGCGACACCGCGATCGTCGTCCTCGCGCTGACCGGCTACCTGGAGCGGAGCGGCGAGCTGGACGCGCAGCTCGCGTACGAAGTGACCGTCAACGGCCGCGAGGTGGCGCGGCAGCGGGTCGAGCCGGCCGACGTGCTGCGAGCGCCGAGCCGCTTCACCGTGGACCCGGGCCTGCTACGCGACGGCCGGAACCAGATCCGGATCCGCCGCACGGCGGAGGACGGCGCGCTGTACTTCGCCGTCGAGACCCGATTCTTCAGTCTCGAGGAGCCCGTCACGCCGGCCGGCAACGAGTTGTTCGTCCGCCGCAGCTACTTCCGCCGCGTCCCGCAGCCCACGTTGCTCAAGGGTCCCGTGTGGGACAACCGCTCGCTGGGCGACGGCGGAACCGTGACCAGCGGCGAGCGCGTCGAGGTCGTGCTGACGCTCGAGAGCAAGAACCACCTGGAGTACCTGGTGTTCGAGGACCTCAAGCCGGCCGGTCTCGAGGCCGTCGAGGTGCGGAGCGGCGGCGCGCTGTTCGCCCGCGAGCTCAAGCGCGGGGCCCACGAGCGCGATCCCGCGGCGCGCGAGGAGCAGGACTACACCGGCCGGACACGCTGGGTCCACCGCGAGCTGCGCGATCGCAAGCTGGCGCTGTTCGTGGACAAGCTGCCCGAGGGGGTGTGGGAGATCCGCTACGAGCTGCGGGCCGAGACCCCGGGCCGCTTCCACGCGCTCCCGCTGCTCGGCCAGGCGATGTACGTGCCCGAGATCCGGGCCAACGGCGCGGAGCTGCGCCTGCTGGTCGACGATCCGGGGCGCTGAGGGCGCACCGAACTCCTTGTGTGGCAAGGAGTTGATCCGGTCCTCGCCCGGGTTGCCTCCCCCTGCTCCAGGCCTATATTTCTCCAAGTCGGCTCCGTCCCCGGAGCAACGAGGGACATGCGCTTGACCCGTCGTTCCGACATTTTTCCCGGCTCACGCCGGGGCCGCGGAGGCCAGCGCGGCCTGACCATCGTGGAGCTGATGCTCGGGGTCGTGGTGGCCACGGTCATCGCGGTGACCGCGGCGGTGGCGTATACGCAGATCGTCAACAAGGGCCGCATCACCCAGGCCATCTCGGATATTCGCGCCATCGAGCAGGAGATCGTGCATTACGAGTACGTCCAGCGCGCGCTGCCGGCCTCGCTGGACGACCTCAGGTCCGCGCCCAAGGCCGATCCCTGGGGCCGTCCGTACCGCTACCTCGACCTGTCGAAGGCAGCGCCCGGTGCCGCGCGCAAGGATCGCTTCCTGGTTCCGCTCAACTCGACCTTCGATCTGTACAGCCTGGGTCGAGACGGCAGGACCAAGGCGCCGCTGAACGCCGCCACCGCCAAGGACGACGTCGTGCGGGCCAACGACGGGGCCTACGTCGGCCTGGCCGCGGACTATTGACCTGGGCCACCCGTGAAGATCGACTGGCGCTTTCTCAGCAGCAAGGTCGCCCGCAGGATCTTCGGCCTGTTCGTCATCTGCTCGCTGATTCCGATCGTGACGCTCACCGCGGTCTCGTTCCGCTTCGTCACCCGAGAGCTGGACGAGCAGACCCGGCGGCGGCTCCACGCCGCGGCCAAGGGTGCGGGGATGGAGATCATGGCGCGGCTCGAGACGCTCGAGACCGAGCTGAGAATAGTCGGCTCCGTGTGGCAGGACAGCGCGATCGAGACAACGCCCGAAGCCGGCGGGCCGTTCGTTCATCTGGCACATCATTTCGAGGCCCTGGCCATCGCTGACCGCAGGGGCTCCTCCCAGGTCCTGCTGGGGACGCCGATTCCCGTTCCGCCACTGGACGTCGAGCAGCGGCAGCATCTCGAGCGGGGCAAGCCGCTCCTGGTCATCATGCATCGGGACCGGGCTGACCGCCCCGCGCTGCTGATGATGATCCGGCTGAAGTCCGAGAGGCGCGACGAGGCTCCGCTGATGATCGGAAGCCTGGCCGACGCCTTCCTGTGGGGCGAGGAACTGCCGACGACCCGCTCCGATGAGACCGATCTGGCGGTACTGGACCCCGCAGGTCGGTTGCTGCACGCAACGCATCCGCGAGACGTCCCGTACCCGGACGAAGCCACGCAGCAGATGACCACCCGTGCGCGCGGCGATTTCACCTGGAGTGCGGGAGAGACGAGTCACGTCAGCTCGTACTGGTGGCTGTTCCTGAAGCCGCGCTACGGGTACTCCCACTGGGTGCTGCTGCTGACCGACGTCCAGGCGGAGGCCTTCGCTCCGCTGGCCGAATTCCGGAGGATGTTGCCGTTGGTGGTGGGCCTGTCGTTGTCGGTGGTGATGTTGCTGAGCGTGATCCAGATCCGGCGCAGCCTGATCCCGCTGGAGGAGCTCAAGCGCGGCACCGAGGCGATCACCGGACAGGACTTCAACTGCCGTGTCGACGTGCGCAGCAAGGACGAGTTCGAGCAGCTGGCGACCTCGTTCAACGCGATGGCATCCAGACTGGGCCGACAGTTCAAGACCCTGGCCACACTGAGCGACATCGACCGCGCGATCCTGTCCACCCTCGACCGCAAGGAGATCGTCCGCACCGTTCTGGGGCGGCTCCCCGAGATCGTGTCTGCCGACTGTGTGGCCGTGACCCTGCTCGAGCCATCGGCTCCGGGACACGCCGAGGTCTACACGAGAATCCGGGTCGCGCCCGAGGAGGTCCGGCAGCGTGTGATCCTGATGCCTGAAGAGCGAGAGCGCTTCCTCGACCATCCCGGCGGGGTGTTGCGCTTCCGGCCCCAGAACCAGCCTCCGCACCTGTCGATCCTGTCCGACCTCGGCATGCGCTGCGGCGTTGCGCTGCCGATCATGGTCAAGCGGCACCTGGCCGGCATCGTCACGCTGGCCTACCGCAGCGACGTCGTCAGCACCGACGAGGACCTGGTCGAGGCCCGACGGCTGGCCACGCAGGTCGCCGTGGCGCTGTCCAACGCCCACCTGATCGAGGAGCACGAGCAGCTGAACCGCGAGACCCTGCACACGCTGGCCCGGGCGATCGACGCCAAGTCCCCGTGGACGGCGGGCCACTCCGAGCGCGTGACCCGGATGGCCGTGCGCATCGGCGAGACGATGGGCTTTCCCGAGGACCAGCTCGACGTCATCCAGCGCGGCGGACTGTTGCACGACATCGGCAAGATCGGCGTGCCGCGCAGCGTGCTCGACAAGCCCGGTCCGCTGACCACCGCCGAGATGGACCAGATGAAGGACCATGTGCGCATCGGCGCGCGGATCCTCGAGCCGATCTCGGCCTACACGGGTGAGCGGCTGATCGTGCTGTATCACCACGAGCGCTTCAACGGCACGGGATACCCGGAGGGTCTGGCGGGCGAGAACATCCCGCTGAACGCCCGCGTGCTCGGCCTGGCCGACGTCTTCGACGCGCTGATCTCCGAACGGCCCTACCGTTCGGGTTGGTCGCGCGACAAGGTGATCGAGCACATCCAGAGCGAGTCGGGCAAGCACTTCGACCCGCGGATCGTCGAGGCGTTCATGCGGATGATCCAGCTCGACCGGGAGTTCGTCGAGCCGCGCAAGGCGTCCTTCGGGTGAGGCGGCTCCCGGCACTGGTCGCGGCGATCGTCGTGCTCGGCGGCTGTGCGGTGGAGACGGCCCTGCCGGAGCAGCTCGACGGCAGCTACACGACCTCCGACGGCCGCTACGCCGATTGCTACCTCGAGCTCTCGGGAACCCGACTGGCCTACCGCACCGCCGCCGGGTCGGTCGAAAACCATCGCATCACCAAGGTCCGGCGAGAGGGTGCCCCGGGTACGGTGCTCTACACCGTGGTGTACGTGGCGGACGACGGACGCGAAACCGAGCTGGCGTTCCGCGTGCTTCCCGGCAGCGACTCGCTCACGCTGCGGAACCTCCCCGGCGTCACCTGGTCCCGGGTCCCCCGCACGCACGGACCGTGACGTTCGCCGTCAGGCGAGTAGCGAGCCGATCGCCCGCACCAGGTTCGACAGGCCCAGCACCAGCGTAACGGCGACCACGATCCCCATCAGCAGGTTGCCCCCGAGTCCGTTGCGACCCTCCTGCGGCATCAGCCTCCGGTCGTTGACCACCAGCAGCAGAAACAGGGCGACGAACGGCAGCAGCACCCCGTTCAGCGCCTGCGCCGTGACGATCATGTGCACCGGGCGCACCGCGGCCAGCGCGAATCCGGCGCCGCAGGCCAGCACGAACAGCCACACCGCGCGGTAGCGCCACGAGCGCTC
The DNA here is from genome assembly GCA_041629655.1 of Candidatus Polarisedimenticolaceae bacterium. Taxonomy (GTDB): domain Bacteria; phylum Acidobacteriota; class Polarisedimenticolia; order Polarisedimenticolales; family Polarisedimenticolaceae; genus JBFKMV01. The sequence goes on from JBFKMV010000039.1 coordinate 6,468, forward strand.
GCCCCAGCGCTCTCCGTCTCCGCGATCGAACAGGCTCTTCGCCGTCATCGCGGCGGCCAGCGGAGCCGTGATGGCCGAGGAGAAACCCGCGGAGAACAGCCCCACCGCAAAGGTCCAGCGGGCCCAGCCGCCGAGCCGAACGCCGAGCGTATCGGCCAGCGCCGCGAAAGCGAACTCTCCCTGCACCGCCGTGCCGACGACCAGGATCGCCGCCGAGATCAGCCCGCCGAGCCCCACCGCCACGGCCAGCCCGAACCGGATCTCTCCCAGCGATTGCCCGCGCGCGAGGCCCGAGCCGAGGAACAGGTTGTACGGCACCACGGTGGTGCCGACCAGGCCCAGCACCAGCAGGCCGCCGCCTTCCGGGACCCGCGGAACCGCGAGGCCCTGCAGCATCGCGCCCAGCGATGGTCGCAACAGCAGCGCCGTGGCCAGAAAGCACAACCCCATCACGGCGACGACCAGCCCCATCACGCGCGCGACCGTCCGCGCCCCGGCCAGCGTCAGCAGCAGACCGGCCGTCACGCTCAACACCAGGATCGCCGCGGTGCCGGGCATCGAGAAGGCCAGCGCTCCGCCGGCCACCGCCCCGAGGACGTTGCCGGCCTGGTAGGCCGCGCACCCGACCACGATCGCGCCGAGCACCAGCACCAGCACCAGCGCTCCACCGATCCCGCCATGGAACCGCCGGCGCAGCGCCTCGCCCAGGGTACGGCCGGACAGCGCTGTCACCCTGGCGCTGGCCTCCTGCAGGACGAGGCAGGTCAGCGTGGAGAACACGACCGCCCACAGCAAGGCGAAGCGGTGCTCGACGCCGGCGCGGGCGCAGGTCGTGACCGTCCCCGGGCCCACGAACGCCGCGGCGATCACGGACCAGAACAGGACGGTCAACAGGCGTTGCATCGGCGGATTCTAACCCCGAAAACTCGACGGATCGGCCCGAGCGCGAATTGTCGGCCATCGAGCGGGGGAAGGGCCTATACTCGCCTCGAGGCACCGGGGGCACGATGGCAGAGCATCCACACAACCGGATCGCCCGCCGTTTCTGGGCGGCCGTCGCCGAGGGCGATGCGGAGTCGATCCGCGACGTCCTGGCCGACAATGTGTCGTGGCGCTCGTTCGGTCGCAACCCGCTGTCGGGCGAGCACAAGGGACCCGACGCGGTGCTGGACTACCTGGCCCGCATCGGCGAGGCGACCGAGGAGCTCACGCTCACCCTGAAGGGTCTGTTCGCCGGCGACGACGGGGCGGTCCTGACCTATCACGCCCGCGGCAAGCGTAGCGGCCGCATGCTCGACATGGAGTACGTGGTGGTGCTGCAGATCGACAAGGGCCGCATCCGGGCGGCCGCGTCGGTCCCGTTCGACCAGCACGACAACGACCGGTTCTGGAACTGACCGCCTGGTTTGGGGATGAACCCGACTCCTCCCGGACCGCCTCCCGCCGGAAGCAGCGTGCGCCGTCGGCTGGTGTGGCTCTCGATCCTGTTCTCGGTGGCGGCGTTGACCTTCGCCGGTCACCTGGTGCGCGAGGAGCAACGCGAGAGCGACGACACGGCCACGCTGGTCGTGCTGACCCTGCAGGCCAAGGTGCTGACCGCCGCCAGCATGCTCTCGCCGCCCTCGGTGACTCGCGAGCTGCCCAAGCTCGACCGGCTGGCCGCGACGCCCGCGGTGGCTCGCGCGCTCGCGGCGCTGAACGCGTTCGCGGGGGGTGACGAGGGGATCGTGCGGGCCCGGACCCTGCTCGACCGGCACGCCGACGAGCTGGACGACCCCGAGCAACAACAGCTCCACGACACGGTACGACGGGCGATCGACGATGCCACGGCCCTCGACGAGGCCGACCGCGAGCGCGTGCGTTCCGCGATGGGGTGGTTCGGCAAGCTGTTGCTGGCCCGCGGCCGTTCGGAAACCGACCCGTTGCGCCGCGAGGTCGCGCGCTCCGCGCTGACCACCTTCCTGGCCACGATCGTGCTGCTCGGGGCCGGCGGCGCGGCGACGTTGGCCGGGGCGGCGTTGCTGCTGCTGGCGCTGCTGCGGCGCTCGTCGCCGTCGCTCCGGCCGCGGCTCGAGCCCCGCGGCGCGGACTCCACCCTGTACCTCGAGGCGTTCGCGGTCTACATCGGCCTGATCCTGCTGTTCGACGCCGCTGCGGCCGTCGTGGGCCTGGAACATCCCGCGATCGGGCTGGCCGGGATCGTCCTCGGCTCGCTGCTGGGGCTGTTCTGGCCGGTGCTGCGCGGCGTGCCGGCCGGCGCGGCGCGCCGCGAGCTGGGGCTGCACCGTGGCGAGGGGTGGGGCCGCGAGGCGGCCTGCGGGCTGGTCGGCTACCTCGCCATCCTGCCCGTGCTGGCGGTGGGCGTGGTGCTGAGCCTGATCCTGATGACGGTCCCCGAGCTGATCGCGCCGCCCGGTCCGGACGAGCCGCCGCGGCTGGTCAGCCACCCGGCGTTGGTCTGGATGGCCCACGGCGGCGTCGCGGTCCGGCTGGCGGTGCTGTTTTTGGCCGCAGCGTTCGCTCCGTTGTTCGAGGAGGCGTTGTTCCGCGGCGCGCTCTACCGCGCCCTGCGCGATCGGCGTGGGGCGGTCTCGTCGGCCCTGGTGATGGCGTTCCTGTTCGCCGTGATCCACCCCCAGGGCTTCGCCGTGGTGCCGGCGCTGATGTCGCTGGCGTTCGGTTTCGCGATGCTCCGCGAGTGGCGCGGCTCGCTGATTGCGCCGATGGTCGCCCACGCGGTACACAACGGAACCCTGGTCGGGTTCATGTGGCTGGCATTCGGATGAACACCCGCCGGGAAGGGAGAAAACCATGGCCGACGTCACGGTGAAACGACTCGACGAGCTGGAGGGGCACCAGGGCCAGTTCCTCTATGCCGGCAAGGGGCTGGGGGTCAGGGCCTGGGGCATGAACCTGCTCGAGCTTCCCCCGGCCTGGGCGGACTACCCGGAGCACGATCACGCCGCCGACGGACAGGAAGAGGTCTACGTGGTGCTGGAGGGCAGCGCGACGCTGGAGGCGGGTGGTCAAACCTGGGCGCTCGAGCGCGGGACGCTGGCGCGCGTCGGGCCCGGTCAGAAGCGCCGCCTCGTTCCCGGCCCCGACGGCGTGACGCTGCTGGCGATCGGCGGGACCCCCGGCAAGGCCTACGAGCCGCCCTCGTGGGCGCAGGTCTGAGCGCTCACGGCGTCAGCACGACCTTCGTGCAGCCGTCCAGCTTGCGGTCGAACATCTCGTAGCCCTGCGGCCCCTCCGCGAGGGGCAGGCGGTGCGAGACGATCGAGGTCACGTCGGGCCGTCCCTCGCCGAGCAGGGGCAGCACGCGCTCGATCATGCTGCGCGCCGGGCAGCGTCCGACCTTGAGGGTCAGGTTCTTGTCGTAGGCCTCGGCGGGGGAGAACGGGATCCGCGGCTCGGTGTGCACGCCCACGACCGAGATCGTCCCCCCGGGCCGGACCAGCTCCCAGGCCAGCCGGCCGGCCGCCGCGCTGCCGACCGCCTCGAGCACGGCGTCGGCGCCGCGGCCCGCGGTGGCCTCGGCGACTCGCGCGACCGCATCGTCCGTGCCGGCGTCGAGGGCGACGGCGCCGAAACGCTCGGCCATCGACCGGCGCTCGGCCACCGTGTCGAGCGCGAACGGCCGCTCGACCCCCAGCTCGCGCGCCGCCACGATCGCCATCAGCCCGACCGGGCCGCAGCCGACGACGGCGACCACGGTGCCCGGGCCGACGCCGGCATTCAGCGCGCAGTAGTAACCCGTGGAGAGGACGTCCCCGGCCAGCAGCGCGCCCGTGTCATCGACGCCCTCGGGGATCCGGACCAGCGTCGTGTCGGCCAGCGGCACGCGGACCAGCCCGGCCTGCCCGCCCTGCAGCCCCACACCCCGCGCGACCCAGCCGAACAGCTGGCCCTGCGCGCAGCGCGAGGTCAGGCCGCTGCGACAGTAGAAGCACCTGCCGCAACTGGTGGTGAACGGACTGGCCACGCGGTCGCCGCGCGCGATGCCGTGCACCGCGGGACCCGTCTCGACGACCACGCCGGCGAACTCGTGCCCCATCACCGTGCCGGCGTCCAGGCCGCGCTCGCGCTCGTGGTACGGGTGGAGGTCCGAGCCGCAGATCCCGCTCAGCCGGACCTCGACCAGCGCATCGTCCGGGGCCTCGATCGCGGGATCGGGCACGGTCTCGCAACGCACGTCGCAGCGGCCGTGGAACGTCAGGGCGCGCATCAGCCCGGCTGCCTCATGTTGACGTCGCGCTGCGGGAACGGAATCTGGATCCCCGCGGCGTTGAACCGCCGGTAGACCTCGGTGTTCAGGGCATCGAGCGCGCGGCCGCGCTGCTCGGGCTCGTGAATCCAGCACAGCAGCCGGAACACCAGCGCCGAGTCGCCGAACTCGGTGAAGCGGACCCGCGGCTCGGGATCCTGCACCACGTCGGCGACGGCACGCGCCGCCTCCATCAGCACCCGCCGCACCTGGTCCACGTCGGACCCGTAGGCCACCCCGACCGTCACGGTCACGCGCGACTGCACGGCGGGTCCGCCGGACTCGTTGACGATCTTGGCGTTGGCGATCACGGCGTTGGGCAGCGTCACCTCGACGTCGTCGCGGGTCAGGATCCGCGTGCTGCGCAGCCCGATGTTGATCACCTGGCCGCGCTCTCCGCTGTCGAGCACGATGTAATCGCCCAGCTTGTAGGGCGCGTCGGCCAGGATGAACAGGCCGCCGAACAGGTTGGCGATGGTGTCCTTGGCCGCGAAACCGATCGCCAGCCCGGCGATGCCGGCCGAGGCGAGCCAGGGCTTGACGTCGAGCTGCCAGGTCAGCAGGATCGCGTAGACCACCCCTCCCAGCACGACGAGCTTGGCGACGTTGTTGAACAGCGGCAGCGTGCGGGCCATCGGCGTGTCGCCCGCGACCCGGCCCAGGCCGTCGACCACGATCTCGATGATCCGGAACAGCGCGACCGTCCAGATCAACACGCCCAGTGTCTTCAACAGCCCCGCGACGTAGAACAGGAACGGGTCGTCGAGACCGACGACGTTCGCGGCGATGAACAACCCGATCAGCACCACGGTCAGGAAGATCGGTCGGTGCAGCACTTCGATCAGGCGCTCGTCGACGTCGCTCTTGGTCCGCTGGGCCAGCGACCACAGCGCGCGGCACAGCACGATGTCGGTGAGCTTGGCCACGATCACCGTCACGCCGATCACCAGCAGCGCCAGCAGCCAGGGGTTGGCGAAGGTCTGTTTGAACCAGGTCAGTGCTTGTTCCATCGTCGCCTCGTTCGGGACCGACCGACCCAGCCGCGACGCCGAAAGTACAGCAGCAGCCCGATTCCGATCAGTGCCATGACCAGCAGCAGCACCGGGTACCCGTATCGCGTCGCCAGCTCCGGCATGTTCCACGGCGAGGCCGTGGGGTCGAAGTTCATGCCGTAGATGCCGGCCAAAAAGCTCAGCGGGATGAAGATCGCCGCCATCACGGTCAGCACCTTCATCACCTCGTTCATGCGGTTGCTGACGCTGGACAGGTAGGCGTTCATCAGGTCCAGCCCCAGCTCGTAGTACGTGGTCAGCAGGTCGTTGACGTGCTGGGCGTGGTCGACGACGTCGCGCAGATAGACCCGCGTGGCCGGCGTGATGAAGCGGCTTTCCTCGCGCAACATCAAGCCGATCGCGTCGCGGTGCGGCCAGGCGGCCCGTCGCAGGTGCCGCAGGTCCCCCTTGATCCGCTGGACCTCGGCAGCCGTCTGCTCGTCGGGCTCGGCGAAGATGCGCTCCTCGAGGCGCTCCAGCTGCTCGTGCAGTTGCTCCAGTGCCGGGAAGTAGCTGTCGACGACCGCGTCCAGCAGCGCGTAGGCCAGGTAGTCCGGGCCGGCCCGGCGGAGCTTGCCCTGGCCCTGCCGGATGCGCTCCCGCACGGCCTCGAAGCAGTCGCCGGGCCGCTCCTGGAACGTCAGCACGTAGTTCTCGCCGAGCACCAGGCTGACCTGCTCGGTGGGGTGGTGCTGCTCCGCCAGCGCCATCCGCGAGATGATGAACAGATGCTCGTCGTAGGGCTCGACCTTCGGCCGCTGGACGACGTTGACCACGTCCTCCAGCGCCAGCCGGTGCATCCCGAACAGCTCGCCCAGCTCGCGCAGCGTCGCCTCGTCGCCCAGTCCGTCCACGTTGACCCAGACCACCGGCCAGCGGCCGAGCAGCTCGCGCAGCGCCCCGACGCCGTCGACTTCGTGCTCCACGACCTTCTCGGGCCGGTAGGCGGTGACCCGGATCCGCGGCTTGGGGGCCCCGGGGTCGATGGTCAGCGTCCCGGGAGAGGTTCCGGGCCGGGCCCGACGGCGCTGGTGCCGCCTGCGCATCGTCAGCCGGCGCGCCGCAGCGCCTCCAGCGACTCCACGACCGGCGGGTCGAAGTGGACGTCGAGCTGCGGGAAGGCGATCACGATGTCCTGTCGCTTGAGCGCCCACCAGATCGCCTCGTTCAGGATCGCCTGACGGGTGCGGGACTCCCACGGGTCGTGGATCCACAGCGAGACTTCCCAGACCACCGCCGAGTCGGCGAAATCCCGGAGCAGCACCACCGGGTCGCGGTCCTCGCTGCGCCACTCGACCGCCCGCGCCGTCTCCTCGAGCGTCCGGCGCACCAGCGCCATGTCCGATCCGTAGATCACGCCGACGCTGGCGCGCAGCCGGTACAGCGAATCGCGCAGCGTGTAGTTGGTCACGGTCGACTGCACCAGCGTCGAGTTCGGAACGATCATCTCCTCCTCGTCGCGCGTGCGCACCAGCGTCGAGCGCATCTGCATCCGCATCACGCGCACCACGACGCCGTCGACCATCAGCACGTCCTTGGGCTTGATCGTGCGCTCGAGCAGCAGGATCACCCCCGAGACGAAGTTCTGGACCAGGTTCTGCATCGCGAACCCGAGACCGATCGCGAATACCGCGCCGGCTGCGAACAGCGCCCCGAGGTGGACTCCGATCGTCTGCAGTCCGATCGAGATGCCGATCAGCAGCACCAGGTAGTGCGCCAGCCTGCGCATCGCGGCGATCGTGCCTTCGTCGGTCACGCCGCGGAGCCGCACGGCCTTGGCGATCGCGCGCTGAATGACCCACGAGATCCAGAACGAGGCCAGCACGATCAGCACGAACAGCACGACCGTCGCGACCGTGATCGGCGTGCCCGCGATCTCGAACAGCCGAACGTCGAACAGGTTGGAGTCGAGCTTGAGCTGCTCCCTGAGATTGTTGAGGTCCATCGGAGGTTCTCCCCTGAATTGAACGCCGGCCAGTGTAGCCAATCCGGGCGGTGGCGCGTGCAGAAAACGCGACGGGTCGCGGCCCCCCGGCCGTCGCGATCAGGAACCGGCGGTCGAAGTCTCGACGGGCTTTCTACGCAGCCAGGTCCAGACCAGCAGCAACAGGGTGGCGCCTGCGCAGGCCTTGGCGAAGGCGTCGCGGCTGAGCGCGTAGAGCGTGGGGCCGCCCCGGGAGAGCATCACGCGGTCGATCAGGATCCCCGAGTCGAGAATCGCCCGGCCCTCGACGCCGCGCAACAGGCTCTGGACGCGGCCGGACGGGTCGATGAAGCACGACACCCCGGTGTTGCCCACGCGCACGTAGGAGATCCGGTTCTCCACCGCGCGCAGCATACACGTGCGCAGCATGTGCAGCTGCAACGAACCGCCGACCTCGCCCTCGCTGGTGATGTTGACGAAGAACCGCGCGCCGCGGCGGCCGGCCTCCGCGGGGATCGGCGGGTGGGCGTTCTCCAGACAGATCAGCGCTCCGAAGGGCAGCTCGCCGCCCTTCCACGGATACCGCAACAGCACCATCTCGTCCCCGGGGAGCCCGCTGGGCAGGAAGCCCCAGCCGCGGCGGATCAGGGTGCGGTGCAGGTTGCGCAGGCCCGGCGCGATCCTGCCGAGCAGCCCGTCGAGCGGGACGAACTCCGACCACGGGAACAGCACTTGCTTGTAGTACTCCCCCTCGATCTCGCCCTCGGGGTCGACCAGGAACGCGCCGTTGAGACTGTAGCCGGGCTGCTCCCGCGACTTGCCCATCGATCCGACGACGAACCAGGCCGACTTCTCCCGCGACAACCGGGCCAGGTCTTCGAGGTACGCTCCCGGCCGCCGGATGTTGTCGAGGATCGCGTTCTCCGGCCAGGCGATGATGTCCGCCGCCCCGGGCTCGACGCCGTCCTCGGTCATCAGTATCTGGGCCAGGTGGACCCCGACGGCGTTGCTCATCAGGTGGCGGATGTTCGGCTGCACGATCGCGATGCGCGGGCCCTCCTGGTACTCCGCGCTCATCAGTCTCGCCACGCCGTAGATCCAGGCCCCCACGAACATCGCTGCCACCATCGCCGCGGACAGCACGTTGCGCCGCGCCAGCCAACCCCGCCGCGAACGCCAGCCGTGCTCCCGCAGCGCGAAGTACAGGTCGGCGACCAGCCCGTTGACCGCGGCGACCAAAAAGCTGATCCCGTACTCGCCCGTCACGTCGGCGATCTGCACCAGCGGCGTCAGCCCGGCCTGCGAGTTGCCGAACCGGAACAGGTCGAAGTGGGACAGCGTGAAGATCGCGCGTACCAGCTCGACCGTCACCCAGACTACGGCGACCGTCCAGGTCCGCGGGAGGTGCAGCCGGTGGTGGATGCGGCGCTGCAGCGGTGCGTAGACCAGCCAGGGCAGCATGAACACGGTCACGAATCCGACCGTGAACTGCCAGCCGAAGCGGAACATCTCGACGTACAGCAACAGCAGCGTGACCCAAGCGGCCACCACGAAGTATCCGAGCGAGACGCGGGGGTGACGATCGTCGGTGTACAGGATCAGCCACGGCACCAGCGCCACGTACAGGATGAGCGAGAGGCCCGCGACCGAGGAGTAGAGGCCGAACAGCGCCGGTGTGGCCAGGGCCAGGAGCCACCGAACGCCGACCCGGCGCAGCGCCGACCCGCCGGACGTCATGCGCCGGTGATCCGCGTCGCCCGGGTGGTTCCGGCGTGTGTCATAATCCCCGATTCTGGCGAGAGTCGGTCGCACCGGCACGGCGGACGACGAATTTCAGTCTAGCACGCACCCCGTGGGGCGCGCCGGGCGCGCAGTTCGGTTGCGAACGGGGCCGGAAGACCGTATATGAGCCGAGGGTCGCCTCGGGGATTCGTGTTGCCATGTGGCTCTACTCAACATTCAAAGCGCTGCGGCCCGTGTTCGGGCTCTACTGGCGTTTCCGCCTCGAGAATCCGGAGGCGGTTCCCGACGGCCCGTTCATCGCGATCGTCAACCACCAGTCGTTCATCGATCCCTGGTACATCATCGTGATGCTCCCGCGGCCGGTGCGGTTCGTGGTAAACCGGAACTGGTTCTACAAGAGCCGGTTCTGGGAAGGGTTCTTCCGCGCGCATTCAGCGGTGCCACTGGCGGCAGGAACGCCCGACGACGCGATGGAGGAACTCGCGGAGTTGCTGAGCCGCGGCGACCGGGTGGCGATCTTCCCCGAAGGCAAGATCTGTAACGACGGCCGTCTCCAGCGCTTCCGCAGCGGCGTCGCCTACCTCGCCGCAAAGACCGGCGTGCCGGTCCTGCCGCTGGGCCTCGAGGGCGCGTTCGAGAGCCTTCCGCGCTCGCGGCGCTTCCCGAAGCCCGCCACGATCACGCTCCGTGTCGGCCAGCCGATCCGCTTTCCCGGCTCGCCATGCAAGAAGAAGCCGTCCCGGCGCAGCATCGTCGAGTTCCGCGACCGCCTGCACGCCGAGGTGCGCGAGCTGTGCGGGGAGGCCGAGCCGGCGCCGGAGCTGGCCGCGACCGAGGCCGACGGTCAGGCCTGACGTCCGCGATCACGCCCACGTTGCCCCGGTCCGGTAACCCTGGCCGCCGCCTCACCGAACCCACCCCCACCCGGGGTCTCCAGCACCAGCCGATCCCCCGTCTCGACCTCCCGCCCGTCGATCGCGCCGAGCAGCTCCGTCTCGCCGCCGGCGCGAATCACCCGTTGTAGTCCGGTCGCACCGGGCTGCCCGCCTTGCAACCCGTAGGGCGCGACGCTCCGGTGCTGGCTGATCACCGACAGCGCCACCGGCTCCAGGAACGCGAGCTCGCGCACCACGCCGTCGCCGCCCCGGTGTCGCCCGGCGCCGCCCGAGCCGCGGCGCACCGCGAACCGCAGCACCCGCACGGGATAGCGGTGCTCCAGGATCTCCGGATCGGTGATCCGCGTGTTGGTCATGTGGCTGTGCACGGCGCTGGCGCCGTCGAAGTCCGGTCCGGCCCCGCAGCCGCCGCCGACGGTCTCGTAATAGCCGAAGCGCTCGTTGCCGAAGATGACGTTGTTCATCGTGCCCTGGCTGCACGCGGCGAGGCCGAGCGCCTTGAGCAGCGTGTCGACGAGGCGCTGGCTGGTCTCGACGTTGCCGCCGACGACCGCCGGGGCCTCGCCGGGGTCGTCCGGGAAAGACGGGGAGAGCAGGCCGGGCGGGATCGCGATCGTCACGGCGCGCAGCAGGCCCTCGTTGAGCGGTAGCGGCTCCGGGATCAACAGGCGCAGGAAGTAGATCACGGCGCTGTGGACGATCGCGGGCGTGGCGTTGAGGTTGCCGGGGTGCACGTCGCCGCTGCCGGCGAAGTCGATCGCGGCGCTGTCGCCGTCGAGCCTGACGGCAACCTTGAGCGGAGTGCCGTCGTCGAGCTGCTCCTCCGCGGCGTACTCGCCGTCGGGGATCCGTTGCAGCGCGGCGCGGATGCGTTGCTCGGCCATCTCCTGGAGGCGGGTCATGTACAGGCGCACGGTGTCCGCGCCCGAGGCGTCGGCGAGGCCGCGGAGCGCCTCGGCGCCGGCGTGGTTGGCGGCGACGGCGGCGCGCAGGTCGGCGAGGTTGTCGCCGAGCGCGCGCGTGGGGTGCGGGCCTCCCGTGAGGAGACGGCGGAGCGTCTCCCAGTCCGCCGTGCCGCCGTGCACCAGACGCGTCGGCGGGATCACGACGCCCTCCTCGGCGAGGCGTGTCGCGGCGGGCGGCATCGAGCCGGGACGGCTCCCGCCGATCTCGGCGTGGTGGGCGCGGCTGGCCACGTAGCCCAGGAGCGTCGGTTGCCCATCCTGGGCGGGCACGTGCACGGGGGTCACCACCGTCACGTCGGGCAGGTGCGAGCCCCCGTACTTGGGGTGGTTGGTCACGATCACGTCGCCGGGCTCCATCGGGATCGCGCGCGCCAGCTCGCGGACGCAGAGGCCGATCGCGCCGAGGTGCACGGGGATGTGCGGGGCGTTGACGACCAGCTCGCCCTGTGCGTCCAGCAGCGCGCAGGAGAAGTCCATGCGCTCCTTGACGTTGGTCGAGACGGCGGTGTGCCGCAGACGCTCGCCCATCTCGCGGGCGATGGTGTGGAAGCGGTGGGTGTAGAGCTCGAGGCGCACCGCTTCCGGCTGCTCGACGGTGGTCTCGGTGACGCCGCGCTCGCGGCGCAGGATCAGCGTGCCGTGGCGGTCCAGCTCGCCGCGCCAGCCGGGATCGACCACGGTGGTGCTGTGCGGCTCGAGGATCAGCTCCGGTCCCGCGACGGTGTCGCCGGGGACGAGCGCGCCTCGTTTCGCATGACGGTCCCGGGGTGCGACCGGCGTCTCGGCGACCGACGACGCCACCACGCGCAGCGAGGCCACCTCGACCTCGCGTCCCTCGGGGCGGTGGCCGAACAGCGTCAGGTAACGCTGCTCGAACGCGGCGCCGAGGCTGTCGGGGTCCGTGATCTCCACGTCGAGCGTGGCATCCTGGCCGGCGAACCGCATCAGCGCGATGCGGCGCCGGATCTCGACGTCGTCCCGGGCCACGCCCTGTTCCAGCACGCGCTCGACGGCCTGGCGCTCGAGGTCGCCGAGCAGGCCGGCCAGCTCGCGCTTGAGCTCCTCCAGCTCGCGCAGCACCTGGCGTTCGGCGAACCGCTCCAGTACCGCGTGACCCAGGCCCAGCGCGCTGAGCAGTCCGGCGTCCTCGGGCACCAGCACCGTGCCCACGCCGAGCCGCTCGGCGACCGCGCAGGCGTGCTGCCCGCCGGCGCCGCCGAAGGCGACCAGCGCGTAGTCGGCCGGGTCGTAGCCGCGGCGGAGCGAGATGCGCCGGATCGCGTCGGCCATCGTCTCGTCGGCGATCGCCCGCAGGCCTTCCAGCAGCGCCTTCGTTTCCGGGGCGCGCCCTTCACGTCCCGCGACCTCCGCTCGAAGCTGCTCCAGCGCCGCGCGCGCCGGCGCGGGGTCCACCGGAATGCGAAAGCTCGACGGGTCGAGCCGGCCCGAGAGCAGGTTCACGTCGGTCACGGTCAGCGGTCCGCCCGCGCCGTAACACGCCGGCCCCGGCCGGGCGCCAGCGCTGCGCGGGCCGACGCGCAGCCGGTGACCGTCGAACCAGCACACCGAGCCCCCGCCGGCGGCGACGCTCTCGATCGCCAGCGCCGGCGCCATCAGCGTCGCGTCGCCGACGCGGTGCTCGAACTGGTACTCGTAGTCGCCGTCGATCCGCGCCACGTCGGTGCTAGTGCCGCCCATGTCGAAGGCCAGCAGGCGCTCGAACCCCGAGCGCCGTCCCGCCAGTGCGGCGCCGACCACGCCGCCGGCCGGACCGCTCAACAGGCTGTCCTTGGGGCTGAAGCTCTGGGAGGAGACCAACCCCCCGGCGCTGGTCATCACGTGCAGGCGGCCCCGCTCCCCGAGACTCGTGGCGACGTGCTCGAGGTACGAGCGCACCTCGGGCGCCAGGTAGGCATCCACCACCGCGGTCTGCGCGCGCGTCAACAGGCCGATTCCCGGGGCCAGCGCGGCGGAGGCCGAGACGTGCTCGAAGCCCGCCTCGCGCAGCAGCGCCTCGACGCGCCGCTCGTGCGCCGGGTTCCGGTAGGCATGGAGCAGCGCCACGGCCGCCACGCGCACGCCGCGCGCCAGCAGGTCGCCCGCCGCGCCGGCGACGGCGGCTTCGTCCAGCGGCTCCAGCACACTGCCGTCGGCAGCCAGCCGCTCGGGTACCTCGACGACCTCGGAATACAGCGGTGGCGGCTTCCTGACGTCGAGCGCGAACAGCTCGGGCCGCTGCTGCGTGCCGATCTCCAGCAGGTCGCCGAAGCCGCGGGTGATGAACAGCGCCGTCGGGACGCCGCGCCGCTCGAGCAGCGCGTTGGTGCCCAGCGTGGTGCCGAGCCGCATCCCCCCGAGGTCCAGCGGCCGGTCCGGCGGCGTGCCCGTCAGCAGCCGCGCGGCCAGGACCGGGGCCTCCTCGGGCGAGGCCACCTCGAACGGCGTGCCCGGCGCCGGGGGCTCGTCGAGCGGCGCGTCCAGGCGCAGCCGGCCGCCGGCGGGGTCGTACGCGGCCACCGTGGCCTCGGCCCGCTCGCGGTCGAGCCGGCGGAAGGCGAAGCCGCGGACCAGGTCGGCCACGGCGCCCCAGTCCTCGCGCACCTCGAACGTCGTGTCGTCGACCGGCCGCAGCAGCGTGCCGCGCAGGGCGCTGGTGCTGAGAACCTTCGCACGGCGGAGGCATCCCGCGGCATCGAGCGCCAGCCCGTCGGTAAAGGTGCCTCCCGTGTCGATCCAGACCTGCCGGCGGGAGGCCATGCGACGCTTACGGGAAGATTCCCAGCTCGAGGTACGACTTGGCGACCTTCTGGATCGCGCAGACGTAGGCCGCGGTCCGGAGGTCCGGGATGCTGCGCATGCGGTTCCGGATCGTCAACACCTCCCGGAAGGCCTGGATCATCGTCTCCTCGAGCCCGGAGTTGACGAGGTCCTCCTCGTTGACGTCGCGGACCAGCTTCTTGCGCACGGCGTCGGGGAACTTCCTGCCGGCCAGCTCCTCGGTCGCCTCGGCGAACTGCAGCCGGTTCTGGAGGTCGATCCGCTTCTCCAGCCGCCCGTAGCGCAGGTGTGAGATGTTCTTGGTCCACTCGAAGTACGACACGGTGACGCCGCCGGCGTTCATGTAGATGTCGGGCAGCACCAGCACGCCCTTCTTGGTCAGGATGTCCTCGGCGCCGGGGGTCGTGGGCCCGTTGGCCGCCTCGGCGATCAGCTTGCAGCGCAGCTTGCCGGCGTTGCCGAGGTGGATCTGGTTCTCCAGCGCCGCGGGGATCAGGATGTCGCACTCCACCTCGAGGCTGTCGCCCGGGCTGTCCAGCGTCTTGCAGCCGGGGAAGTTGCGGATCGACCCCGTCTTCTTGCGGTGCCGCTGGAGCGCCAGCGTGTCGATGCCCTGCGGGTTGTAGACGGTGCCGTCGAACTCGCCGACGGCGACGATCCTGGCGCCGTCCTCCTTGTCCAGGATCGTGGCGGCGTGGTAGCCCACGTTGCCGAAGCCCTGCACGGAGATCCGCTGGTCGGACAGCGTGCCCTGGAGCTTGTGCTGCTTGAGCAGCTCCGGGTGCCGGAACACCTCGCGCAGCGCGTACACCACGCCGCGGCCGGTGGCCGCCGAGCGCCCGGCGATGCCGCCCTGGGTCACCGGCTTGCCGGTCACGCAGGCCATGCTGTCGAGGTGGCCGGGGTGGAACGCGTCGTAGGTGTCGGCGATCCAGGCCATCTCGCGCGGGCCCGTGCCGTAGTCGGGGGCCGGGACGTTGATGCCCGGGCCGATGAAGTTCTTCTTGATCAGCTCGGCGGTGAAGCGGCGCGTGATGCGCTCGAGCTGCTCCTCGTTGTAGTTGCGGGCGCGCAGCGCGATCCCGCCCTTCGACCCGCCGAACGGCACGTTGACGATCGCGCACTTGTAGGTCATCAGCGCGGCCAGCGCCATGATCTCGTCCTGGTCGACCATGCGGCTGTAGCGGATCCCGCCCTTGAGCGGCTTGCGGTGGTGGCTGTGCTCGGCGCGCCAGCCCTTCATGATCTCGATGCGGTTGCCGATCTTGACCGGGAACTCGACCTGGTAGACGTTGCTGCAGGCCTTGATCTGCTGCAGCAGGCCCTTGGGCAGCTTGAGGTGCCGGGCCGCGTCGTCGTACTGCGCCGAGACGATGTTGTTGAGGTTGAGATCTTCGGAGCCGCGTTTGCTGGCCACGGTGTCGCCTCCCCGGGGAAAAGAGCACGCGATTCTAGCCAGCATCCGCACCGGGTGTCAAAGCCGGGCCGCGTCGGCGCTGTCCGGAGATTCGTCCTGGGGCCCCGCAGTTTTTTGTCACTGCCCGTGCGAACGGCTGTCAGTTTCCCGTCCGGCTTGTCGGAACCTTCCGGCATCGTCGGCCTTCCGGCTGGCTGGTGCGCATCTTGCTGAATGAAACCACCGGGGGAGACCACTCGAGAGCCGAGATGCCCGGACCCGCCCATCGCAGCGTTGCCCCCCGAGCCGGGCTTCCGGCCGTGTGGCTGGCGCTGGCGGTCTGCCTGGCGACGGTCGGCGCGGCGGTCGGCGCGCCGGCCGAGCGTCCCGCCGACTGGCATCACGACGGCGACGTCGACCGGCGGCCGCCGGCCCTCGACGTGCTGCCGACCCTGGCCTGTTCCACCGCGACCGACCTGACGCTCAAGATCCGCGTGGCCGACCCGAGCGGGCCGGGCGAGGTGCGGTTGTTCGTTCGCGGCGAGCACGACGTCTCGTTCCGCCCGGTCGGGCTGGTGCGGGACGGCTCGGTGTTCACGGCGCGCCTGCGTCCCACCGCGACCCGCGGCCGGCTGGTCAGCCTGTACGTCGAGGCCACCGACGCCTTGGGGAACGGACCGGCGTCGGCGGGATCGGCCGAGCGCCCGCTCACGATTCCGCTCGTCGAGGAGACCGGGCACCCGGTGGGCGCCCTCACCGCGGCGCTGGGCGTGCTGGGCGCGGGGATGCTGATGCTGCTGGCCGACCGGTTGCGCGAGCGGCGCCGCCGCCGGCGCCGGGCGCGGATGCTCGAGGAGCGGTTCTGGAGCACCGTCGTCGGCCCGTTCGCCGGGTGCAGCGGGGACGCGTTCACCGACCTGCTGAACCGGGTCTGCGCGCTGGAGGTCGACCACCCGGTGCGCGGCCGGGTCCGGCTCGCGCGCGCCGAGGTGCTGGCTCAGATCAAGCTCAGGGGCACTCGGGCGGGTCGGGATGCGGGCAGCTCGCGCCGAGCGCACGCTCCGGGTTGCCCGTGCTGCCGCGTTCCGCACCCGCGCTCGCGGGGCTGATCGCCACGACGAAATACGCGAACAGCTGGTCCGGGGCGGGCACGTCCGTGTCGCCCGCGGCCCAGCTCGTGTCGCAGGTGCTGTGGATGCAGTCGAACGTCCCGTTCGGCACCCCCCGGTAGACCTCGTAGTAGTCCACCGGGTGCATCGACGCGAACTCCAGGTCCTCCCAGCTCCAGTTGCCGCTGCCGTTCAGCAGGAACGGGTCCGCCGCGCCGCCGCCGGAGACCTGCAGGTCGGTGAACGGCGGCATGATCTTGAGGATCTGGCCCAGTCCGGCGTCGGCCATGTACAGCTCGCCCAGCGCGTCCTCGCCGAAGCTGGTCAGGAAGTTGTCCGCCCGCCCCAGCTCGGTGTCCCAGTTCTGCTCGTTGGTCACCACGCCGCCGTCGATCACGAACGACTGCACGGTTCCGGAGCCGTTGTCGCCCCAGAAGTACGTCCCGTGGAAGTTGGGCATCCGGCAGCCGCGGTAGACGTAGCCGCCGATCACCGAGTCGCCGACGGCGGGGTTGGCGTACTCCTTCACCGGATCGGTCAGGCTGGGGTCGTTGCAGTCGGGGACCGAGATGTCGGTGCAGTTGTCGCCCGCCGGGTTGCAGGAGCTGCCGTTGTAGCAATGCAGCCCTTCCATGACCCGCCAGCCGTAGTTCTGGCCGCCGCCCGCGGACAGCGGCAGGTAGTTGATCTCCTCCCAGCAGTTCTGGCCGACGTCGGCGACGTACAGGTCCCCGGTCAGGGCGTCGAAGCTGTTGCGCCACGGGTTGCGCAGACCGTAGGCCCAGTTCTCGTCGCAGGTGCCGCCGGGGCCGTCCGCCAGCGGGTTGTCGCTGGGCACGGTGAAGCCCGTGCCGATGTTGTAGCCGCTCCAGCAGCCGAGGTCGGGCGCCGTTCCCATGGAATCGATCCCCAGCACATCGATGCGCAGGATCTTGCCCAGCAGCGTTCCCAGCTCCTGCCCGTTGCCGCAGACGCTGCCGTGCTGGTCCCCGCCGCCGCCGCCGTCACCGGTCCAGATATAGAGGAAATCGTCCGGGCCGAAGGTCAGCTGCCCGCCGTTGTGGTTCGTCTCGGGCTCGTCGAAATCGAGCAGCACGACCTCGCTCAGCGGATCCGCCACGTCGGGATCCGCGGTGACCGAAAAGCGCGAGATGACCTGGCGGCACGGCCCGCCGAAGATCCCGCAGGTCCCGGCTCCCGCCGAGTAGTTCACGTAGAACTCGCCGCTGGTGGCGTAGTCGGGCGGGAAGGCCAGCCCCAGCAGCCCCTGCTCGCCGCCGCTCTTGACTTGTCCGGCGATGTCCAGGAACAGCGTCGTGACGCCCGGAGCGTCCCCGCGCTTCTTGATCCGGATCCGCCCGGCCTGCTCGGCGATGAACAGGCGGTCGGTGTCGCCGGGCGGCGAGGTCACGACCATCGGCGAGGAGACGCCGCTGGCCACGGTCACGGCCTTGAGCGTGACGTTGTCGACGGGGCTGACCCCGGAATCCTGGCAGTCCTGGGCGAACGTCGGGGCGGCGGCGAAAACGAACGTCACGGCGAGGAGAGCGGCCCGGCGAACCACCAGCATCATGTCACCCCCTGATCGGAACTCGAAGGACGGGAACGCAGCGGGATATACCTCGATCGTGGGCCGGCGGCAACAGCGGCACCGGAGAGACTGCCTCGTTCCCTATAATGGCGCCATGATCCTCGCGGGAGACGTCGGCGGCACCAAGACGCTCCTGGGGCTGTTCCGACACGCCGCCGGCCGCCTGCGCGCGGTCCGCGAAGCGTCGTTCCCCAGCCAGGAAAGTCCCTCGTTGGAGTCGATCGTCGAGCGCTTCCTGGCCGCAGGGCGCGAGAAGGTGCACGCCTGCGCCGTCGGTGTTGCAGGCCCGGTCCTGCGGGGACGAAGCCAGGTCGTCAACCTCGCGTGGCCCGTCGAGGCGCGACGGCTGGCCCGGGCGGTCGGCTTGCCCGAGGCGCACGTGCTCAACGATCTCGAAGCGACGGGCTGGGGCCTCCGCCAGCTTCCGCCGGGCAAGCTGCTCAACCTGACGCCCGGGCTGCGGCCTCGTCCCGGCAACGCCGCGCTGCTCGCCGCGGGCACCGGGCTCGGGACGACGATCCTGTTCTGGGACGGCGAGGCGCACCGGCCGGCGGCCGGGGAGGGCGGGCACCAGAACTTCGCGCCGCGCGACGCCGACGAGATCGCGCTGCTCGGGCGCCTGCTCGAACGCTGGAAGCGCGTCAGCGTCGAGCGCGTCGTCTCCGGCTCGGGCTTCTCCGTGCTTTACGACTTTCTCGTCGAGTCCGGGCGCGCCGACGAGAGCGACCAGATGCGCCGCCTGCTCGAGGACGCCGAGGACAGGAACGCGGCGATCTCCTCGGCCGGGCTGCGCGGGATCGACCCGGTGGCCGCGCGGACGCTGCGCTGGTGGGTGTCGCTGTACGGCGCCGCGGCCGGCGACCTGGCCCTGGTCGCTCGCGCCGTCGGCGGGGTCTACGTGGGCGGCGGGATCGCGCCCAAGATCCTGCCCGCGCTCAAGGACGGGACGTTCCTCGACGCCTTCCGCGACAAGGGCCGCCTGGCCCCGCTGCTGCACAAGATCCCGGTTCGTGTAATCTTGGAGCCGCGCGCGGCGCTCCTGGGCGCCGCAGCCCACGCCGCGCGCCACACCGGCGGCAGCCGGCGCGTCAAGCAGACCAGGACCGCGCAGCGCAGGAGGTAGCACGACCATGAGCGTCGCCGTCGAGCGGCAACTCGCCGTCCAGGCCGTCAACACGATCAAGTTCCTGGCCGCCGACGCGGTCCAGCAGGCCGACTCGGGCCATCCCGGCATGCCGATGGGGGCGGCCGACATGGCGTTCGTGCTGTGGAGCCGTTTCCTGCGCTACGACCCCAAGGAGCCGCAGTGGCCCGACCGCGACCGGTTCGTGCTCTCGGCGGGGCACGGCTGCATGCTGCTGTACGCGCTGCTGCACCTGTCACGCTACGACCTGCCGCTCGAGGAGCTCGAGAACTTCCGCCAGTGGGGCAGCAAGACCCCGGGCCACCCGGAGTTCGGCCACACGGTGGGCGTCGAGGCCACCACGGGCCCGCTGGGGCAGGGCGTGGGCAACGCGATCGGGATGGCGCTGGCGCGCCGGATGCTCGCGGCGCGCTTCAACGACGACGAGTTCCGGCCGGTCACGCACCGCGTGTTCTCGATCGCCAGCGACGGCGACCTGATGGAGGGCGTCAGCGGCGAAGCCTCGTCGCTGGCCGGCCACCTGGGTCTGGGCGAGCTGGTCGTGCTGTACGACGACAACCACATCACGATCGAGGGCGAGACGGCGCTCACGTATTCCGAGGACGTGGGCGCGCGCTACGAGGCCTACGGCTGGCACGTGCAACGCGCCGACGGACACGACCACGACGCGCTGGCGCGGGCGATCCAGGCGGCGGTCGAGACCACCGACCGGCCGTCGATGATCGTCGCCCGCACGCACATCGCCCACGGCTCGCCGAACAAGCAGGACACCGCCGACTCCCACGGCGCACCGCTGGGCGAGGACGAGCTGGCCGCGACCAAGCGCGCGCTGGGGTGGCCCGAGGACGCGAAGTTCCGGATCCCCGACGAGGTCAAGACGTTCTTCAAGGCCCGCGCCCAGGAGGGCTACGCGCTCCGCACGGCGTGGGAGAAGAAGCTCGGCGACTGGCGCAAGCAGCACCCGGGACGGGCCGAGGAGTGGGACGCGATCTGGCAGCGCGGCGTGCCCGAGGACGTCACGCGGCAATTGCTCGAGCAGGCCCCCTCGGACGCCGGCGCGACGCGCAACCACTCCGGCACGGTGCTCCAGCACGCGGCGAAGCTGGTGCCGTCGCTGGTCGGCGGCTCGGCCGACCTGGCGCCCTCGACCAAGACGATCATCAAGGGCTCGCCGGCGATCGCGCGCGAGGAGTTCGCCGGCCGCAACTTCCACTTCGGCGTCCGCGAGCACGGCATGGGCGCGATCATCAACGGCATGCTGTACCACGGCACGTTCCGTCCCTACGGCGCGACGTTCCTGGTGTTCTCGGACTACATGCGCCCCGCGATCCGGCTGGCGGCGCTGTCGAAGCTGCCGGCGATCTACGTCTTCACCCACGACTCGATCTTCCTCGGCGAGGACGGCCCGACCCACCAGTCGGTGGAGCAGGCCTGGGCGCTGCGGCTGATCCCCAACCACCACGTGTTCCGCCCCGCCGACGGTTTCGAGACGGCGCTGGCCTGGGGCATGGCGCTGGAGCGCACCGAGGGGCCGACCTCGCTGCTGCTGACGCGGCAGGGCGTGCCGCCGATCGAGCGCGAGGCCACGGGCGAGCTGGCCGACCCGCGCCGCGGCGGCTACCTCGTCGCCGGCGGCCGGCGCCCCGACGCGATCCTGGTCGGCACGGGCTCCGAGCTGCACCTCGCGGTCGCCGCGCGCAAGGCGCTGGCCGAAGACGGCAAGAACGTCAACGTGGTCTCGATCCCGTGCTACGAGGTGTTCAAGAGCCAGGACCCGGTCTACCGCGCGCGCCTGTTCCCCCAGGGCTCCCGCGTTTGCACCATCGAGGCCGGCCGTACCGACCCCTGGCAGGCGCTGAGCGGCCCCGAGGGGCTGAACATCGGCGTCGACAGCTTCGGCGCCTCGGCCCCCAGCAAGGTGATGGGCGAGAAGTACGGGCTCACGGCCGAGGCGGTGACCGCCAAGGTGCGCGACTGGCTCGGCTAGGCCCCCGGCCCTAACTCCTGTTCCCGCTTGCGCTTCGCCGCCGCCTTCCCCGCGGCGGCCCGCGCGCCGCCTTGCCTTTCCCGGGGCGCGGCCCATCTTTGACTACGGATTCCGAGCCCCGTCCGAGAGCGTTGCCGGCGCGACCGCGAGCCCGCCGGCGGAGAAAATCAACCGTGAACCAAGGACAGTGCCCCCACTGCGGCAACCACATGGCCGACGACGCCGTCGAGTGCCCGTGCGGCTTCAACTTCATCATCGAGGAAACGGTCCCCGGACCCGCCGTGGCCCGCGCCCCGGCCGCCGTCGCCGCGGTCTCCGCGCAGACCCGGACCGCGGTCCTCGAAGCGCGCCCCAATACCGCGATGCTGATGGACTGCCCGACCTGCGGCTCGCGCATCTCCAAGCGCGCCGAGCTGTGCCCCAAGTGCGACTCGGCCCCCTACGCGAACTGCCAGATTTGCGCTGGCACGATCCTGGCCCACTCGTCGCCGTGTCCGGAGTGCGGGGATCCGGATCCGTTCGAGCTGGATTAGGGGGTTTGAGAGGAAGGCAAAGGCGCGGCCGCCGCCGAGGCGTCGGAGCCGGGAGCCGCCGTCAGGCGACCCCCGGCCCCTCCTTCCGGTCAGGCCTTACTTGAACCTGAACTTCGCGTAGTGGTAGCTACCGTCGGCAAGCTGCAGTTGCAGCTGCCGGCAGCCCCTCCACCCGCTCGAGCTCTGCCAGTTGTAGATGAACTGGCTCGAGGCCTCGTCGTAACGGAAGATCGTCGAGCCGGGCGACGCGAGCTGCTCCTCGACAATCGTGGTCGGCGAGGCGTCGCAGGCGATCGGCCCGGACAGCAGCGAGACCATCGAGCTGGTGTTGGTGACCATCCCGCCCGCGGCGTCCCGCAATTGCCACTTCACGGGGATCGTGCGCCCGGCCTTGGCCTCGTTGATCACCGGCAGGTTGTCCACCGGCTGCAGGAAGCCGTTGAAGACGTAGCGCACGTTGTAGCTCCGCGAGCGCGCGGCGGCGTTGCCGGCCGCGTCCGTGGCGTTCACGGTGAACGTCCTCGATCCGACCGTCGCCGTGTCCAGGTTGGCGCCGCTGGCGACCGGACCGTCGCAGCCGGCGACCCCGGACAGGCCGTCGTCGCACGCGTAGCTCGCGACCACCGTGGCGTTGAGCAGGTACGTCGCACCCTCCGCCGGCGTCGTCAGGTCGATCGTCGGCGCGGTGACGTCGATGCGGACGCCACCCTGCGTGTGGGACGCCGCGTTGCCGGCGTTGTCGGTGCAGCTACCGGTGGCGGACAGCCCGTTACCCTCCGAGGCGATCACGCGGCTGTCGCCGCCCGCCACGACACCGGACAGGTCGTCGGTGCAGGTCCAGGACAGGGTGACGCCGGAGTTGTTCCAGCCGGCGGCGTTGGCCGCCGGGTCCTGGCCGTCGAAGGCGATCGTCGGCGGCGTTGCGTCGCGCGTGACCGTCACCGACTTGACCGTCGTCCCGCCCGCGCTGGTCGCGGTGCAGGTGAACGTCTGGCCCGCGGTGTCGCTGGTCACGCTCGCGCTGTCGCACCCGGAGGTCGAGCTGACGGCGGATTCGGCGTCGCTGACCGTCCAACTCACGCTGAGAGCGCCGGTGTACCAGCCGTTGCTGCCGAGCGGGCCGGTCACCTGCGGGATCACCACCGGCGGGGTGGTGTCCGCCGGATCGTCGAACGGATCGCAGTAGTCCGGGGTCCCGTCACCGTCGCCGTCCCGGGAATAGGGGTGCGGGTCGAGCGGGCAAAATCCGGGGAAGCCCGGGTCCCTCATGCCGTCGCCGTCGCTGTCCGTACAGGCGTCGCAACTGTCGTCCCAGCCGTCCCCGTCGGTGTCCCGGCCCACGTTGCTGCAGGAGGGGTCGGTCGCGTCCGCGCAGATGTTGAAGGTGAGCGGCATGTTGAAGATCCTCACATTTTGGCAGTACACGTTGACCGTGTAGGTGCCGAGGGTGGTGAAGGTCTGGGTGCGGCGGTACGTGCCGTCGTTGAACGACGTGAATGGGAGGTTGGTGTTTCGGGAACTGCCCGGATAACGAAACGACCCGTAGCAGGAGTCGCTGCCGCTGGTGATCCGATATCCCAACCAGTTCATGCTTTGAATCACCATTGTCTGCGGCACGCCCGACAGCCCGTAGCCGTTGGGGCTGAGGAGGCAGTCGGTGGTGTAGTAGCGTGATCGATCGGGATAGGGTGCGGACGCTGGACCGGAATCCGGGTCGCAGTAGTCGCCGATCCCGTCCTCGTCCCGGTCGCACTGATCCCCCCCCGCATTGACCGGACACTTGTCCGCGGCGCACCAGCCGTCGCCGTCGTAGTCGTGCGCGCCCGCGTTGGTGGGACAGGGGTCGCAGAGGTCGCCGACGCCGTCCCCCTCGGAGTCACCCTGTTCGGGGTTGAAGGTCCAGGGGCAGTTGTCGGAGGCGTTCTCGAACCCGTCTCCATCCGCGTCCACGTCACAGGCGTCTCCGGTCCCGTCCGCGTCGATGTCCGTCTGGGCCGGGTTCGCGACCCCGGGGCAGTTGTCGTCCACGTCAGCCACGCCGTCGCAGTCGGCGTCGTCGATGCCGCAATCCACGATCCGGATGCGGTGGTTGTAGGTGTCCGCGATGTACACGCGGCCCGCGGAGTCCACGGCCACGCCGCCGGGATTGGCCAGCATCGCGCTCGTCGCCGCGCCGCCGTCGCCCGAGAATCCGTACGAGCCGCTGCCGGCGAGAGTCGTCATGATCGCCGCGGTGTCGACCATGCGGACCTTGTTGTTGGACGTGTCCGATATGTAGAGGTTGCCGGTGCCGTCCAGGGCCACGTCCTTCGAGGAGGACAGATGGGGCTGAGCGGCGCTCGTCGCCCCGTCGCCGGAGAAGCGGTAGAAGAGGGGGAAGCTGCGCACGAAGATCGACGGGGTGGGTGGGGTAAGGCCGTTCGCGTGCATAACTTGAAGGGCCCGGCCCCCGGCCACGCTGGTAATGATCCCGGTGGCCGCGTCGATCCTTCGAACGCGAAAACGGTCCGCGACGAAGAGGTTGCCGGCCTCGTCGATCGCCAGGCCCTCGGGCTCGAACACGGCGGCGCTCGTCGCCGGGCCCTCGTCGCCTGAGATGTAGATGTTCCCGAAGCCGTTGCCGGCCACGGTGCTGATGAGGCCCGTCCCGGCCTCGACCTTGCGAACGCGGTGGTTGCCCCGGTCGGTGAAGTACAGGTTGCCGACGGCGTCCACCGCCACCCTTGACGGGTAGTTGAGCGACGCGGCGGTCGCGGGGCCGTCGTCGCCGGAATAGCCCGCGCTTCCGTTGCCCGCTAGGGTAAAGATGTCGCCGGTCAGGCTGTCGACCTTGCGGATGCGGTGATTCTCCGAATCCGCGATGAACAGGTTGCCCCAGGCGTCGACCGCCACGCCGGAGGGGTAGTGGAGCGACGCGGCGGTCGCGGGGCCGTAGTCGCCGCCGAAGCCGGCGCTGCGGTTGCCGGCCACCGTGGTGATGATGCCCGTCGCGGCGTCGACCTTGCGGATGCGGTGCTGGTCCCGGTCCGCGATGTACAGATGGTCGTCGGCGTCGATCGCCAGACCGTGAGGATACTTCAGGGAAGCGGCGTCGGCCGGTCCGCCGTCGCCGAG
>JBFKMV010000040.1:0-30437 GCA_041629655.1 Candidatus Polarisedimenticolaceae bacterium
CGGTTGTAGCGATGCCCGCCGCAGGTGTCGCAGGTCACGTAGATGTCGGGCAGGAAATGCATCTCGATCGTCAGCACTCCCCCGCCCTCGCAAGCCTCGCAACGCCCGCCGCGCACGTTGAACGAGAAGCGCCCGGGCTTGTAGCCGCGAGCGCGCGCCTCGGGGACCAGCGAGAACAGACCGCGGATCGGCGTGAACAGCCCGACGTAGGTCGCCGGGTTGGACCGCGGGGTGCGCCCGATCGGCGACTGGTCGATGTCGATCACCTTGTCGATCTGACCGATCCCGGTGATCCGCCGGTGCGCTCCCGGCTCGGTCTCGGCGCCGTGCAGCTCGCGCGCCAGCGCGCGGTGCAGGATGCCGTTGATCAGCGTGCTCTTGCCCGAGCCGGACACGCCCGTGACGCAGGTGAACACCCCGAGCGGGAACTCGACGTCGATGTCGCGCAGGTTGTGCTGGCGCGCGCCGACGACCTTGAGCTGCTTGCCGTTGCCGTGGCGCCGCGCGGCGGGAAGCTCGATCCGGCTGCGGCCCGCGAGGTAGGCGCCGGTCAGCGATCCGGCATGCCGCTCGACCGCGGCCGGTGGACCCGCGACGACGACCTGGCCCCCGAGCTCCCCGGCCCCCGGGCCGAGATCGACGACCCAGTCGGCGGAACGGATCGTCTCCTCGTCGTGCTCGACCACGATCACGGTGTTGCCCAGATCGCGCATCCGGATCAGCGTATCGAGCAGCCGGCGGTTGTCGCGCTGGTGCAGCCCGATCGACGGCTCGTCGAGGATGTACATCACGCCGGTCAGCTGCGAGCCGATCTGCGTCGCCAGCCGGATCCGCTGCGCCTCGCCGCCGGACAGCGTGGCCGCGCTACGATCCAGCGTCAGGTAACCGAGACCGACGTTGGCCAGGAAGCCGAGCCGCTCGCGGATCTCCTTCAGCACCGGCGCGGCGATCTTCTCCTCGCGCGGCTCGAGTTCGAGCTGCCCGTAGAGCTGCTTGGCGCCGGTCACCGACAGCGCGGTGTGCTCGGCGATGCTGCGCTCCGCGACCTTGACGGCCAGGCTCTCCGGCCGCAGCCGCGCGCCGGAGCAGCTCGGGCAGGGCGAGACCGCCATCAGTTTCTCCAGCCGCGCCCGCCGGCGCTCCGACTCGGTCTCGCGGTAGCGTCGTTCCAGCAGCGGCAGGACTCCCTCCCACTTCTTGCGCCACTTGTAGGTCGAGCGCTTGCCCTTCCAGCGGAACTCGAACTCCTGCTTCCCCGCGCCGTGCCACAGCACCTTCTTGAACCGCGCCGGAAGTTTGGCGTACGGGGTCGCCGGATCGACCTTGTAGGCGCGGAACAGGCTCGACTCCAGCACCTGGTGCCAGCTCGCGTCGCCCCAGGCCAGCGCGCCCTCGCGGATCGATTTCGACCCGTCGCGCAGGATCCGTTCGAGGCTGAACGTCTTGCGCACCCCGATCCCGTCGCAGTCGGGGCAGGCCCCGTAGGGCGAGTTGAACGAGAACACCCGCGGCTCGAGCTCCGACACCGAAACGCCGCACGAGGGACAGGCCAAATGCCGCGAGAACAGCAGGTCGCGCTGGCCGCCGGCGTCGACCATCACCAGGCCGTCGGCCTCCTCCAGCGCCGTCTCCACCGAGTCCGTCAGCCGGCCGCGGATCTCCGGCTTGACCACCAGCCGGTCGACGACGATCTCGATCGAGTGTTTCTTCTGCTTGTCCAGGTCGATCTCGTCGGCGAGGTCGCGCACCTCGCCGTCCACGCGGGCCCGCACGAACCCGCGCCGCGCCGCCTCGCGCAGCTCCTTCTTGTAGATCCCCTTGCGCCCGCGGACGATCGGCGCCAGCACCTGGATCCGCGTCGCCTCGGGCAGCTCCAGCACGGCGTCCACGATCTGCTGGACCGACTGCGAGCTGATCGGCTTGCCGCAGCTGTGGCAGTGCGGGCGGCCGATGCGGGCGAACAACAGCCGCTGGTAGTCGTAGATCTCGGTAACGGTGCCGACCGTCGAGCGCGGGTTGCGCGAGGTGGTCTTCTGCTCGATCGAGATCGCCGGGGACAGCCCCTCGATCGAGTCGACCTCGGGCTTTTCCATCTGTTGCAGGAACTGGCGCGCGTAGGCCGACAGCGATTCGACGTAGCGGCGCTGGCCCTCGGCGTACAGCGTATCGAAGGCCAGCGACGACTTGCCGGACCCGGAGACCCCGGTGAACACGATCATGCGGTTGCGCGGCAACCGCAGGTCGATCCGCTTGAGGTTGTGCTCCGCGGCGCCGCGGATGACGATCTCGCCCGATGCCATCGTCCCGTTCCCCGGTTGGAGTGGAGAGCCGGATTCTAGCACCGCGGCCGACGGGGCCCCGCC
Organism: Candidatus Polarisedimenticolaceae bacterium; assembly: GCA_041629655.1. Classification (GTDB taxonomy): domain Bacteria; phylum Acidobacteriota; class Polarisedimenticolia; order Polarisedimenticolales; family Polarisedimenticolaceae; genus JBFKMV01. The sequence continues at coordinate 2,364 of JBFKMV010000040.1, forward strand.
GTCGCCTGTTTTGCGGGATGCGACACCGCTGCGCTATCCTTCGCGCGTGAACCGGCGCCGTTCAACCCGCAGCTGGTGGCCCTTGCTGGCGTTGTTGCTCGCGAGCGCGCTGGCCTCGTTACAGGCGGGCCGGGCTGACAATCCCGCGCCGGTATTCGTGCCCGATCCGCCGGCGGAGCAGCCCGGCGTCGTCGAGGGCGAGACGTGGACCTTCGACGGCGGAGACTACACCGTGCGGGTCCAGCGGCTCGACGACGCCGCGCGGCTGGACTACATCACCGATCGCACGGGAATCCGCCTCGATCCGTTCGCTCCGCGCCCGGACCGGCCGCGGAGCTACCCGACGTTCCTGGTGCAGCTGCGCAACCTGGGCTCGGGCACGCTCAGCCTGCATCCCCAGAATTGCTGGCTCGTCGCGGGCGTGGTGCCGGACTACCCGCTGGACGTGCCGACGATCGAAAGCTCCTACGCGATGCTGGAGCAGCCGATGCCGCCGGCCTTCCGCAACCTGCACAAGGTGCTGCTGGACGGCGAGAAGGTCGTGGGCACGGGACAGCAGGTCTCGGGGCTGCTGGTCTACCGGCCGCTCAAGCCGCGGGTCAAGCGGTTCCGGGTCGAGGTCCAGGTGACCACCCCGTCGGGGGGTGTCAACCGTTTCGCCGCGAGCTACCGGCGAGAGAAAAAAAAGAAAGGATAGCCAGGGATGAGCGTGGAGACGGATTCGGCGAAGGTGCTGGACGGGAAGGCGACGGCTGACGAGATCCGCCGCGAGGTGGCCGCGGGGGTCGCCGCGCTCCGCGCCGAGCGCGGCGTGGTCCCGGGTCTGACGGTGGTGCTGGTCGGGGAGAACCCGGCCTCCGCGATCTACGTCCGCAACAAGGAGAAGGCCGCCACCAAGGCCGGCATGCGCTCGGACACGATCCGCCTGCCGGAGAGCGCTGCGGAAGCCGAGATCCTGGAGACCGTCGACCGGCTCAACCGCGATCCGGCGGTGCACGGCATCCTGGTGCAGCTTCCGCTGCCCGGCGGCGTCGACGAGCAGCGCGTGATCGAGTCGATCGACCCGCTGAAGGACGTGGACGGTTTCCATCCCGTCAACGCCGGGCGGCTGCTGTCGGGTCTGCCGGGTCTCGTGCCGTGCACGCCCGCGGGCATCCTGGAGCTGTTGCGGCGCTACGAGATCCCGCTGCTCGGGCGGCGGGCGGTCGTGATCGGCCGCAGCAACATCGTCGGCAAGCCGATGGCGGTGCTGCTGCTGCGCGAGCACTGCACGGTCACGATCTGCCATTCGCGCACCCGCGACCTGGCCGAGGTGGCGGCGAGCGCCGACATCCTCGTCGCCGCGGTGGGCAGGCCGGCGATGGTGCGCACCGATTTCATCAAGCCGGGCGCCGTCGTGGTCGACGTGGGCATCCACCCCGTCGAGGACGAGGCGAGCTGTCGCGCGCTGTACGGCGACGACGAGCGGCGACTGCGTGCCGTCCGTGAGCGCGGCTCGACGCTGGTCGGCGACGTCCACCCGCTGGAGGCGCGCGCACGCGCCGGCTGGCTGTCGCCCGTTCCCGGTGGCGTGGGACCGCTGACGATCGCGCTGCTGCTGCGCAACACGCTGGAGGCCGCGCGGCGCGCCGCGGGTCCGGCGAGCTGACGGTGCCGGCCGCACGGCCGGTGCTGCGCGTCGGGCTGACCGGCGGGATCGCCTCCGGGAAATCCACCGTCGCGGAGTTCCTGCGCGAGCTCGGCGCGCGCGTCGTCGACGGGGACCGTCTGGCTCACGAGGTGATGGAACCGGGCGCGGCGGCGCACGACGCGGTGGTGGCCCGGTTCGGACGGGGCATCCTCGACGAGGCGGGCCGGATCGACCGCGGACGCCTGGGTCCGGTCGTGTTCGCCGATGCGGAGGCCCGTGCCGTGCTCAACGCGATCGTCCACCCCGCGGTCCGGGCCGCGGCGTGGCGGCGGATGGACGCGCCGTGGGATCCCGGCGCGCTCCCGATCGCCGTGTTCGACGCGGCGCTGCTGGTCGAGACCGGCGCCTGGCGGCAACTGCACCGGCTGGTCGTCACCCGCTGCAGTCCCGAGACCCAGCTGCGGCGACTGCTCGAGCGCGGCCTCGCTCGCGACGACGCCGCGGCGCGGATCGCCGCCCAGGCGCCGCTGGCGGACAAGCTGGCCGCCGCGCACTACGTGATCGAGACCGACACCACCCTCGAGGAGACCCGCCGCCAGACCGAGGAGGTGTGGGATTTCCTGGTCAGCGACCAGGCACAGCTGGAGCGACCGGCGTCGCAGCCGGACTAGGTCCGCTGCTGCCTGTCCTTCTTATCCTTGCGCGGCGGTCGCAAGCGGGTGTTGTCGATCAGCCGGGTCTCGCCGGAGCGGACGGCCAGCAGCAACAGGCACTCGCCGGCGAGCTCCTCGACCCGCTCCAGACGCTCGGCGTCCACCAGCTCCACGTAGTCGACCCGCAGCAGCCGCTCGGCGGCCAGCACGCCGCGCACCACCCCGGTGATGTCGTTGTGGCTACGCTTGCCCGCGGCCACCTCCTCGCGCGCCGTCTCCAGCGCGCGCGGAATGGCCCGCACCGCCTTGCGTTGCTCCGGCGACAGGTAGGCGTTGCGGCTGGACAGCGCGACCCCGTCCTCGTCACGCACGATCGGCAGCTCGAGGATCTCCACGTCCAGCATCAGGTCGCGGGCCATCCGCTTGATGATCACGGCCTGCTGGGCGTCCTTGCGGCCGAACGCGGCCACCGTGGGGCGCACGATCTCGAGCAGCTTCAGCACGACCGTGGTCACGCCGCGGAAGTGGCCCGGACGGCTCGCGCCTTCCAGGCGATCGGACAGCCCCTCGACCTCGACGAACGTAGAGTGGCCCGGCGGGTACATCTCGTCGGCCTCGGGCGTGAACAGGTACGACACGCCCTCGGCGATGCACAGGTCGGCGTCCCGGGCCAGCTCGCGCGGGTAGGCGCGGAAGTCCTCGTCGGGGCCGAACTGCGTCGGGTTGACGAACAGCGAGACCACGACGATGTCCGAGATCTCCTTGACGCGGCGGATCAGGCTCAGGTGGCCGTCGTGGAGCGCGCCCATCGTGGGCACGAAGCCGATCTTGGCCCCCGCCGCGCGCTCGCGCCGCGCGATCTCCCGCATCGTATGCACGAGCCGAACGATCTCCATCCCGCCGCCTCCGGATTCCGCCCGGCTCGCCCCGCGGTCAGCCGGTTCCGCCGGCCCGCGACGGCGGCTTGGCGGTGGCGCCGTAGGTCTCGAGCTCGGAGGGGAAGTTGCCCCGCCGCACGTCCTCGACCCAGCAACGGATCGACTCCGCGGCCTGCTCGTGCAGGCCGGCGTACTGCCGCACGAAGCGCGGCACCGCGCCGGGCAGCAACCCCAGCAGGTCGTGGAACACCAGTACCTGGCCGTCGCAGCCGGCGCCGGCGCCGATCCCGATCGTCGGCACCGGGATCTCGTGCGTGATCCGCTCGGCCAACGCTCCCGGCACACCCTCCAGCACCAGCCCGAACACGCCGGCGTCGGCGAGCGCGCGCGCGTCCTCGACCAGCCGCTCCGCGTCGTCCGCGCTCTTGCCCTGCACCTTGTAGCCACCCATCTGCAACACCGACTGCGGCGTCAGGCCGACGTGCCCCATCACGGGGATCTCGGCGTCCAGGATCGCGCGGATCACCGGCAGCCGGCGCGCGCCGCCCTCCAGCTTGACCGCGTCGGCGCCGGCCTCGCGCACGAAGCGCGCCGCGTTGCGCACCGCCTCCTCGGGGCCGAGGTGGTACGACAGCCACGGCATGTCGACGACCAGCAGCGCGCGGTTACGCTTGCGCCCCACCGCGCGGGCGTGGTGCAGCATGTCGTCCATCGTCACCGGCAGCGTGCTGTCGTATCCCAGCACCACGTTGCCCAGCGAGTCGCCGACCAGCAGGCAGTCCACCCCGCCGGCTTCCGCCGCGACGGTGGTGGCCGCGTCGTACGCGGTCAGCATGACCAGGGGCACGCCGCTGCCCTTGCGGGCGCGGAATTCGGGCACGGTGAGACGTTTGACGGCGGTTTCTCGGGGTTTCATGCGGCCTCCTTCTCTCCCCGCCCCCGTCGGGGGTCGAGGGATCGTGAGCCGGGGTGGGACCGGGGATCGATCCCGGTATCTCATTCTAGCAGGGAGCCGAGCGGACGGTAGTACTGGACGCCGCGGTCCATCTTCTTGATCTGCTCGACCAGCTCGACGAGGTGCTCCTCGTGGTGCACGAAGTCGATCGAGGTGGTGTCGATGACCAGCAGCGGCGTCTGCGTGTAGTGGAAGAAGAAGTAGTTGTAGGCCTTGTTGACCTCGTTGATGTAGGCCTCGGAGATGTTGGCCTCGACGTCCCGGTTGCGGCCCCGGATCCGCTCGACCAGGCAGCGCGTCTCCGCCTGCAGGTAGATCACCAGGTCGGGCTTCGGCGTCTGCGTCTCGAGCACGTCGTACAGCTTGTTGTAGATCAACAGCTCGCTGTCGTCGAGGTTGAGGTAGGCGAAGATCTTGTCCTTGGGGAAGATGAAGTCGCACAGGATGATCTTGCTGAACAGGTCGCGCTGCGAGAGCTGCTGGAGTTGACGGTAACGCGAGAGCAGGAAGAACAGCTGGGCCTGGAACGCCGCTCCCGGCTTGTCCTCGTAGAACTCGCCGAGGAACGGGTTGTTCACGTCTTCGAGCACCTTGTGCGCGTCGAACTTGCGCACGAGCAGCTCGACGAACGACGTCTTGCCGACGCCGATCGGACCTTCGACCGCAATGGAGCTGAATTTCATGCGTGGAGGCCGCTCCTGCCGGAGGGGCCGGATTATATGAGCGCCCGTTCCGTCAAGGCAAGCGGGCCGAGCCGGACGACGTCCGGCTGCGCGGCGGCGAGCCGCCGGTCCTCTTCGACCACGGTCCGTCCGGTTGCCGGGTTGCGCAGCCCGGGCTCGAGCTCGGACAGCGGCGCGAGCACGAAGCGACGCCGCCACATGCGCGGGTGCGGCAGCACCAGACCCGGTTCGTCGCGCACCAGCTCGCCGACGCACAGTAGGTCCAGGTCGAGCGTGCGCGGTCCGTTCTTGATCCGGCGCTCGCGCCCCAGCGCGGCCTCGATCGCCAGCAGCCGGGTCAGGATCTCGCGCGGGTCGAGCGGGGTCTCGATCCCGACGACGAGGTTGAGAAACGGCAGCGCCGAGACGCAGTCCAGCGGCGCGGTCCGCCAGACCGAGGAAACGGCGGCCGGGGCCAGCTCGCAAATCGCCAGCCGCTCCAGACCTCGCCGGAGGTGCTCGAGACGGTCGCCGAGATTGCTGCCGCAGCCGATGTACGCTTTCACGCGCGGCATTCTAACGCCCGGCGGCGAAAGCCCGCCAAGACCCGAGTTGAAGCCATTTGCCAGCCCCGCTATATTGGCGCGTTACCCGGGAGGCGCGTCCGCCTCCCCACGCGCCCCGCAGGCGGGGGCGCCGCGTGAGGTGATCGAACTCGACATGGCGACAAAGAAGAAGACCCCGTCCAAGACCGACGCCGCGGGCGACAAGCCCGGCGAGAGCAAGCATCACTCCGAAGCCTACGAGGCCGCGCTGGGGCAGTACGAGCAGGCGCTCGAGCTGGTGCGCGGCCAGAAGTACGAGCAGGCGCTCGGGCTGCTCGGCTCGATCGCGGAGCTCCAGCGCGACGAGCCGGAGCTGGCCGACCGGGCGCGGACCTACTCCGAGCTGTGCCGCCGCAAGCTGGCTCCGGCCGCCGAGGCACCGGCGACCGTCGAGGAGAAGTACCTGCGAGCGGTGGTGCTGACCAACGAGCGCCGCCTGGACGAGGCGATCGCGTTGCTCGACGAGGCCGCGCGGGAGGAACCGACCAACGTCTCGGTGCTCTACACGCGCGCCTCGGCGCGCGCGCTGCAGGGCAACACCGAGGCGGTGGTGACCGACCTGCGCCAGGCGATCCTCGTCGACCCGACCGTCCGTTACCAGGCCGTCAACGACCCCGACTTCGAGAAGGTCCGCGACGACGCAGCGTTCATCGATCTGATCGAGCCCGGCACCGGAGCCTGAAGTGCCCAGGAAGCGCGCTCCCCTGACCGTCGTCGTGCTGGCGGCCGGTCAGGGAAAGCGGATGCGGTCGCGCCGGCTGAAGCTGTTGCACGAGGTCGCCGGCGTGCCGATGGTCGCGCACGTGATGCGCGCGGCGCTGGCGCTCCACCCCTCACGGCTGATCGGCGTCGTCGGCCACCAGGCCGACGCGGTGCGCCGGGCCGTCGACGGACTGTGCGACACGTTCGTGCTGCAACGCGAGCGTCGGGGCACCGCGCACGCGGTGTTGCAGACTGCACCGAAACTGCGCGGCGCCGCGGACGACACGCTGCTGATCGTCAACGGTGACGTGCCGACGATCCGGCCGGCGACGCTGCGGGCGCTGGTCTCGCGCCATCGCACCAGCGGCGCCGCGTTGACCGTGCTGACTGCCGAGGTCCCGGACCCGCGGGGCTACGGCCGGCTGGTCCGCGACGCTCGCGGCGGGGTGGTGCGGATCGTCGAGGAGCGCGACGCGACCCCGGACGAGCGGAAGCTCCCCGAGATCAACGCCGGGATGTACTGCAGCAGCGCGCGCGTGCTGTTGCCGCTGTTGCGCAAGCTGCGGCCCGACAACGCACAGGGCGAGTACTACCTGACCGACGCGGTCCACGAGCTGATCGCGCGCGGCAAACCCGTGACCGCCCTGCGCGCCAGCGACGCCGAGGAAGTGCTCGGCGTCAACGACCGGGCCGAGCTGGCGCGCGCCGGGGCGACGCTGTACGCGCGCAAGGCCGCCGAGCTGCAACGGAGCGGCGTCACGCTGCTCGACGCCTCGCGCAGCTGGATCGATCCGCGCGCCCGCGTGGGCCGCGACACGGTGATCTACCCCGACGTGATCGTCGAGGGCGAAACCGTGATCGGCTCCGACTGCGTGATCCGGCCGGGTTGCCGGATCGTCGAGTCGCGGCTCGGCCGCCGGGTCGAGATCAAGGACCACAGCGTCGTGCTGGAGAGCTCGATCGCCGACGACGCGGCGGTCGGGCCGTTCGCCCACCTGCGACCGGGATCGGTGCTCGAGCGCGAGGTCAAGGTCGGCAACTTCGTCGAGGTCAAGAAGTCGACGCTGGGCCGCGGCAGCAAGGCGTCGCATCTGAGCTACCTGGGCGACGCCAGCATCGGGGAGGACTGCAACATCGGGGCCGGGACGATCACCTGCAACTACGACGGCGAACGTAAGCTGCCCACGCGGCTGGGCAAGCGGGTCTTCGTCGGCAGCGACACCCAGCTGGTGGCCCCGGTCACGGTCGGCGACGGGGCCTACGTCGGCGCCGGCTCGACGGTCACCAAGGACGTGCCCCCGGGCTCGCTGGCCTTGAGCCGGGCCAAGCAGGTCAACATCGAGGGCTGGAGCGAGCGGCGCCGCAAGCGCAAGCGCAAGAGCGGCAAGCGGTAGCCTCCGGCGGCCCGGCCACCCTATACTCACGGTTGCAGGAGGAACCCGCCCATGTGCGGAATCGTCGGCTACATCGGACCCAAGAACCCCGTCGAGGTGCTCGTCGAGGGCCTGCGGCGTCTCGAGTACCGCGGTTACGACTCGGCGGGAATCGCGGTGGTGGACGACGACGGGAAGATCGCGCTGCGGCGCGCGGCGGGCCGGCTGCGCGACCTGGAGCAGGTGATCAACGGCAACCCGCTGCAGGGCCGGTACGGCCTCGGCCACACGCGCTGGGCGACCCACGGGCGGCCGACCGAGGAGAACGCCCACCCGCACCGTGACTGTTCGGGGCGGCTGGTCGTGATCCACAACGGCATCATCGAGAACTACGTCGAGCTGAAGCGCGAGCTCCAGCAGCAGGGTCACGAGTTCGTGACCGAGACCGACACCGAGATCGTCGCGCACGCGATCGAGCAGGAGATGAAGAGCGGCGGCAGCGACCTGCCGACGGCGTTCCGCGCCGTGTTGCCGCGGCTCCGCGGCATCTATGCCCTGGTGGCGATGTCGGCCGATCAACCCGACACGCTGGTCGCCGCGCGTCTCGGGCCGCCGCTCGTCGTCGGAGTCGGCGAGGGCGAGTACTTCGTGGCCTCCGACATCCCCGCGATCCTGATGCACACCAAGCAGATGGTGTTCATGGAGGATCACGAGGTCGTGCAGATCACGCCGGACGGCCCGCGGTTCACCCGCCTCGACGGAACCACGATCGACAAACAGCCGACCCGGATCCCCTGGGATCCGATCATGGCCGAGAAGGGCGGCTATAAGCACTTCATGCTCAAGGAGATCCACGAGCAGCCGCGCGCCGTGCGTGACACGCTGCTGGGTCGCGTCTCGCTCGAGTCGGACCAGATCTTCCTCGAGGAGATCGGGCTGACCGACGACGACCTGCGCGCGGTCGAGCGGATGGCGATCATCGCCTGCGGGACCTCGTGGCACGCCGGCCTGGTCGGCAAGTTCCTGCTGGAGCGGCTGGCCGGCATCCCGGTCGAGGTCGACTACGCCTCCGAGTACCGCTACCGGCAGCCGCTGGTCGACGAGAAGACGCTGCCGTTGTACATCAGCCAGTCGGGCGAGACCGCGGACACGCTGGCGGCGCTGCGCGAGGCCAAGGGCAAGGGCGCGCGTCCGCTCGGCATCTGCAACGTGCAGGGCGCGATGTTGACGCGCGAAGCAGCGGGAACGATCTACACCCACGCCGGCCCGGAGATCGGCGTCGCCTCGACCAAGGCCTTCACCAGCCAGCTGATCGCGCTGACGCTACTGGCGCTGAAGATGGGCCAGGCCCGCGGGACGCTGGCCGACGCCGAGGCCACCGAGCTGATCCGCCACCTCTACCACGTGCCGGCGCAGATGGAGCAGTACCTCGACGACGACGCGCACATCCAGGAGCTGGCCCAGACCTACCAGCATCACCGCGACTTCCTGTTCCTCGGCCGCGGGGTCAACTACCCGATCGCCCTGGAAGGCGCGCTGAAGCTGAAGGAAATCTCGTACATCCACGCCGAGGGCTACCCCGCCGGCGAGATGAAGCACGGTCCGATCGCGCTGATCGACGAGGCGATGCCGGTGGTGGCGCTGGCGCCGGTCGACTCGGTGTTCGAGAAGATGCTCTCGAACATCGAGGAGGTGAAGGCCCGTTCGGGGATCGTGATCGGCGTCAGTGACGAGCAGAACGCCGACTTGGCGGCCAAGGCGGATTCGGTGATCACGGTGCCGCGGACGCACCCGCTGCTGTCGCCGATCCTGATGGTGCTGCCGCTGCAGCTGCTGGCGTACCACATCGCCAACCTGCGCGGCTGCGACGTCGATCAGCCGCGCAACCTGGCCAAGAGCGTGACCGTCGAGTAGACCGGTGCCGGGCTAGGTGTCGCCGTACTTCTCCGGCCGCGTGAGCGTCCGGAAGATGCGGTTGAGAAAGCCCGGTTCGCGGTGCTTGAGGATCTTGTCGATCTCGCCCTGGTCGAGGAACATCCCGCCGCACGAGAAGCAGGCGTCCACGCTGACGCCCTTGAAAGCGACCTCGTCGAGCCCCATCCCGCACTTGGGACAGCGCATCCAGTGCAGCTGCTTGAGCTTCTCGCGCTCGTCGACCGCGGTCTGACGGGAGATCTGCGCACGCCGGGTGCGGATCCGCGCCAGCTCGGCTTGCTTGATGTATTCCTCTTCGAGATCGCGTCCCTTGTGGTCCATGCGTTCCTCCCTGGGGAACATCCATTGTAGGGGCAAAGCTCCCGTGAGAAAAGGCGGATGAGTTGCTAGAATGCCGCCGCCGTCGCGATCGGAGGCTGCTTGAATCCGCCGCAGTACCACGACGCGTCCGACCCGGGCCGCCCCGGGGTCGAGGCGCTGCTCGAACAGCTGAACCCCGTCCAGCGCGAGGCGGTGACCCACAGCACGGGGCCGCTGTTGGTGCTGGCCGGCGCCGGCTCGGGCAAGACCCGGGTGATCACCCACCGCATCGCCCACCTGCTGACGGCGCGCGGCGTGCACCCGGCGCGGATCGTCGCGGTGACGTTCACCAACAAGGCCGCCGCCGAGATGCGCGAGCGTGTCGAGCGGCTGCTGGGGCTGACGCGGCTCGGCGGCTGGCTCGGCACGTTCCACGCGCTGTGCCTGCGCATCCTGCGCCGCGACGGCGCGCGGATCGGCCTCGAGCCCGGCTTCAACATCTACGACAGCGCCGACCAGCTCGCGCTGGTCAAGCGGATCCTGAAGGACGACAGCGGCGAGTCGGCCGGCGGCACGCCGCGCTCGTTCCTGTCGCGGATCAGCCGGGCCAAGAACAACCTGGAATCGGCGGAGGAGCTGGCCCGGCGCGCGTTCACGCCCGACCAGCAGCTCGCGGCGCGGATCTACGAGCGCTACGATGCCGCGCTGCGCCGGGCCAACGCGGTCGACTTCGACGACCTGCTGTTGCGGACGCTGGAGCTGTTCCGGGAGCACGCCGACGTCGGCGAGCGCTACGCCGCCCAGTGCGAGCACCTGCTGGTCGACGAATACCAGGACACCAACCGGCCGCAGTACCTGCTGGTGCGCGCGCTGTCCTCGCATCACGGCAACATCTGCGTCGTCGGCGACGAGGACCAGAGCATCTACCGTTTCCGCGGCGCCGAGATCCGCAACATCCTCGAGTTCGAGGCCGACCACCCCGGCGCGACGGTGATCCGGCTGGAGCAGAACTACCGCTCCTCGGGCACGATCCTGGCCGCCGCCGGCGCGGTGATCGCGAACAACCGCTTCCGCAAGGGCAAGCGGCTGTGGACCGAGAACCCGCGCGGTGAGCGGATCCAGCTGTTCCGGGCGCCCGACGACCGCAGCGAGGCGGTCTGGGTCGCCGGCCGCGTCCGCGAGCTGGAATCCGAGCTGCCCTACGAGGGGCTGGCGGTGCTGTACCGCACCAACGCGCAGTCCCGGCAGCTCGAGGACGTCTTCCGGCGCGAGCGGATCCCGTTCCAGATCGTCGGCTCGGTCCAGTTCTACGAGCGCAAGGAAGTCAAGGACGTGCTGGCGTATCTCAAGCTGGCGCTCAACCCCGCCGACGACGTGTCGTTCCGGCGCGTCGTCAACACGCCGCCGCGCGGTCTCGGCGAAACCAGCGTCCGCACGGTCGAGGACGTGGCGCGCAAGCTGGGGCTGCCGCTGGCGGCCGCGGCGCGCGAGGTCCGCGAGCAGGCGCTGGTGACGCCGCGCGCCGCGCGACGGCTCGGCGAGTTCCTCGACCTGATCGAGGACCTGGCCCGCCGTGGCGGCGAGGAGACGGTGGCCGGATTGATCGAGCACGTGCTGGAGGCGGTCGGCTACGAGGCGTTCCTGAAGAAGAGCTACCCCGGCGAGAGCGACGACCGGATGGACAACCTCCGCGCGCTGGTCAGCGGCGCCGTCGAGTACGAGGAGGAGGAGCAGGCTCCCTCGCTGGAGGGCTTCTTGGACCGCTCGGCGCTGGTCAGCGACGCCGACGACGTGGGCTCGCGCCCCGGCGTGACGATGATGACGATCCACTGCGCCAAGGGCCTCGAGTTCCCGGTGGTGTTCCTGGTCGGGCTGGAGGAGAACCTGTTCCCGCACACCATGGCCAGCGCCACCGACGAGGACCTCGAGGAGGAGCGCCGGCTGTGCTACGTGGCGATGACCCGGGCCCGGCAGCGCCTGTATCTGCTGATGGCCCAGTACCGCCGGATCCACGGGCAGTTCATGCCCAACCTGCCCTCGCGGTTCCTCGACGAGGTGCCGGCGGAACTGATCGACGAGGTGCCGCTCGAGGCCGGCTCGTCGGGCTTCGACTGGCGGGTCGACTCGGCCCCGGCGAGCTACGGCTCGTCCGCCGCGCGGGCCGCACGCCGGCGCCCGGCCGCGCCCGCGGCAAAGCAGGCCGCGGCGGCGGGCGCGGACCCCGGCGACGGCTTCCCCGTCGGCGCCACGGTCCGGCACCCGCGGTTCGGCAGCGGCCGGATCCTGGCCCGCGAGGGGTCCGGCAAGCATCTCAAGTTGACGATCCAGTTCTCCGGCTCGCCGCCGAAGAAGATCCTTCCCTCGTACACCAAGCTGCAGGTCCGCATCAACTAGCGGCGGTGCCTGCGACCAAGCCCCGCAGGAGGTCGGAACAGCGATGAAGGCAACCAACATCCGGAAAGGTCAGGTCCTCAAGATCAACGACGCGCTGTACAAGGTGATGAGCATGGACCACGTCACCCCCGGCAAGGGCCGGGCGCACGTGCAGACCAAGCTGCGCCACCTGATCGACGGTACCCAGACCGAGATCCGCTTCCGTTCGGACGACGTCGTGGAGCGCGCGTCGATCGACACCCGCGAGATGCAGTACCTGTACTCGGATGCCGGCGGCCACCATTTCATGGACACGACGAGCTACGATCAGGTGCTGCTGGCGGAGGACATGCTCGGCGACGCGATCCAGTACATCGTGCCCGAGTCGATGGTGCAGGTGCAGCTGCACGAGGGCAGCCCGATCGGCGTCGACCTCCCGGCGGCGGTGGTGCTGACGGTCACCGAGACGGCCCCCGGGATCAAGGACGCCACGGCCTCGGCGCAGCGCAAGTCGGCCACCATGGAAACGGGCCTGGTGGTGCAGGTCCCGCCGTTCATCGAGCAGGGCGAGGCGCTCAAGATCAGCACCCTCGACGGCAGCTACCTCGAGCGCGCGAAGTAGCCCCGGGGCGCCCCGGAGCCGCCCCCGGACGACAACCGGCGTCCATCCCGGCTCTCCCGCCGGACATAAAAGCCATGGGCCCCGATCAGGAGCGAGGGCGGGCCTTTCCGGGCCCGCGCGCCCCCCGGCAGGCCGGAGTGACGCATAGCCCTTATGGGTCTTGGGGCTTTGTCGTGCGTTTTCAGGGGTTTGGAGCCGGAAAAAAAGCGGGGGCGCGACCGTGAAAACGATGGATCGGCGGGGCGGCCTGCGGTAATCCTCACGCACAGAGTTCGATTCCGTCCGCAATCCGGGTCGTCGCGGTCGGCACCAGGCCCCGGCGCTCCGCGTGGAAGACAACGAGGAGGCTCTCCATGACACTCCGCAGAATCACGATACTGCTGCTCGTCTCGGCCCTCGCGATGAGCAGCGCCTGGGCCGCCAGCACGGTCCGGGTGATGCCCGACCGCCAGGTGCGGCCCGGTGTCTCGCTCCCGGTCTGGGGCAACGCCGGCAACGCCGGCGGCGTGGGCGACGGCTCCGCCAACGGCGAGGCCTATACCTGGTCGTTCTCGGCCAACGCCAACGTGGGCGTGGCCGACGACGGCAACCTCAGCGGCACCGTCGGCAACGACCGCTACGTCGTCGAGAACGTGACCTTCACGCTCCTCAACGGCAGCACGCGTGAGATCATCACCGCGACGCTGGACGTCGGCGGCACGATCGACACGGTGGAGATCGACATCGTCGACGTCACCGACGTCATCTCCAACACGCCGCAGACCAAGCTCGCCGTCGACGTGAACATCGCGATCCAGGACGGCCTGCGGTTCGTGTACCTGAGCCAGCAGGGCAACGGTTCGTGGACGTCGAACTTCAGCGGCGATCCCGCCTACACCGTGTCCCACACCGGCCTCTGCGCCTGGGCGTTCGAGAACAGCGGCCACGCGCCGAACCAGAACACGGTCTACTCGCCGTTCGTCCAGCAGGCGCTGGACTACCTGCTCAACAAGGGCCAGGTCGTCGACATCTCCGGCAAGGCGGGCCGTAACTTCCACAGCCACCTCGCCGGCACGACCGGCATCAACCCGGTCGGCCCGAACTACCCGGCCGCCGGGGGCGATTTCGACGAGAACTACGCCGGCCCGATCTCGGCCGCCGCGATCATCGCCAGCCTGACCCCCAACGCCGTCGTCGGCGTCGGCCCGGCCGCGGGACTGACCTACAAGCAGTGGATCGAGGAGTACACCGACTGGTCGAACTACGGCCAGGCGCGCGGGTACGGCAACAACGATCCCGAGGGCGGCTGGTATTACTACGCCGGCGTCGACCAGAACGACCACTCGGTCAACAGCTGGATGTACCTGGCGCTCGAGGGCGCCGAGACGGTCTTCGGGGCAACGTTCGACCCGGCGATCAAGGACAGCGTGGACACCGCGCTGGTCAACCGCCAGGAAGACACGCTCGCCGATCCGGGCTTCGGCCGCTTCGGCTACTACGGCAAGACCGGCGTGTCCGACGTGCCGGCCTACAACACGACCTGTGCCGGGCTCTCGGGTCTGGCGCTGGAGCAGCTGCCGGGCAACAAGTCGGTCGGCACCCCGGCCTACCCCGGAACCGGCAATCCGCCGGCGGCCGTGAATCTCGACAGCTACACCGAGAAGCGTGATGCGGCGCTGGCCCATCTCGGACGCTGGTGGGCGGTCAACCCCTCCGGCTTCACGTGGCTCAACGGCAACCACGGCAACCACTACTCGATGTTCGCCTGTTGCCGCGGCCTGCGCCTGAACAAGGTCACCACGCTGACCAACGACGGCACCTACGGCGGCGACGTCGGCCCCTTCAACTGGGAGACCAACATCACCGCGCCGGGCGCCGTGACCGAGGGCTACTGGCCGTTCCTGGTCCGGACCCAGAACGCCAACGGCAGCTGGGATCCGCTGCCGGGCTCGTTCCCCTACGACGCCGACTGGGATACCTGCTCGGCGATCTTCTGCCTGCAGCCGACCGTGTTCGGCCCGCCGCGCCAGGGACCGCAGTTCGTGCCCGCGCGCATCGCCTGCGGCGCCAGCGTGGTCGTCGAGGCCAACAGCGCGCTGTCGTTCGACATCAACGCCTCGGACGCCGACGCGGGTGACACCGTCACGCTGGACGTGATGAACCTGCCCGCCGGCGCCACGATGACCCCGCCGCTGCCGACCGCCGGCAACCCGGTCAGCAGCACCTTCGACTGGACGCCGGGCGACGGCGACATCGGCAACTACCTGATCACGTTCAAGGCCACCGACGACGATCAGAACGAGGCGACCTGCGACATCGAGATCGAGGTCGGCGAGGGCGGCCCGCTGCTGGTCGAGCTGGCCTCCTTCGAGGTGATCCCCGGCGACGGCGAAATCACCGTCAACTGGGAAACCGCGCTCGAGATCGACAACCAGGGCTTCTACGTCTGGCGTCGCGACATGCTCTCGAACGCGACCGAGAACGTCTCGGGCTTCATCGCGGCCACGGCCGTCAACAACTCCGGGGCGAGCTACAGCTTCACGGACCGCACGGCGCCCAACGGGGTCGAGTACGTGTACTACCTCGAGGACATCGACCTGTCCGGGAAGAGCACGACCCACACCGGCGTCCGCGCCATCGCCAACCCGCAGAACCCGTCGATCCTGCTGCTGTCACCGGCCTACGGCACCATGGTGCAGAGCACGGAGCCGCTGGTGCTGCGCTTCGAGGCGGCCGGCTCCGGACCGCACACGGTGGCGGTCAGCGCGGATCCGACGTTCCAGAACCCGGCGCTGATGCTGCGCGCCCGTGGGGACCAGGCGGTGATCCGGGCCAGCCTGCTCGGCAAGCTGGCGGCGACTTCGAACGCCACGCTGTACTGGGGCGTCCTGGACCACAAGGGCGACCTGGCCAGCCAGGTCTGGCGCTTCGGCGTCAACCCGTACCAGAAGAACGACGCCGTCGCGCCGCTCCGCGACGCGCCGGGGCTGGCCGAGAAACCGTCCCGCAAGGGGCGCATCCGGTAGCGCGAGACGCCGACCGGATCTTTGTTGAAGCACCGATGGGAGGCATTCGATGAACAAGCAGAAAAAGGAATACGCGCGGCCCAGCGTGACCACCAAGACGACCCAGGAGATCATCGAGGTCCTGGGGCCCGCGGTGGCGATCTACGGGCCCGGCCCGAATGAGGGGTTCGATCCTCCCGCGTAAGGCCTGAGGAACGGACCGGAAGCAGTGGCCCGGCGTCGTCACGGCGCCGGGCCTTTTTTTTGGGCTCTCCCGCCGGCCGAGCCCGCGCGCCTGACGCGGGACGTCATTCCCGGCCCCGCCCCTGCTCATAGGAGGTATGGGGGCCCGGAATCGCCCGTCACCACTGGAGATTCTCTGGTGCGCGCCGTGACGCCGCGGGGACGCGCCGCCACCGACGCATAACCCGTATGCGAACCGGAGGATTCCTGCCGGTTTTCCGCCAATTCGGGGGACAGAAACCGCCCGCCCCCGGTCCCGTTCGCTTGGCCCGGCACCCGGGGTCGGGGTACACGTAAACCAAGCAAGCACACGAGATCCGCACGAGGAGGTTTTCATGACACCCCGAAGATTGACGCTGTTCCTGCTGATCCTGGCCCTCGCCCTGGGTACCGCCGGAGCCGCCGACCGGGTCGTGGTCGAGCCGGACCGGCAGGTTCGCCCGGGCGTGACCGTTCCGGTCTGGGGCATGGCCGGCAACGGCGGCCCGATCGGCGACGGCTCGGCCAACGGCGAGGCCTACACCTTCGCCTTCGGCCCCAACCCCAACGTCACGGTCAACGACGACGGCAACCTCAGCGGCACCGTCGGCAACGACCGTTTCATCGCCGAGAACGTCTCGTTCACGCTGCTGGGCGGCAGCTGCCGCGAGCTGGTCACGGCCACGCTGACCGTCGGCGGCCAGCCGAGCAGCAACACGGTGACCTTCGATATCGTCGACAGCTGCTCGGCGATCTCCGACACCGCGCTGAAGGCCCTGGCGGTCGACACCAACATCGGCATCGCCGACGCGGCGCGCTGCCTGCTGCAGAAGCAGCTCGCCGACGGCAGCTTCAACGCCGACGGCAGCGGCTACGGGAGCCAGGACGGGGCGACCACCGGCTTCGCGATATGGGCGCTCGAGAACTCGGGCCACCTGCCCACCGGCGATGCGAACCAGGACGTCTACGTCGACTTCGTCAAGCAGGGGCTCGGCTACCTGCAGGGCACGGGGACCAACCAGGGGACCGTGGCGACCAATGCCGACGTGGCGCGCCAGGCCACGGCCGCCGGAGTGAGCGATCTCAACTCCAACGGCATCAGCGTACGGCTGGCGTCCTCCGACACCTGGCGCGGTTACTCGCACCCGATCGCGACGGCGGCGTTCATCGCCAGCCTCGACACCGCGAGCTACCAGACGCTGGTCGAGGACGCGATCGATTTCATCGGCGTGATGCAGAACGCCGGCGCGTTCGGCCGGGGCGGCTGGGACTACAACGGCCCCAGCAGCCGCAGCGACAACTCGATCAACAGCTGGATCTGGATGGCGCTGGAAGGCGGAGAGGCGACGTCGTTCGGGATCGACGCTCCGGACTGGATCCTCGCCGAGTCCGAGTACACGCTGAACAGCCACCAGACCAACGCCGCCGGGTCCCAGCCCTTCGGCTACACCGGCACCGGCCCGCTGCGCGGGGCGACCAACGGCCAGGCCACGACCTGCGGCGGCCTGTCCGGTCTCGCCGCCGCCCAGCTCCAGAACGTGGTCCTGCCTGGCAGCATCATCGCCACCAACGGCGCCCCGCTGAACACG
Source organism: Candidatus Polarisedimenticolaceae bacterium (assembly GCA_041629655.1). GTDB lineage: Bacteria > Acidobacteriota > Polarisedimenticolia > Polarisedimenticolales > Polarisedimenticolaceae > JBFKMV01. The sequence continues at coordinate 19,847 of JBFKMV010000040.1, forward strand.
ATCGTCAACAAGCGCCAGGCGGCGATCGACTACATGGGCGACAACTGGAACATCACGGCCAACGCCGACGATCTCGGCCGCGCCAACAAGGGCAACTTCTACGCGATGTGGACCTGCTGCCGCGCGTTCCGCCTGACCGAGAGCGCCACCGGCGTTCCGGTGACGCTGAACAACGGCGGCGTGCCGTTCGACTGGGAGACCGGCGAGGAGAACCCGCCCTCCGGAATCCTGGCCGCCGCCGGCACGGCCCGCGAGGGCTACGTGCCGTTCCTGCTGCGGAACCAGGACGCCGACGGCTGCTGGAACGAGGGCACCTACATCGGCGGGACGCTGGAGACGGCGATGGGGCTGCTGTGCCTCAACCCGACCGTGTTCGGCCCGCCGCGCCGCGAGCCGCGGTTCGTGCAGGCGCAGCTGGCCTGCGGCTCCACCGTGGTGGTCGAGGCCAACAGCGCGCTGTCGTTCCTGATCAGCGCCTCGGACAACGACGCGGGCGACATCGTCACGCTCGACGTGATGAACCTGCCCGCCGGCGCCACGATGACGCCGCCGCTGCCGACCGCCGGCAACCCGGTCAGCAGCACCTTCGACTGGACGCCGACCGACGCCGACATCGGCAACTACCTGGTCACGTTCAAGGCCACCGACACCGACCAGAACGAGACGACCTGCGACGTCGAACTCGAGGTCGGCGAGGGCGGCCCGCTGCTGGTCGAGCTGGCCTCGTTCGAGGTGCTTCCCGGCGACGGCCGCGTGACCGTCAACTGGGAGACGGCGCTCGAGATCGACAACCAGGGCTTCTACATCTGGCGCCGCGACCTGCTGTCGAACGAGCTCGAGAAGGTCTCGGGCTTCATACCGGCGACCGCGGTCAACAACTCCGGGGCCAGCTACAGCTTCACGGACGAAGCGGCGCTGAACGGGGTCCAGTACTTCTACTTCCTGGAAGACCTCGACCTGTCCGGCGAGAGCACGACCCACAGCGGCGTGAGCGTCGTCGCCAACCCGCAGCACCCGCCGATCCGGCTCCTGGCTCCGGCCTACGGGGCCACGGTGCCCGGTGACGCGGCGCTGACCCTGTCGTTCGAGGCCGACGCCTCCGGACGCTACACCGTGGCGGTGAGCCCGGACCCGAGCTTCGAGAACCCGTCGCTGATGCTGCGGGCGCGCGGTAACGAGGCCGTAATCCGGTCCAGCCTGCTCAAGCGGGCCGCCGCGGCCCCGAATGCGACGGTTTACTGGGGCGTTCTGGACCAGAACGGGAACCTGGCCAGCCAGGTCTGGCGGTTCGCCGTGGACCTCTACGACGCCCACGAGGTCGCGCCGCCGGCCGACGAGGGACGGGGGTTGCGGCCGGCCCGTCAATGGCGTACCAAGTAGTAACAGCCAGGTTGCGGTAGACTGCCCGCAGCCTGCGAGGTCAGACTAGGGAGCAACTGGAGGCATCCGATGGACAAGCGGAAAAAGGAATACGCGAGCCCGCGGGTCACCACCAAGTCGTCCCAGGAGATTCTGGAAGTCCTGGGGCCCGCCGTGGCGATCTACGGGCCTGGCCCGAACGAGGGGTTCGATCCTACGGCGTAAAGCCTGAGGACCGGACCGAAAAACTGGAGGGGGCTCGGAGCCGTGCGCGGCTCTGAGCCCCCTTCGTCTATCCGATCTGGGATACCCTGGAACCGAACCCCTGGAGGAGCCGGCGCGCTCGGCCTGACGGCACGACGGCCCACGGTGACACGCTGGACGCCCCTGTGAGCGCCGCCTTCCATTTTCACGTCCTCGACGCTGCGGTGACCCTGCGGGGCCCGGAGCGGCTCCTGGAGCCGATAGCGGCCGCCTACGCCCGCTTCCGCGCCGAGGCCCCGGGGGACGGCGCGGTGTCGATCGTGGTCCCCGAGGACGGCCGCGGCGAGATCCGCGGCGTCGAGCGCTCGACCCCGCTGATCCCGGGCATCGAGCCGACGCTGGTGATCTACGAGCACTTCCTGCGCACCCTGATGGAGCGGCTCGGCCGCCATGCGGTGCTGCACGCCGCGGCGCTGGAGGACCGCCACGGGGGCGTGTTCCTGATCACGGCCCCGGCCGGGTTCGGCAAGACGTCGCTGACGCTGGAGCTGGTGCGCCGCGGCCACCGCTTCCTCAGCGACGACTTCGCCCCGCTCGACCCCGAGAGCGGCGAGATCAGCCCCTACCCGCGGACGGTGGGGATCGTGCCGGACGGCCCGGCGCCGATCCCCGAGGTGTTCCGGCGCGCCGCGGCGGACCCCGCGACTCCGCGCATCCTCGGCAAGGCGGCGGTGGACGTGGGGCGCGTGGTCGGCGAGGACCGGGTCGTCGACCGCCCGCTGCCGCTGCGCCACGTGTTCGTGCTGACCCCCGACCCCGAGACCGACCCGGTGGCCCCGGTCGATCTGTGGGTGGACATGCTGGTCCGCGCCGAGGCGGCGTACCGTCTGGGGCGCCGGATCGAGGCCATGCGCGGAGCGCGCATGCACCGCCGCCAGGACAGCGGCCGGTTCCAGCGCTGGCTGATCCACGTGGACAAGGAGCTGCTCCCGAAGCCTGCGCTGCGGGAGGTGCTGGAGGATCCGGCGGTGATCGCCGCCCAGCGCTTCGGCGACGCGCGGCCGGACTTCTCCCGGGAACCCCGGGCGGTCGCGCTCAGCCGCCGCTCGACCAGCCTCGCCCTGGCCAAGGAGATGCTCAACCGCGGCCAGAACACGCGGTTCATGAAACGCTACGGCGGCAACGACGCCCTGATGTGGGTCGACCTGGCCGGCGCCGTGGGCCGGCCGGAGATCGGCTGCTGGAGCCTGGCCGTGGGCCGGCTCAAGGACACCGCGGACCTGCTCGAACGGCAGCTCGAGCGGCGCGAGGAGGCCGCCGGTGGCTAGGCTGCGGAGGTTCGCCGCGGCGGCAGGCCTGGCGGCGTGCCTGGCCGCGGCGGTGGCGGCCGCGGACAGCGACCCCGCGTCGCGGGGAGCCGTGCGCACGCTGGCCGCGGACGAGCGCGGCGTCGTGCTGCGCCTGGATCCCCGGCCGTTCGTCACGCGGGTCGACGAGGGCGGCCGGACGTCGATCGCGATCCCCGGCCAGGGCCAGCTGTTCGAGCCCGGCCGGCCCGTGCTGCCCCGGCTGCGCGCGCTGGTCGCCTTGCCGCCGGGAACCACGCCGCGGCTCGTGATCGGTCCGGACCGGCCCGTCGAGGTCGCCGCGCCGCGACTCGACCGCTGGGCTCCGGCCGGCTCCTCGTTCGAGGCCGCGCCGCCGACGAGGGCCGGCGCCGAGGGGCCCGGCGCGGACCTCCCCTGGCCCGCCGAGCCGGTGCGCATCGCCCAGGTGGGCCGCCTGCGCGGTCACGACGTGGCGCTGCTGGAGCTCTACCCCGTGCGCTGGATCGAGCGCGGCGAAACGCTGCTGGTCCACCAGGGGTTGGACTTCGAGGTGATCTTCGAGCCGCTGGAGGGCGGACCGCTGGCCGGGCCGGCGACGGTCGAGCCGGCCGGCGACCCCCACTTCGCGGGCGTCGCCGGGGGCCTGGTGGTCAACCCGGCGCAACTCGGCCCGCCACGGCGTGACGTCGGGCCGGGCGCGGGGGGCGGCTCGTCCGGCACGGACTCGGCGACCGCGATCGATCCGGTCAAGCTGCACGTCACCGCGCGCGGCATGCACCGCGTGCTCGGCTCGGACCTCACCGCGGCCGGGGTCAACCTGGCCGGCATCGACCCGCGCAACCTGGTCTTGAAGCGGGACGGCGTGGTCGTGGACATCCGCGTCGAGGGCGAGAGCGACGGGGTGTTCGACCCCGCCGACGCGATCGTGTTCTACGGCGAGGGGCTCGACACCCGCTACACCGACACCAACGTGTACTGGATCGAGAGCGACGTCGCCGCCGGGCCGCGGATGGCGACCCGCGCGGTGGCACCGGCGGGCGCGGCGGTCACCGCGACCTTCCGCAACTCGGTGCGCAAGGAACAGAGCAAGCTCTACACCTCGGACACCGCCCAGATCCCCCAACCCGACGAGCACTGGTGGTGGGAACGGCTGGACGACGATCCGGGCACGTTCCCGGACTCCTCGGACGCCTACCGCGCGACGCTGTCCAACCTGCCCGTGGCGGGCGCGCAGGCGCGGCTGTTCTTCAACGTGCAGGGCCGCAGCGACTGGGCGAACGTCAATCCCGATCGCCGGACCCGGCTGTTCCTCAACGGCACGCTGGTGGACGAGCGGGAGACCAACGGGCTGGCGCTGATCGAGCACGACGTGCTGGTCGACCACACGCTGCTGGTCGAGGGCGAGAATGTGGTCCGGCTGGAAGTGGTGCGGATCAACGGCGCCGGTTTCAGCAGCGTCTTCACCAACTGGTTCTCGCTGGAGTACGACGACACGTTCACCGCGGAGTCCGACGCGCTGCGGTTCACGCTCGCGCCGGCGGGCCAGCAGACGCTGGAGGTCGAGGGGTTCGGCTCCGACACCCTGGAGGCCTACGACGTGAGCGACCCCGACCACCCGGTGCTGCTGACCGGGACCGCGGTCGTGGCCGACGCCGGCACCTGGACGCTGCGCTTCGAGGACGGCCCGCTGGCCGACGCGACGTACGAGACGCTGGCGGTGGCCGCGCGGCTCTCCCCCGACGCCGTGATTCTCGACACCCCGTCCTCGTGGGCCTCGAGCTCCAACGGTGCCGACCTGATCGTGGTCACGGTGCCCGAGTTCTCGGCCGAGGTGCAGCCGCTGATCGACCAACGTGTCGCCGAGGGGCTCCGCGTGGTCAAGGTGCTGGTCGAGGACGCGATGGACGAGTTCTCCAACGGGATCTACACGCCCGAGGGGATCCGCGGCCTGATCGACCACGCCTACGACAACTGGCAGGCCCCGCCGCCGGCGTTCGTGCTGCTGTTCGGCGAGGCCAACCTGGACTACCGGAACTACCTCGGCAACGGCAACGACTTCGTGCCGACGCAGATGTCGCCGGTGTTTCCGGGCATCGGCGAGGTGATGACCGACAACTGGTACACGCGGGTCGACGGCGCCGACCTGCTGCCGGATCTCTACGTCGGCCGGGCGACCCCGCGCACCGCCGCCGAGGCCCAGACGATCGCCGACAAGATCACGGCCTACTCCCAGACGCCGCCGTCGGCCCAGGTCGGCGACGCGGTGATCCTGGTCGCCGACGACGGGCAGGGAACGTTCGACGGCACGTTCCAGGCCATCTCCGACGACCTGGCCGCGATCGTGCCGGGCGCGATCGCCGAGCACAAGATCTACGCGGCGAGCTTCGCCAGCAATTCCGCGATCAAGACCGAGATCCGCACGCGCATTGACGGCGGCGCGGTCGTGACCAACTACCTCGGGCACGGCAACCGCGACATCTGGGGCACCAAGAACGGCGGCTCGGGGCGCTTCTGGGACATCGGCGAGCTGTCGACCCTGGCCAACGGCACGGCGCAGACCTTCGCGGTGGCGCTCAACTGCGTCAACGGCTACTTCGCCGACCTGAGCGCGACGTCGATGGGCGAGCAGTGGCTGCGTCTCGCCGGCAAGGGTGCGATCGGCGGCTGGACCCCGGCCGGTCTCGGCCGGGTGGCCGAGTACGAGGTGCTGAACGAGGAGCTGTTCCGCCGGATCTTCGTGACCCGCGACAGCCGCATCGGTAGCGCGGTGTTCCAGAGCCTGATCACCGGCTACGTCGTCAACGGGATCGGCGACGACAACATGGACGAGCTGATCCTGTTCGGGGACCCGTCGCAGCACCTGGCGACCGACGAGGACCAGGACGGGCGGCTCGACCACGAGGAGGTCGCCGCGGGCAGCAACCCGGTCGACGCCGACTCCGACGACGACGGCCTGACCGATGGCGCCGAGGTGGACTTCGCCCAGGACACCGACGGGGACGGCCTGCGGAACTTCGCCGACGTGGACTCCGACGACGACGGGCTGAACGACGGGCTGGAAGCCGGGGTGACCGTACCCTCGGCCGGCACCGACACCTCCGCCGGCGCGTTCGTGGCCGACAGCGACCCCGGCACGACGACCGATCCCGTCGATGCCGACAGCGACGGGGGCGGCGCTCCCGACGGCGCCGAGGACCGCGACGCGGACGGCGCGGTGGATGCCGGCGAGACCGACCCGAACGACGCGCTGGACGACCCGCTGTGCGCCGCGACCGCCCCGGCGGAGCTGACCGGGCTGCGGGTCGACAAGGACGGTGGCGACGTCCGGGTCACCTGGGACGACTACAGCGGCACCGATCCGTGCGTGCTGTACCGCTTCTACCGCTCCCAGGGCACCGGGCTTCCCGACTCGTTCTCCGCGTTCCAGGACCGCGGCGTGCTGACGCAGCCGGAATACGTCGACCGGGACGCGTTGCTCGACGGGGTGGCCCGGTACTACCTGGCCACCGGGACGTCGCTGGCCCACGGCGAGGGGGCGCTCGGCCACTACGGCCGCTGACCCGGTCCGCCGTCAGGCCAGCGCGTAGTCCCCGCCGGGCGCCACGATCGCCACGCTGCCGCCCTGCCGCTCGACCTTGGCCTTGAATTCCGACGGGTCGGCCTTGATCACGTCGAACGTGTCGTAGTGCATCGGAATCGTCACGCCGGCCTTCAAGAACTCCGCCGCCTTGACCGCGTCGTCGATGCCCATGGTGAAGTTGTCGCCGATCGGCAGCAGCGCCGCGTCCAGCGGTCCGTTCATCTCGGCGATCAGCTGCATGTCGAGGAACAATCCGGTGTCGCCGGCGTGGTAGACCTTCTTGCCGCCCATCCCCAGCACGACGCCCATCGGGTTGCCCAGCGGCTCGCCGTTCGGGCCGGTCGAGCCGTGATGGGCGATGGTGAACTTGACGTGCCCGAACGGGAACGCCCTGCCGCCCCCGATGTGCATCGGGTGCGCCTCGGCGCCCTGGTTGCCGCACCAGCCGGCGATCTCGAAGTTCGACACGATCAGCGCCCCGGTGCGCTTGGCGATCTCCACCGCGTCGCCGACGTGATCGCCGTGTCCGTGCGTGATCACGATCGCGTCGAGCTTGTCGAAGGCGTCGGCGCCGACGTCGGCCGCCGGATTGCCGCCGAGGAACGGATCGACCAGCACGCGGTGGGATCCGTCGTCGAAGTGCCAGCAAGCGTGTCCGTGAAAGTGCAGCTTGAGCATGATCCCTCCTAGGCCGCGAGCTCCCCGAGCGCCTCGCTCGCCGCCTGCGCGGTGGCGGACAGCTCGGCCTCGCCGTGGGCCAGCGAGACGAACGCCGCCTCGAACTGAGATGGTGCCAGGTACACGCCGCGCTTCAGCATGGCGTGGAAGAACTTCGCGTAGCGCACGGTATCGCAGGCGCTCGCCTGCTCGAACCGCGTCACCGGGGCGTCGGTGAAGAACGCCGTCAGCATCGAGCCGACGCGGTTCAGGGTCACGGCGACGCCGGCCTCGCGGGCGGCGGCGCGCAATCCCTCGTCGAGCCGGCGCGAGACGGTCTCCAGCCGCTCGTAGGCGCCGGGCTCGTCCAGGATGTCCAGCGTCTCGATCCCGGCCCGCATCGCCAGCGGGTTGCCGGACAGCGTCCCGGCCTGGTACACGGGGCCCGTCGGCGCGACGCGGTCCATCAGCTCGGCCCGGCCGCCGTAGGCGCCGACCGGCAGGCCGCCCCCGATCACCTTGCCGAAGCAGGACAGGTCGGGATCGACGTCGTAGAGCGCCTGCGCCCCGCCCCGGTCGACGCGGAACCCGGTCATCACCTCGTCGAAGATCAGCACCACGCCGTGCTCCCGGGTCAGCTCGCGCAGCCGGTGCAGGTAGCCGTCGGTGGGCGGGACGACGCCCATGTTGCCGGCGATCGGCTCCACGATCATGCAGGCAACCTGACCCGGTTTGGATTCCAGCACGCCCGCGACCGCCTGGACGTCGTTGAACGGAACGACATCGGTCAGCGAGGCCAGCGCTTCCGGCACCCCGGGACTGCCCGGGATCCCGAGCGTCATCACTCCCGAGCCCGCGTTGACCAGCAGCGAGTCGACGTGCCCGTGGTAGCAACCGGCGACCTTGATCACGCGGTCACGGCCGGTCGCGCCGCGGGCCAGCCGGATCGCTGACATCGTGGCCTCGGTCCCCGAGGAGACGAAGCGCACCTTCTCGCACGCCGGCACCCGCTCGACGACCCGCCGCGCCAGCCCGGTCTCGAGCTCGCACGGCGTCCCGAAGGAGGTGCCCTTCTTCACCTGCTCCGTCAGCGCCTTGACCACGCGCGGGTGCGCATGCCCCGCGATCAGCGGCCCCCAGGAGCCGACGTAGTCGATGTACTCCCGGCCGGCGACGTCGTGGATCCGGGCCCCGCTTCCGCGCTCCAGGAACACCGGCGTCCCGCCGACGGCCTGGAACGCGCGCACCGGGCTGTCGACGCCGCCGGGGATGTAACGCTTGGCCTGCTCGAACAGTCTCTCCATCTCGTGTCTCCAGAACCCGCTCAGGCTCGATATCGCCGGTGCGCGGTCCCGCAGGCCCCCTCGTCGAACAGCCTCGCCTGGCGGGGCCGGTCCTCCGCAGGCCCGGGACGGTAGTAACCCAGCCGCCGCGCCTGGGCCAGGATCCGCTGGTACAGCCGGCGGAAGCGCAGCGAGTGGTCCATGTAGCGCAGGTGGGCCAGCTCGTGGCACAGCGTGTCGACCAGGCTCGACTCCTTGAGCAACCGCCCGGTGCGGGCGTGCCGCAGCCGGATCCGGATCAGGCCGTCGTCGTAGCAGATCCCGTAGTGGCCGTTGACCCCGTCGCGTTCCGGCTCGAGCCTCAGGTAGCGCAACCGGAACCGGCGGGCCAGCTCGGCGCCCCACGTCTCGAGCCGGCGCATCGTCTCGCGATCCTCGTCGCGGCGGCGCTCGCGCTCGGTCAGCGTCCCGCGTCCCGAGCGCGCCAGCCGGCTCAGCTGCGCCAGCCCCGAGGCTCGCAGCCGCAGCTCCTCGCGCGCGAACAGCCGCGGCGCCGGCTCGGCCCGCTTGCGGCTGGAGCGACCCGCCACGGCTAGCGCAGCAGGCGCGCCGCCTCGCGCGCGTGATAGGTCAGGATGATGTCCGCGCCCGCGCGGCGGATCGAGGTCAGCACCTCCAGCACCATCCGCTCGCGATCGATCCAGCCCCGCTCGGCGGCCGCCGCCAGCATCGAGTACTCGCCGCTGACGTTGTAGGCCGCCACCGGAACACCGAACTGCCGCTTGACCCGCCGCACGACGTCCAAGTAGGCCAGCGCCGGCTTGACCATCACGATGTCCGCGCCTTCCTCGAGATCCAGGGCGACCTCGCGCAGCGCCTCGTCCGCGTTGGCCGGGTCCATCTGGTAGGCCCGCCGGTCGCCGAACTTGGGCGCCGAGTCGGCCGCCTCCCGGAACGGCCCGTAGAACGCGGAGGCGTACTTGGCGGCGTAGGACAGGATCACGGTGTCGGCGTGGCCCGCGTCGTCGAGCGCCCGGCGGATCGCGCCCACACGCCCGTCCATCATGTCGGAGGGCGCCACCACGTCGGCGCCGGCGCGGACGTGGGACACCGCGGCGCGCGCCAGCAGCTCGAGCGTCGGGTCGTTGAGCACCTCGCCCTCGCGCACCACGCCGCAATGACCGTGGTCGGTGTACTCGCACAGGCAGACGTCGGTGATCACCAGCAGGTCGGGGTAGCTGCGCTTGAGGTCGCGCACCGCCGTCTGCACCGCGGCCTCGTCGTCCCAGGCCTCGGACCCCGTGGCGTCCTTGCGCTCCGGGATGCCGAACAGCAGCACCGCCCGGATTCCGTCCTCGAGCGCCGCGCCGGCCTCCTCGACCAGCCGGTCGGGCGAGAAGTGGAACTGGCCGGGCATCGAGGGGATCTCGGTGCGCACGCCGCGTCCGTGTCGCACGAACAGCGGGTAGATCAGATCGTCCGGACCGGGCGTGGTCTCGCGGACCATGTCGCGCAGCACCGCGCTCCTGCGCAGCCGGCGTGGTCGCGCGACCGGGAAGCCCGCGCCGCCCGTCATCCTTCCTCCTCGTCCTCGAAGAAGAAGTAACGGGCGCAGGCCTTGCTGCAGAAATCGCGGCCGCCCATCCGGCACGCGCAGTTCTCGCAGACCGGCTCGAAGCAGGCGGGGCACTTGAGCAGCTCGACCTGGCCCGCGCGCTTTCCGCACGCGTTGCACCTGGTCTTTTCGGTGGTTCTCATCGATCCGGCTCCCGGGCAGGAGTTGCTGGCCGCCCATTATATCCGTCCGCGAACGGTTGCGCCGTACCCCCATCGTGGTGCGCAGAGTGTAGCCGCTCGCGCCGCGTTCCCGCGAGTCGTCCGGCTGTGGACGCCCGACATGGGGCGGCGCGGGGCTGGAAAGGAACCGTGGGGGGAAGATCCGGGCGCCTCAGAATGCGTGCGCCCGGTCGTGCCGGGTGTTGGGGCCGATCTCGGGGGTGACGAGCGCGCGCCGGTAGACGGTCATCCACTGCGCCGGCACGGTCACCCGCCAGGGGAACAGCCGTCGGGCCAGCAGGCGCGTCCAGCTCCACGGTTCTCGAGCCAGCCCGACCTGCATTGCCGGAGTTACGGCGTTGGGTCGCCGCTCCGAGCGCAGCTTGATCCAGTTGCGCCATACC